>JAHEIE010000037.1 GCA_024639505.1 Crocinitomicaceae bacterium
CTCAAATCAATAAGCCGGTTCACAAACAAGCTATTCCGGTAGGGCCAAATGATACCGTTGTAGAAATGGACAGAATGAGGAAATTGATTGCAGATCATATGGTGATGTCAAAATCAACTTCTCCTCACGTAACTTCATACGTAGAAGCTGACGTTACAAATATTGTAAATTGGAGAAATAAAGTAAAAAATCAATTTCAAAAAGATAACGGAGAGAAAATTACATTTACTCCAATATTTATTGAAGCAATTGCCAAGGCGATTAAAGATTTTCCTGGAATTAATATTTCAATTGATGGTACAAACATCATCCAAAGAGGAAATATAAATATAGGTATGGCAGCGGCTTTGCCTTCAGGAAACTTAATTGTTCCTGTTATTAAAAATGCGGATAGATTAAATCTTTTGGGATTGACTAAAGCAGTGAATGATCTTGCGAACAGAGCAAGACAAAATAAATTAACGCCAGATGAGATTCAAGGTGGAACTTATACAATGACGAATGTAGGTACCTTTGGAAATGTATTTGGAACACCAATTATTAACCAACCTCAGGTAGCAATTATGGCTGTTGGGGCAATCCGTAAGATGGTTTCGGTTATCGAAACACCTGAAGGAGATACAATGGGAATAAGACACAAGATGTTCCTTTCGCATGCTTACGACCACAGAGTTGTAGATGGAGCACTTGGAGGAATGTTTGTCCGAAAAGTAGCGGATTACTTGGAGCAATTTGATCCGAATAGGGAACTTTAGAAGAAGTACGAAGTTATGTTAGTTCTATAACTCTAAAAATGTATAATAAATCTGAAGCTTGAGTTTGAGCGAATTGAGACAAACAGTTCAGCGAGGGCTGATTCAGAAATAGATTATCCAAAAAAGCTCTTCAATCCAGATAATAATCAGGAGAAGAGCTTTTTTTAAAAAAAAGAAGAATAATGAATATTAGCTTAAAAAGACCCATTGCGTTTTTTGACTTAGAATCTACAGGGGTAGACGTGTCTAAAGACCGAATTGTAGAAATATCCATTCAAAAATTGATGCCGAATGGTGATAAAGAAACTTTTACGAGAAGAGTAAACCCTGAAATGCCAATCCCAATCGAAGCATCAGAAGTCCATGGAATATATGATTTTGATGTGCTTAACGAAAAAACCTGGAAAGAAGTAGCTCCTGAAGCAATAGCTTTTATTGGAGATGCAGATTTGGCTGGTTACAACTCAAATCGTTTTGATATTCCAATGTTGATGGAAGAACTTTTAAGAGTGGAGGTTGATTTTGATATGACTGATAGAAAGAGGATTGATGTTCAGAATATTTTTTATAAGCAAGAAAAAAGAACGCTGGAGGCTGCTCTTCAATTTTATTGCGGTAAAAAATTAGAAAATGCTCACAGTGCTGAGGCAGATACAACTGCTACAATGGACGTATTACTAGCTCAGGTTGATAGATACGATGATATTGAGGGAAATGTAGATTTCTTGGCAGAATACTCTGAAATGGGAAATAAAATGGCTGATTACGCAGGTCGTTTTGTTTTTAATGCAGATGGAGAGCCTTGTTTTAATTTTGGTAAGCACAAAGGAAAAACAATTGAGGACGTTTTGAGAAGAGAGCCAAGTTACTATTCTTGGATGATGCAAGGAGATTTTCCTAGGTACACCAAGAAGGTATTGCAGGAGGTAAAGGAAAATATGTAAGCAGAAAACCGATTTCCGTGAAACGGAACTCGTGTGAATCGCTTATCCCGAGCAATCGGGATTGTATAGAACCGATTTCCGTGAAATGGAACTCGTGTCAATCGCTTTTCCCGAGTAATCCTGATTGTATAGATTTTTGAAAATGTCAAATTGAAATTATTTGTCATATAGTTTACTTTAAATACCAAAATGATAGCTACTTAATTTAAAGTTCGCAGAAGCTCTGGCTAGTTAATAATTCCATATACTAATTACTAAAAACAATGAAAATAATCTGCATAGGTAGAAACTATAGCGAACACGCTAAAGAATTAGGGAACGAAGCTCCAAAAGAACCTTTGTTTTTCTTAAAACCAGATTCGGCTATTTTGCCTAAAAGAGTCCCTTTTTATATTCCAGAATTCACAAAAGATTTGCATTTTGAAGTGGAATTGTTGGTGAAAATCAACAAGGTAGGAAAACACATAGAAGAGCGTTTTGCAAACACATATTACGATAAAATTGGATTAGGTATAGATTTTACAGCCAGAGATTTACAGGGAGAATGTAAAAGTAAAGGTTTGCCTTGGGAGAAAGCTAAGGCTTTTGACGGTTCGGCTGTATTTGGCAAAGAATTTATCGATAAGTCTGAGTTTGAATCAGTTCAGGGAATTGAATTCAGTTTAATTAAGAATGGAGTGCAGGTTCAGATCGGGAATTCCAGAGATATGATTTTTACAATTGACCAAATTATCAGTTATGTCTCTCAGTTTTTCACCTTAAAAATAGGAGATGTAATTTACACAGGAACTCCAGCAGGAGTAGGACCAGTAAAGATTGGAGATAAATTGGAAGGGTTTATTGGAGAAAAACAATTGATTTCGCTCGACATAAAATAATAGATTTATTTGTTTTACCTGTGTCAGAATAATTCAAGCATTGGATATTTGACTTTGTAGAAATTATATTTTCTGCGTCAGAAATATTTCTTAAGTGGCTATTCCGGCAACAAGAGAGTAATAAGGAGTAAAAATCACAGTCCAATCAGTTCAAATCTTCGCCCTAATTGGCTCTAAAACAAGAAAGTTTCATGAATTGGATAAAAAATCAAAATTATATTCAACTTTTAATATTTGATTATCAATATTTTAAGAAAATTTTTTACTTTTTTTAAGAAAAAAACACCTTTCAATGTAACAAACCACAAGGGTTTACGTAAAAGGTGTTGACTGATGTAACAAAAAATGTTATTTTTGCACTTAATATTCACTTAAAACCATTGAATGAGACAACTAAAAATTACCAAATCGATAACGAACAGGGAAAGTCAATCTCTTGATAAATACCTACAAGAAATTAGTAAAGAAACCCTAATTACAGCAGAAGAGGAGGTTTTATTGGCTCAAAGAATCAAGGAAGGTGATCAAATAGCATTGGAGAAATTAATTAAATCTAACTTAAGATTTGTAATTTCTGTTGCTAAACAATATCAAAACCAAGGACTTACTTTGCCAGATTTGATTAATGAAGGAAATCTTGGTTTGATTAAAGCTGCACAAAGATTTGATGAAACAAGAGGTTTTAAATTTATTTCTTACGCAGTTTGGTGGATTAGACAATCGATCTTACAAGCTTTAGCAGAACAAAGTAGAATTGTGAGATTGCCATTGAACCAAGTAGGGTCTTTGAATAAATTGAACAAAACATTCTCTAGGCTTGAGCAACAATACGAAAGAGCTCCAAGTGAACACGAATTAGCAGAAGAGTTAGAAGTAACAAACACTAAAGTTACAGATACTTTGAGAGTGGGAGGTAGACACGTATCTGTGGATGCGCCTTTTCAAGAAGGAGAAGACAACTCTCTGTTGGATGTATTGATTAACTCTGATTCGCCTACAGCAGATACGGATTTGATGATTGAATCTTTGCAAAGAGAGATCAAGAGATCTTTATCTACTTTGTCAGAAAGAGAAAGAGAAGTGATTATCTTGTTCTTTGGAATAGGAATGAAACATGGACTTACTTTAGAGGAAATTGGAACTAAGTTTGACTTAACTAGAGAAAGAGTAAGACAAATTAAAGAAAAAGCGATAAGAAGATTAAGACAGACATCAAGAAGTAAATTATTGAAAACTTACTTAGGATAGAATTGAATAATTTTAATTAAAGAAATAGAAAACATAGTCTTTAGGCTATGTTTTTCTTTTTTGTGGAAGTTTTGAAAATTGGAGCGAGTTATTTCTGTAATTTTTGATAAATTTGTGAAGAAATTTAAAACTCTTAACAATGAGCCAAACCGCTTCTAAAGCATTTTACGAGTCGGAACTGAACGACTGGGTAAACAAAGAAAAATCAGCAATAAGTCTAATAACTTCTATTGGAAATTTGCTGTACGACAAATCAATTGAATTAGTACTGTTTAGAAATCCTTTGGTAGACCAAAGTGTGTCTGAAATCCTAAGTCTTCATAAGTCAACAACTGAAGTAACAGGAAATAAAATAACAGTTGAAGATTCTGCAGCTTTGGCTGAAGAAATTATGAACATTGATATTGCTCCATCAAAAATAGATATAGGAAAACTTGCTGCCGAATGGGCGATAGAAAAAGGAAGTTTTGATTCTATCACCGAGTTTTTGAATTCAAAATTAAGTGGGTTCAAAACTGGAGACAACCAATCTTTAGAACCAAGAGATGTGGTTTTGTATGGTTTTGGAAGAATTGGGAGATTGGCTGCAAGAGAGTTAATCAAACAAGCTGGAAAAGGTCAGCAATTGAGATTGAGAGCAATTGTTGTAAGAAACAATTCTGAAGATCAAATAAAGAAAAGAGCTTCTTTGCTAAGAATGGATTCGGTTCACGGTCCTTTCCCAGGAACTATTTTTGAAGACTATGAAAATAAAAATTTGATTATTAATGGTCAGGTGATTAATATCATTCAAGCGAATCATCCTTCTGAGATTGATTACACAGCTTTTGGTATAAACAATGCTTTGGTGTTGGACAACACAGGGGTTTTTACAGACAAAGAAGCGCTTTCAAACCACCTAAAATCTAAGGGTGTTTCAAAAGTAATTTTGACTGCTCCTGGAAAAGAAATACCGAATATTGTATACGGAATCAATCAAAAAGAGTTTAAGATTGAAGAACACGATATTTTTTCTGCAGCATCTTGTACAACAAATGCAATTTCACCAATTTTGAAAGTAATTGAAGACAATTACGGAGTAGAAAAAGGACATATCGAAACAGTACACGCATACACCAACGACCAAAACTTGTTGGATAACTACCACAAAAAACCAAGAAGAGGAAGATCTGCTGCAATTAATATGGTAATTACTTCTACTGGTGCAGGGAAAGCTGTAACTAAAGTAATTCCAAGCTTAGACGGAAAACTTACAGCAAATGCTGTGAGAGTTCCAACTCCAAATGGTTCTTTGGCAATCATGAATTTATCTATCAACAAAGAAGCTTCTTTGGAAGAGGTGAATCAAATGGTAAAGAAATATGCCATGGAAGGTGATCTTGTAAACCAAATTAAATTTTCGATAGAAGAGGAATTAGTTTCAAATGATATTATCGGAAATACCTGTTGTTCGGTATTCGATAGCCATGCTACTATTGTATCAGAAGATAAAAAGAACATAGTTCTTTATGTCTGGTACGACAATGAATTTGGGTACACAAAACAGGTAATTAGATTGGCTAAATATGTAGCGAATGTAAGAAGGTTGCTATACTATTAATCCAAACCACCCTTAATTTGTTTTTTAAACCCTTTCGTAATTACGAAAGGGTTTTTTGTTTTTAGCTTATACTTTTGGAACAAATTTTGAGTTAGATTTGTTAGATTAGTACAATTCTTATTATCATGAAAAAATCATTCCTATACATCTTCTTGTTCGCTTTTTCTGCTTTTTCATTTTCTTCGGATCAAAAACAAGAGAGAATACAGAAAGCGCACGACCAAATTGTTCAAATGAAACAAAGTGTAATTCTTGTAAGATTATCTGACAAAGCTCCAGTTATAAAAGCACTAGAAGAGAAAGGAATGGAACAACGAGCAAAAGCAATAAAAGCTAGACAAGATGCATTAAACAAAGAAATAATGCTGTCGTTTTCTAATTTCAACTTCTGTGAAGTGTATTTTTTCTATAGCGATGATTCTGAATTTTTGCAGAATAAAAACTTTTCGAAAGTTCAATTGTTTCAATCTCCAGATGTATTGGCAAAAGAAGTAAAGCTCGACACTAATTTTTTTGTTGCTGATTTTGGAATGCTGTCTAATCAGAAAGAACAAAGAATTGAAACTGAGCAAAAAGAAAAAACTGGAATATCTAAACATAAGAGTTACAAAGGGTCGGATATAAATACTTCTATAAAATGTATGTATTTGCGAGATCACAATTTCAATCAATTGGAAAGTCCATTTCCATTTTATGTAAGATTTCATCCATCACCTATTCAAAGTTTATCCCACAAGCAAGTTGTAGAAAGAATGAACAAACAACTTATCAGATTTAGCTCAGAAAACTAACAAAGAAAATTAAATTATGACCCATAAAAAAAGCCTTCTTGATTTCTCGAGAAGGCTTTTTTAATACTATAAATGTGTGACACTTATTTTTTGATGTGTCTTGCGTATCTTGATTTAAATTTATCAATTCTACCAGCTGTATCTACAAAGTTTTGTTTACCAGTGTAAAACGGGTGAGATTTGTGAGAGATTTCCGTTTTGATTAGTGGATACTCTTTTCCTTCAAATTCGACTGTGTCGTTTGTAGCAGTACAAGATTTAGTTAAGAACATGTAGTCATTACTCATGTCTTTAAATACAACTAATCTGTAGTTTTCTGGGTGGATGTCTTTTTTCATATTGTATAATTTAGTCCCACCTTACTTTAGCGGGCATTATGTTATCGTTAATTAGGTTGCGAATTTACAAATTTCTTTTTGGATTAAAAACATTTCCAACGTCCTTTTTATACTAAATCATGAAAAAAGCCGTAATTTCAACATCAATTCAGGTTTTAACCCAATTTATGAAGATTAAATTACACACATTTTTCTATGTTTCAGTAATGCTTGCTGCATTTTTGTTTTCAATTTCTGTTTCAAGCTGCCGAAAGGAAAATTTCCTTAATGATTCTGGTGTAAAGTTACAGTTTTCAAAAGATACAGTGGTGTTTGACACAGTTTTTTCGACCATAGGATCAACTTATCGAAGACTTATAGTGACGAATTCGTATAACCAGCCGATTGTAGTTTCTCAAATTAGATTGGGAAAAGGTACAGCTTCGGCCTATCGCATGAATGTAGATGGATTGTCGGGCGTGATTGTAAAAGACCTTGAAATACCAGCAAAAGATAGTATTTATGTGTTTGTAGAAGTTACTATTGATCCTACAAATGCAAATAATCCATTTGTGGTAGAAGATAAAATTCACTTTGTAACAAACGGAAACTCTCAATCTGTGGAGTTGGCAGCTTGGGGCCAAAATGCATATTTTCATTATAATGAAGTGGTTTGTGGAGAGACTTGGGCAGTGGATAAACCTCATGTTTTGTATGGGATTACTGCCGTAGGATTTCCGAGGATTGATTCTAATTGTACGCTTACAATTCCTGCAGGAGCGCAAATTTATGCCCATACTGGGGCAGTTTTGTATGTTTATAAAAGTTCTTTGTTCGTGAACGGAACGGAATCGAATCGAGTAGTTTTTCAAGGAGATAGGAGAGAAGCGTCCTACGCAAATGAACCGGGGCAATGGTTTGGAGTTCGTTTTGCTATTGCGCGAAACAGCCTGATTAATTATGCTGTAATAAAAAATGCAACTGCAGGAATATATATCGACACTGCATTTGGAGGTGATTCACTTACGATTAATGGTGTAGAATCTTTCAATCATTCGTTTGCCTCTTTGTTTGCTCAAGGGGCAAGAGTGCATGCTACCAATTCCAAATTTAATAAAGCAGGGAACAATGCAGTATCTTTAAGATTAGGAGGTGAATATTATTTTAATCATTGTACCATCAACAATTTTTGGACGGCAACCTCAAGATCTTCGCCAGCTCTGGTTTTGAACAACTATTACGAGGCTAACTCTACAATTTACGTTCGACCGATTGTACGTGCAAGTTTTAATAACTCTATTATCTATGGAGATATTGACAATGAAATTGTGATTGACACAGTTCCTGGAAACTTTGCAAATTATAGATTTAATCATTGTTTGGTAAAAACGGATCAACCAATCAACTCTAACTTTGTGAACATAAAAAGGAATCTTTCACCTAATTACACTTCAAATTCATCTTTAAAACTAAAGAGCGGTTCGGTATGCATTGGACAAGCAGATCCTGTATATTTTCTTTCTACTGATTTGGAAAATAATTCGAGAAGTAACCCAGCCGATATTGGATGTTATGAATATGTTCCGTAACTTAGAATTCTTAAATTTTTATAAATCATAAAAACACACATGAAAAAAATTATTTTATCACTGTTGGCCTTTTCTGCCTTCAGTTTTAGTAGTATCGCACAAGATACTATCACAAACAAAAAAGGTAGTGACTACATTTTTACAGAAGTTAAAAACCTAGATGAAACATCGGTTCAGAATCAAAATAGAACTGGAACTTGTTGGAGTTTTTCAGCTTTGTCATTCCTAGAATCAGAATTAATTAGAAAGGGAAAAGGAAAGCATGATCTTTCGGAAATGTTTATTGTAAGAAATGCTTACATCGGAAAGGCAGAAAATTATTTAAGGTATTACGGTACATTTAATTTTGGTCCTGGAGGAGCATTTCATGATATTCCTTGGGTAATCAAAAGATTTGGAATTGTACCAGAATCAGCTTACAAAGGATTGAACTACGGAACGGATTCTCACAATCACTCCGAAATGCAGGGGATGCTAAAAGCAATGGTAGAAGTATTGGCTAAGAAACCACAAGGAGGAACGCTAACTAAATCATGGAAAAAAGCGATAACAGGAGTGACGGATGCTTATTTAGGTGAACTTCCAGATAACATGGAGGATTATAAATTTGACTACGAAGGAGCTTCATACACACCAAAATCATTCGCAAATCATTTGGATTTGAATATGGATGATTACGTGTCGTTAACTTCTTACACGCATCACCCGTTTTATTCAAGTTTTGTAATTGAAGTTCAGGATAACTGGGCGCTTCAGTCTTGTTACAACTTACCTTTGGATGAATTCATGGAGGTGATGGAATCTGCAATTATGGATGGATACACTTTTGCTTGGGGAGCTGATATTTCTGAAAAAGGATTTTCTGCAAGAGATGCGTTAGCAATATTGCCAACAGATGAATCTACTATTAAGATAAAAGGAAAAAACAACAAACACTTTAGCGATGCAGGTGAGGAAAAAATCAGTAATGCTTTTATGACTCCGGTAGAAGAAAGAATAGTGACTCAACAAGAAAGACAAGATGCTTTTGATAGCCAAGAAACTACTGACGATCACGGGATGCATATTACAGGAATTGTAAAAGATCAGAAAGGAACTAAGTACTTTGTAGTGAAAAATTCTTGGGGAGATTACAACCAGTGTGATGGTTACTTTTATGCTTCATTTCCTTACGTGAGATACAAAACAATGAACATCCAAATTCACAAAGATGCATTGTCAAAATCAATGAAAAAGAAATTGGGAATAAAATAAAAGAGTATCAAGAACTGAATCTTAAAGCGAATCGACTGTAAAAGTTGGTTCGCTTTTTTTTGTGTGTTAATCACTTTCCTTCCAAATGTCATTCTGAAATCGATTCAGGATTTTTCATAGAATAATTCACTAAGCAAACTATGTTGCTTTTCAATGAATGAAGATTCAGAATTTATAACAACTTTATGGCCTATTAAAAAGAAAAGCGATTCGATGGATAGAGTTGATTTACATTTTTAGTTTAGTAGTTGTGCAATTACTTAGAGGGGTCTGATTCTAGTTTCGAGTAATCCTTTTAAAATACTTCGAATCTGCTAAATTTGTAGAATCTTGAATCAACGATTTTATTTCATTCAACAAAATATGAGGTTCTAGAATTCCAGTTTCAAAATATGTAGTTATAGCAGTGTTACAAATTCCAATTTTTTCGGGAGAAAATACGGATAAATACGAATACCTAGGTTTGTTTTCTTTCAGGTAGTCATAAGTTACAGGTTGTTGATTGTAGGTTAGCAGTAACCAATAATCAATCACAGAATCTTGGGAAAGGATGTATTCAAAATCTAGTTTTTTAGAACCTGAGGAAGTATCATTTTTATAAAAATAATCTCCACCTGCATCGGTAATTAATTGGCTCGTAAGACTTCTTCCACCAGGCAATGTCCAAACATCGTCATACAATTCTCCACAAAGTACTACAGGTTTTGAAGAAATAGAATTAGAAACTACTTCTGCGAGATAGTTTGTTTCGATATTTCTAAAAAGAGAGTCGGCCAACTCTTCTTTTTCAAACAAAACACCGTAAAGTTTTATCCATTCTGCTTGCGCCAA
>JAHEIE010000118.1 GCA_024639505.1 Crocinitomicaceae bacterium
GTAAAGATTATGATACCCATGATGGAACACCTGTGAGAGATTATATTCACGTAGTAGATTTGGCTAAAGCGCATGTTTTGGCGTTGGAGAAAGATTTGTCACAGTCTTTAATTAGTTTTAATATTGGAACGGGAACTGGCCTTTCGGTGTTAGAAATAATTCAACAATTTGAAACAGAATTTGGAATTAAACTACAAGTTGTATTCGAGCAAAGGCGAAAAGGAGATGTAGAGAAAATATGGGCAGACTCAACTAAGGCAAAAAGCAGATTAGGCTGGGAGCCAGTTTATAGTTTGAGTGAAATGGTGAAGAGTTGTCGGAAATGGGAAGATTACTTAGGGGATCAAGATTGGTAATAAGAGTTATTTCAAATCCTTGATGGTGTAAAAATTACAGTTCTCAGCTTTTAATAAAAGTAAAATTTCCTTGTACAATGTTTTCCATTCTTTTTTTTCATACTCAGAAAAATAAGTGTTGTGCCAATTGAGGCAGAAGTTACCATTGAATTTTTTAATTTCTGACACAAGTTGTTTGACTCTTTCAATTGATTCTTTTGGGCTCAGATTCATGTAGTTTTCATACTCCAGAGTGCAGTCCATTATATTGAGGGGAATTTCAATGAATTTAAAAGATTTTTCAGTTTCAAAATTATAGAGTTTAAAAGGTGTACACACACTATTTCTAAACCCAATGTTTTCTTGAAACCCTAAGGAAGAATCCTTTTCTATCCTAGCTGAATCTAATATTTCTGAAGTAGTTTGCTGTTCAAATTGCAAAAAATGGAATCTATTTGAGGTAGGTCTTTGTTTGAAACAAGCTATATCAGAAGTGAGTTCTTTTTCAGAATCGTGAGTTTTGTAACTTCCATGCACTCCTATTTCATGCTCGCTATTATTCAGATAGCCAATATTTTTTTTTACGTAGGTACTATCCCATTTGTAGTCGGCATTTTTAATTTTCTGTAATTTGTTGTTCCTTGGCAAGAAGAAAAAAGAAGAAGGGATCTTTTTTGAAGAATTGTAATCGGCCAATTCTTTGATGTTTTTCCATGGCTTAAAAGGTTTGATTATGTGGCTCACCCCAAATCCAATTGCCTTTATGTACTTTTTATTTTCAAGTGCAATTCTAATTCGGTGTTTCCATGCGCTGGCTATTTCATCAATGTCGTGAGTAATTGTGGCAGACAGTTTTCTTTCTGGTTGTATGTCAATCCCATGAGCCAAAAGAATTGCTTCTTTTAGGATATCGAAGTAGTAATTTACAACAGGTGTTTCGGCAATATTTAGGGCTTTTTGTAAGCTATGTTTGTAGTCAAACCTTCCGTGTTCGTCTCGTTTTTTTTTATCCAATTCTTGAACCCCGCTTAACAGAAACCAAGTCGAAGAAACAATGTCAAGATTTACTGAAATACTGCCATTCTTGTGCTTCGAAATAATCTCATCGCAATCTTTGGTGTTCATTAGAAACGGAATTTTTTTTCCCTTCCAAGTTTTCCACGAGATAGTGTTGAGGTATGAATTTGGGTTTTTAATTTCAGGTTTTGAGAGTATGATTTTACAGCTTTCGTCAAATCCAATGGAAAACGATTCCCAATTTGGTTGGCAAGAATACGCCAATTCAAAATTTTCCAGAAAATAAGAAAGGTGAGAGTTTGGCATGAATAAAATTATTTCTTCTAAAGTTACTTCAAAATTTTCAGTTTGGTCAGAGCTTTATTTACTAACCCATTTATTTCTTGTGAGATGTTTAGGATGTAAATTGGGAGAGCAAATGTAATTCCAACAGTACCTACAATTATAATTCCTTTTAAACCTAGATTCAAATAAGCATTTCCAACGTATTTGCCTTCTGGAATGAAAAATAAGATGGCAAATGAAATGCCTCCGACTGCTAATACTTTTAGAGTGTCAAGAGAAAAAGGATGAATTTTTAGTTTTAAGGCAATCCAAAACAACTTTAAAAAGTTGAACGATACCAATGAAATTAAACTGGCAATGGCAGCGCCCTCCATTCCGTAAATAGGAATTAAATAAATGTTGAGTAAAATGTTTGAAATCCCCAAGA
>JAHEIE010000024.1 GCA_024639505.1 Crocinitomicaceae bacterium
AAATTGGAGATACAAACCCTGCCCTCGAAAACAAATTAATGGATGTTTCTGGCGAAGAAATTTACATCGAAGAATTAGGAAAAAAGAACGGAACTTTATTGATTTTTTCTTGCAATACTTGCCCGTTTGTAGTTGGAAATGGCGAAAAATCACAAGGATGGGAAAATAGATACAATGACATCCAAGCAATGGCAACCAAACTAGAAATAGGTTTTGCTTTGATAAACTCTAACGAAGCAAAAAGAAGCGGAGAAGACTCTTTTGACAACATGATTTTACATGCAAAAGAAAGAGGATACAATGGAATTAAATACCTCGTTGACAGCAAACATGCTGTTGCAGATGCTTATAGCGCCATGACAACTCCACACGTATATTTATTCAATGCGAACAACGAGCTTGTGTACACAGGTGCAATTGACGACAATGTGGATTCTAAAGAAGAGGTAAAAGAACATTGGTTGGCTGATGCAATGAAAGAATTGGCAGAAGGAAAGGAAATCACCAAACCAATTACCAAAAACATGGGATGTTCAATAAAAAGAGTTAAAAAAGAAGATGCTCACCATGGTCATGATCACTAAATCAAAACTAAATAGTTTTACACAGCCTCGATGATTTATCGGGGCTTTTTTTTGTCAAATTTTGTTCAACCTCAAATAACCTTTAATAAATGAAAAGAAAAATTCATCTTTACATGTTACATTTCGTACATTTATTAAACCAAAAATCACGAATGAAAACAGAAATAATCTCAATAGGAGACGAACTACTTATAGGTCAAACTATCAACACCAATGCATCTTGGATGGGTCAAGAATTGGCTAAAATTGGAATCAAAAACAACCGAACGATTACCATTTCGGATACCGAAGAAGAAATTCATGAGGCTTTAAAAGGAGCCGAATCGTACGCAGATTTAATTTTAATAACTGGAGGGCTAGGCCCAACAAAAGACGATATCACAAAAAAAGTTTTGTGCGATTATTTTGACACCGAACTTGAACTGAATCAGGAGGTTTTAACAGATATTCAAGCTTATTTTAAATTGAGAAATAAACCTTTTTTAGAAACAAATAACATGCAAGCAATGCTTCCAAAAGCATGCACGGTTTTGAGGAACTCAATGGGAACAGCAAGCGGAATGTGGTTCGAGAGAAATGGAAAAGTGTTCGTTTCTATGCCTGGCGTACCTTACGAAATGAAACACTTAATGGAAACAGGAGTATTTCCGAAAGTAAAAGAAACATTTCAGCTTCAGGAGCTAGCACACAGAACCATACTCACCCACGGAATTGGAGAATCATTCTTGGCAGAGATAATAATGGATTGGGAAAATAGATTGAGAGAATCCAATTTAGAAATGGCTTATTTACCCTCTCCGGGATTAGTAAAACTAAGAGTAACAAGCAATACTGGCGACACAAATAAGGTGAATTTATTCTGTGATGAATTGTACCAAATTATACCCGAATACATTTTTGGAGAAGGAACCATAACTATGGAAGAAACCTTAGCTAATTTATTATTAGAAAAAAATGCAACCATTTCTTTAGCAGAAAGTTGTACAGGCGGTTATGCTTCTCATCTACTTACCAAAATCCCAGGAAGTTCTTCTTTTTACGAGGGAAGTATCATTTGCTATTCCTACGACATCAAAGAAAAAGAACTGAACGTGCCAAAATCTGTTTTACTTAATAAAGGAGCAGTGAGCCAAGAAGTTGTGGAGATACTGAGCGAAGAAATAAGAAAAAAATACAACACAGATTATTCTATCTCTATATCAGGAATCGCAGGACCTTCTGGAGGAACAGAAGACAAACCATTAGGAACGGTTTGGATTTCGGCAAGGAGTAAAGAAAAAGTAGTTTCAAAGAAATTTAACTTTGGGAATAATCGAGAGCGAAACATCTCGCAATCGGCAGTTGCAGGATTTAATTTATTGAGAAAATTAATCCTCATGGAAGAGAAATAAAACAAATACAACATGAAAAATCCACATCAAATTCTTTTCGATTTACAAAAAGCTTTTTTTCAAAAAGAACTAAAAACTAGTTCAATTAACGAACGATTAAAAAAGCTAAAATCACTTAAAAAATGGATCGTAAATAACGAAAAATTCATTTGCGAAGATATTTACAAGGATTTTGAAAAAGGCAGAGAAGAAGTTTTATTGACTGAAATAAAACCAATTATAGATGAAATAAAACAACACATCTCGCACCTCGCAGAATGGAGTGAAGCAAAAACAGTTTCGGCTCCCTTGGCGTTTTGGGGTACAAAATCTCACATAAAGTACGAACCAAAAGGAGTTACTTTGATCATCGCTCCGTGGAACTATCCATTTAATTTATGTATTGGACCGCTGGTTTCGGCTATTGGAGCTGGATGCACTGCTATTTTGAAACCAAGCGAACACACACCTAATACAGCTAATCTTATCGAAAAAATGATTTCGGAGTTATTTCATGAAAAAGAAATTTCGGTTGTGAAAGGAGGAGTTTCTGTATCTTCTGATTTGCTGGAACTACCTTTTGATCACATATTTTTTACTGGTAGTCCGCTGGTGGGAAAAATTGTGATGTCTGCAGCTTCCAAAAACCTAACCTCGGTGACTCTAGAACTGGGAGGAAGAAACCCTACGATTGTAGATGAAACGGCTAATTTAAAAGACACTGCACAAAAAATTGTTTGGGGAAAATTTATCAACTCAGGACAAACCTGCATTGCGCCAAACTACATTTTGGTTCACCAAAGTAAAGCTGCAGACCTAAAGAAAAAATTAATTGAACAGATTGAAATTCAATTCCCTATTTCTGACAAAACAAGAACCAAAATTGTAAACTCATTGCACTTTGGAAGATTAACCTCTTTATTGGAAAACACACTAAACAATGGAGGAAAGTTAATTCATGGTGGAGAAAATGATACCGAAACAAACTTTCTTTCTCCTACCCTTTTGGATTCCATTTCTATAGAAAACCCGATTTTTCAGGAAGAAATTTTTGGACCTCTTCTTCCGATTATGACTTACAATAATTTGACTGAAGTGGTCGACATCATAAATAATACAGAGAAACCTTTGGCTCTTTATTTATTTAGTAAATCAAGTAAAAACCAAAATTTCATCTTGAATAATACGAGTGCTGGAACAACTGCTATAAATGAAACAACGGTTCAGTTCGCACAACCCCACTTACCTTTTGGAGGAGTAAATCACAGCGGAATAGGAAAAGCGCATGGCGAATTTGGGTTTCAAGAATTTTCTAATTCTAGATCTGTACTGAAACAAAGAGTTGGATTTACTACGCTCAAAACTATTTCACCTCCTTACACCAACTTCAAAAAGAAACTGATTCGGTTTATTACTTTCAAAGTTTAACACTTACTTTTATAAAAAAAGAGTAAATCCTAAAAAAAAGCCGTACATTTGCATGCAATTACAGAAAAACAAACGACCATGTCTCATTCTAAAATTGTACAAGAAGGACTTACCTACGATGATGTTCTCTTAATACCAGCTTATTCCAATGTCTTGCCAAATGCAGTAACATTAGAAAGCAAAATCACCAAAAACATAACGATAAAAACTCCTATCCTATCTGCCGCGATGGATACGGTTACTGAATCTGAATTGGCGATTGCAATTGCTCAGCAAGGAGGAATTGGGATAATTCACAAAAACATGTCGGCTGAATCACAAGCAAAAGAGGTAAGAAAGGTAAAAAGAAGCGAAAGCGGAATGATTACCGATCCTGTAACTTTAACTTCCAAGGCTACTGTAGGAGATGCCTTAAACTTGATGGCTGAATTCAAAATTGGAGGAATTCCAATTGTAGATGAAAATGGAGCTTTGAAAGGAATTGTGACAAACAGAGACTTGAGGTTTGAAAAAGAAAATTCGAAAAAAATTACAGAAGTAATGACCTCGGAAAAATTGGTAACTGCTATGAATGAAATTTCATTGGTAGAAGCTGAAAAAATTCTTCAACAACATAAAATTGAAAAATTACTAATTGTAGATAATTCAAATAAACTAACTGGATTAATCACATACCGAGATATTATTAAAGTAAAAAAACACCCAAACTCTTGCAAGGATGAGCAAGGAAGATTAAGAGTAGGTGCAGCAGTTGGAGTAACTCATGATACTTTGGAAAGAGTTGCTGCATTAGTTGGCGCAGGAGTAGATGCAATAGTTATTGATACGGCTCATGGTCATTCTCAAGGAGTAATTGATAAGCTTAAATTGGTAAAAGAAAACTATCCAAAGCTACAAGTAATTGTAGGAAATATTGCGACAGCAGAAGCGGCAAGAATGCTAGTAAATGCCGGTGCAGATGCAGTAAAAGTAGGGATTGGACCTGGTTCTATTTGTACTACTCGAATAATTGCTGGTGTGGGAGTTCCACAATTGTCTGCTATTATGAATGTAGCCGAAGAACTAAAAGGTACAGGAGTTCCTGTAATTGCTGATGGAGGAATACGATTTACGGGAGATATTGTAAAAGCAATTGCGGCTGGAGCAAGTTCTGTAATGCTAGGTTCTATGTTTGCTGGAGTGGCAGAATCACCAGGAGAAACAGTGATATACCAAGGTCGTAAATTCAAAACTTACAGAGGAATGGGATCTTTAGAAGCAATGAAAAAAGGTTCTAAAGACAGGTATTTTCAAGACAGCGAAAATGACGATAAAAAACTAGTTCCGGAAGGAATTTCTGGGCGAGTTCCATTTAAAGGTTATTTGAGCGAAGTAATGCACCAACTAATTGGTGGATTGCGTTCTGGAATGGGATATTGCGGGGCCAAAGACATTGAATCATTGAAAGAAGCTAAGTTTATAAAAATTACCTCAGCAAGTATTCAAGAGAGTCACCCTCATGATGTTACCATTACAAGAGAAGCTCCAAACTATAGCTTAAAATAGGTTTTTCAAGTTACTTTCTATTTTTATTAAAAAAAGGGTAAATTAGCCTTTCAAATTACAAAAACAAAAAAGCAATGAAGAAAACTCTTATTTTATTGATCTCTATTTTTTTATTTAATTCCATTTTGGCACAGGTAAATCCTGTTTTGCTGAAAGTTGCGGGTGAAGAAATCAGAAAAGATGAATTTCTGTATAACTACACCAAAAACAACTCGGATGTAAAGTATGATCAAGCCTCATTGGACGCTTACACCGATATGTTTGTGAAATACAAACTAAAAGTTGCAGACGCAAGAGCAGAAGGATTTGATACAATTCCAAGACTTCAGAATGAACTGAAAGGTTATGTAGAAAAATCTGCCGAGAAATATTTATCTGACCCAAATGCAACAGATGAATTAATAAAAGAAGCATACGAAAGAAAAAAATATGAAATAAATGCTAGCCATATCCTAATCATGGAAGGAAATGCCTATGAAAAAATAATGGAAGCAAGAAAGGAGATCATGGGTGGTGCAGATTTTGAAACAGTTGCACTGAAATATTCTCAAGACCCATCGGTTCAAGAAAACAAAGGGAATTTAGGTTATTTTACCGCTTTCCAAATGGTTTATCCATTCGAAGATGCTGCATTCAACACTCCTGTAGGAAGTGTTTCTATGCCCGTAAAAACAAGATTTGGATATCACTTGATTAAAGTAAATGACAAACGTCCTAATCCTGGTCAGGTTCAAGTGGCTCACATTTACACAAAAGTTTCTGCTGATGCAGATGAGCAAACAAAAGCAAATGCCGAAGCCAAAAGTAGAGACATTTACAACGAATTGATGTCAGTAAAAAGAGACTTTGCAACTTTAGCAAAAGAATATTCTGACGATAACACCTCGGCAAATAAAGGAGGAGAACTACCGATGTTTGGTTCGGGAAGAATGGTTCCTGAATTTGAAAAAGTGGCTTTTGGATTAGAGAAAAACGGAGATATTTCTGAGCCTTTTAAAACTTCTTACGGATGGCATATTGTTAAGAAATTGAATTCACAACCGATTGGAAGTTATGACGAAATGAAAAGCGAAATCCTTTCGAACATAAAAAGAGGTGACCGAAGTGGAAAAACGAAAGAACACTTTGTAAACAAACTAAAAGTAGAGTATAAATACAAAGACAAATCATCCAAATGGATGAGTAATAGTTTTTCAAACGAAGTGATTGGAAGATTGAAAGCAGATGATGATAAAATTGCTTTTAAATACAAAAAGGTTCCAGGATTATTCAAGCCTTCTACCAAAATAAATGTATCTGAATTTAGAAATTACCTTACCTCTCACCTACCAGCTTCTCAGCAGGATATTGAGAGCAATTACAAAGAATTTACAAACGAGTACTTTTACAACTACGAAAAATCTCAATTATTCGTAAAATACCCTGAATACAAATCTCTGGTAAAAGAATTTGAAGATGGAATCCTTTTGTTTGAAATATCTGACCAAAAGGTTTGGACAAAATCGAGCAAAGACTCATTGGGACTTGAAACATTTTTTGAATCTACTAAAAACAAATACTTGTGGAAGAAAAGAGCTGATGTTGAGATTTATTCTTCTTCTAAAAAAGAGGTTATACTAATGGCAATGAGTTTGGCAAAAGATTCGGGAAAGACTTCACGAGAGATACTTATGGCAGGAAACACTGCTTCTCAATTGGACCTAACTGTAAAAGCTGGAAAGATAGAAATTGAAGAAAATGAAATTCTATCACAGTTTGAATTGGAAAAAGGAATTTCTGAATTGAAATTGATTGATGGAAAATATGTATTCCTAAAAGTTAACGAAATCCTTCCTTCTCAAAACAAAGAATTAAAAGAAGTAAGAGGAACTGTGATTTCTGAGTACCAACAATACTTAGAAAAAGAATGGATAAAAGAATTGAATGACAAGTATCCTGTTGAATTGAACAAGGAAGAAGTATATAATCTGAATAAATAAAAGGAACAAACTTCTTCTTATCCCTACAAAAAAAGCCACTCAATGAGTAGCTTTTTTTTGGAATGTGATTTTGATAAATTAGAATCTAAAACCTGCAGTTACCATAAAATTATTGATGTATCTATCAGTAATAATTGGCTCTACCAGCTCAGGATCGTACAAGTATGATTCCTCTTGCCATTGAGTTCTCAGAAAGGTAAAGTCCAAAGAAAAACTTTGGTTTTTGAATCCAATTCCTCCAGAGATGTTTGTTCTAGAATTATCTACAAGCGACACTTCATCTTTTATTGGAGAACCAAAATATGCATATCCTCCTCTAACAGTCCAATGGTTTGTGACTCTATACTCTCCTCCAACTTTTAAGATATTTGCTGTCTGATAAATATCATTTACCGTATTATTTTCAATGTCAAAATTGTAAGGATTTAAATCGCCCTGCGCTCCATTAAAACTTGCGTTAGAATAGTCTATTAATTCATATTCCATAGAAATAAGCCCTCTTTTTTTGTACAAAAAAGCTGCACTAGCAATCAATCTTCCTGGAGTACGCAATCTATAATCGTATATTCCTTCGGGCGATTCTGCTCTTTCGTTATAAAAGTTATCTATAAAATTGGAAGTAAAATTCGTGTTGTAAGAATCGCTCATACTGTACCAAGTTGGTGTATGAACAGCCAAACCAAATCGTACTGATTTTACAGGCACAAAAATAGCTCCTAACTTAATATTAAATCCACTACCGGTAGTACTCACGTTTTCTTCAAATGTATAGTTTTCGGTATCCAATACGGCATCTGGATTGGCAAAAGTCTCGGTAAAAGTTCTGGTAGAATTGTATCGAATTCGAGGAAATCCTATACTACCTCCCACGTATAATTTACCGTCATAATTTCCACTAAAAGTAATGTCTGTTTGGTATTGAGCACCTCTTGTGGTTGTTTTACTTCTTTGGTTTATTTCCGAATTTGCAGTATCGTACCACGGAACATACAAATTTGATATTGAATCGAACAATAAAAGATTGGCATCAAAAGCTTGCCCTTCGTAAAAATCTGAAAGTCCAGACAACGGAATATTATTATTGTTGAGATAATTGGTATAAGAAAGCAACATGGAGTTATCATTGATACCTTCTACTCGCGTTCTTCCATGAAAATCATTTGTTCTATTTGTACTAATTCCTACCTGAAAATATCGCCACATACTTGCTTTGTTAAAATCTATTGGAACCGCAAACACTACTCCGATGTTAGGGATATTAAAATTCCCTTTGGTATCCGAGTTAAATGAATTGTTATACTCTGATTCTGCTCCAGCAAAAGTTACATTTCCTGTAAAACTGAAGTCTGATCTACTGTATCGTCCCATTCCCGCAGGATTAATACTTATTGCCGACATATCAGCTCCTAGCGCCCCCATTGCTCCACCCAAACCGTTAAACCTAGCAGTTCCTCCGTAGTTCAAATAACTATACCGCAAGGCATCTGTCTCATTCTGGGAGTAGCCAAATATTGCCACAGAAATCCCAACAAGAGTTGTTAATATCCTTTTCATTGTGTTTGTTTTTAAAAAATAAATTGAATACGCTTATCTTCTACCTCCTCTCGAAGAAGAAGAGGAAGAACTTCTACTACTTCCACCTGAACTTCTAGAAGGAGATGAGCTTCTCATTGATGGAGAACTACTTCTGCTCGGTGTGCTACTTCTGCTCGGAGAACTACTTCTACTTGGTGTGTAGCTTCTATTTCTTGAAGGAGCCGTTCTACTTGGTGTGTAGCCACTATTCCTAGATGGTGTTGCTGATCTAGGAGAAGGAGTGTAACTTCTATTTGGTGTACTTGTACGCGACCTTGAATTCACCGATGGCGAAGTTCTTCTTGGAGCACTAGAACCCACAGTTGCTCTTGAAGGCGAACCTATAGCCACTCGGTTAGGAGTTGCCGTTCTTGGGTTTCTGGATGGAGTACTCGTCCTAGGAACTGATGTTCTTGGTGTAGACGTTCTTGGTGTGCTCGAGTTTGGCAAAGTCGCTCTTGAAGGAACTGATGTTCTTGCAGGAGCTGTTCTTACAGTTGTAGAAGTATTTGGCCTAGATGTTCTAGGAGTTGTAACATTTGTTGCTGGTCTAGAATTTCTAACCTCACTTGATCTGCTCTGCACTTCCCTACTCGAGTTTCTCAAAGTAGAAGTTCTTGCTGAGGAATTATCTAATCTCACCGAACTGTTTCTTGGTTCCGATGCATTTCTGTCAACAACCTCTGGTCCTCTTCCGGTTTCTTCTCTTCTCATAGAAAAACCTTCAGACTGCGAACCAGTATAAGCTGTTGTATTATCTTTTGTAGCTATTCTCGAAGAATTATATCCTCTAGCGTTAGATCTTCTGTCTCCATAGACTGAAGAAACTCTCGTGCTACTTCCTCTACTTCCTCTGTGACCATATGAAATACCACGCGAATTAGATTCAAATCCATTTCCATTGGCAGCCATAACTCCGTGATTAAACCCTTGGTTGTAAGCCCAACCATTATTGTTCCATCCATTATTCCAACCGTTGTTCCAATGATTAAATCCCCAACCGTTGTATATGTATGGATTATAGTGGTTCCATCCGCCCCAAGCATAAGAATTATTCCAACCGCCACCCCAGCCATTGTTCCATCTATTCCAACGATTAAATCCATATGGATTTCCCCAACCTACGTTGTATCCTACTCCCCAACCGTTCCATGAATTCCAACCTACATTCCAACCTGGGATACCCCAAGAGTTCCAACCGTTGTTCCAATAAGGATCATTCCATCCATTATTCACATTGTTAAACCTATTAAATCTATCGGAATACTGATAATTTCCACCGTAATAATTATTGGTAATGTATGTATTACCTTGCAAAGAATCCTTTGTAGAGTTGTAAGAAGGATCATAATACTCATCTTGCTCTATCCAAGTTCCAGGATCTTCTCCTTTTACATATTCATTTGAGTTCGACTCAGAGGAAGAAGTCGAAAACACAGTATTTGTATTGTCTGAATATACGTCATCAAAATCGTCAAATCCTTCTTGAGAAAAAGATTGAGCACATAAAAATGCGAGGGCCGAGAGTAATAGATAGTTGAATTTCATAGTCACTGTGTTTTTTTGGTGTATACCTTTCTTTGTAATTCACCTCTAAATTACGATAATTTATCTAAATTTGAAGGCATCAATTTATGTCAAAAACACAAATACTGTGCCACAAATACAATTATGAGTAAGAAATTAACTACAAGAAGTGAGAACTATTCCGAATGGTACAATGAGTTGGTTGTAAAAGCTGATTTAGCAGAAAATTCAGGAGTAAGAGGATGTATGGTTATCAAACCTTATGGCTATGCAATCTGGGAAAAAATGAAGGACGAATTGGACCGACAGTTCAAAGAGACTGGGCATCAAAATGCCTATTTCCCAATTTTTGTTCCAAAACATATGTTTGAAGCTGAAGAAAAAAACGCAGAAGGATTTGCGAAAGAGGCAGCTATCGTTACTCATTACCGATTGAAAAACGATCCTGACAAACCAGGAAAACTAATGGTTGACCCTCAGGCAAAATTAGAAGAAGAACTTATCGTAAGACCAACTTCAGAAGCAATTATTTGGAGTACTTACAAAAAATGGATTCAATCTTACAGAGATTTACCTATTCTTATTAATCAATGGGCAAATGTTGTAAGATGGGAAATGAGAACTCGTTTGTTCCTCAGAACTGCTGAGTTTTTATGGCAAGAAGGACATACTGCTCACGCTACAAAGCAAGAGGCAGTTTCGGAAACAGAACAAATGTTGCAAGTGTACGCAAAATTTGCAGAAGAGCACATGGCTGTTCCCGTATTGAAAGGAAGAAAAACAGATAGCGAGAGATTTGCTGGAGCCGAAGACACTTTGTGTATTGAAGCACTAATGCAAGATGGAAAGGCTCTTCAAGCTGGAACTTCTCACTTTTTGGGACAAAACTTTGCCGATGCATTTGACGTTAAGTTTGTGAACAAAGAAGGAAAACAAGAATTGGTTTGGGGAACTTCTTGGGGTGTATCTACAAGATTGATGGGCGCTTTAATTATGGCTCACTCGGATGATGCTGGATTAGTTTTACCTCCAAAGTTAGCACCTATTCATGTTGTTATTGTACCTATTTATAGAAATGAAGAAGGATTAAAACAAGTGATGGAATCAGCAACAAAAATTGCTAACGAATTAAAATCGAAAGGAATCTCTGTAAAGCTTGATGATGATGACAACAGAAAACCAGGATGGAAATTTGCCGAATATGAATTGAAAGGGGTTCCTTTGAGAATGGCAATTGGACCAAGAGATGTAGAAAATAATGTTGTTGAACTTGCCCGAAGAGATACTCAAACAAAATCATCTGTGCCTCAAGAAGGAATAGCAGATTACGTTGAATTACTACTAGACGAGATTCAAGAAAAGATCTACACCAAAGCCCTGAATTACCGAGATAGCCACATTACAAAAGTAGATTCTTATGAAGAGTTCAAATCAATTTTGGAATCAAAGGGAGGGTTTATTTCTGCACATTGGGATGGAACTGAAGAGACTGAGCAAAAAATTAAAGAAGAAACAAAGGCTACCATAAGGTGTATTTTACTTAACAATGAGCAAGAGGAAGGAACTTGCATTGTTAGCGGAAAACCATCAAAAGAAAGAGTTATTTTTGCGAAAGCTTATTAAAAAAATCTAACATGGAAAACAAAGAACTGGACCACATCGCATTAACTCTGTGCACAAAATCAACTTTAAAACAAGATATATTTAAAAATACTGTAGACCAATTTCAAGAAATGAAAAAGGTGGCACAGAAAGTGGTAGAGCAAATAAAGGGACGAGTTTGTATGAAAGACGACCGTATCGTTATTGATTTTACCGAAAAAAGCAAATATGAATTCCATATTACACTGGCAGGTGATATTTTGGTATTCAATTTGCATTCCAATGTTTTTAAATTTGATGAAAATCATTCGATTTGGAAGACCCCATATTTACGAGAAGATGAAAACAGAGGTTACACAGGTATTATTAACATATACAATTTTTTGGCAGATTCTTTCAGGTTTAACAGAATTAATGACTCTGGATATTTGGTTGGAAGAGTGTTTATTAATTCCGAAAATCACTTTATAGCAGAGGGAAAACGAAAAATGGGATTCCTTTATACAGAATTTGAAAAATTATTTTTTGATGAGAACTACATGGAAGACATCATCGAAAATATCATGATACACGTGCTAGATTTTGACCTTTACGCACCTCTTTACGAACACGTTAGCGAGGTTTCTGTTCACCAAATAAAAACCACTGGAGACAGCATTCAGCTTAAGACAGGAAAGAGGATGGGGTTCCAATTTGGTACTGATTCAAAAATAACTTAAAAAAAAGTGAGATTTTTTTTTGAATTAGAAAAATTGTTCTAAATTTGCATTCCCAAAATAACAAATGGGAAGACATTTTGGCCCGTTCGTCTATCGGCTAGGACTCAGGATTTTCATTCCTGCAAGAGGGGTTCGATTCCCCTACGGGCTACTATAGTTAAACACTAAATATAAATTAACACATTATGGCTAACCACAAGTCAACAAAAAAAAGAATTAGATCTACAGAAGTGAGAAGACTTAGAAATAAGTATTACCACAAATCTGCCAGAACAGCTATCAAGAAATTGAGAGGAATGGAAGATAAGAAAGAAGCTACTACATTCTTACCTGTTGTAAGTAGTATCCTTGACAAATTGGTTAAGAGAAACATTATCCATAAAAACAAAGCAGCTAACTTGAAGTCAAGCTTAACTTTGAAAGTGAACAAATTATAATTAGTTAACTAACTTTTATAAAAACCATTCGTCAGTTGACGAATGGTTTTTTTTTGCTCTAAATTGAACACAAATTCTCACAAGACTTGTATCTTTATATTCTATAAAAATACTGAAACAACAATACCAAGATGAAGATATCTTACAACTGGCTAAACGAATATTTAAACCTAACTACTACTCCTGAACAAACTTCAGAAATATTGACTGACATTGGTTTGGAGGTTGAAAAAACTGAAATCGTAGAATCAGTTCCTGGTGGTTTAAAAGGATTGGTGATTGGTGAAGTACTGGAAGCTGAAAAACATCCGGATGCCGATAAACTGAAAAAGACTAAGGTAAATATTGGTTCAGAAATATTAAATATTGTTTGTGGCGCTCCTAATGTAGATAAAGGTCAAAAAGTGGTTGTTGCAACAGTAGGAACTACTCTTTACACCGAGAAGGGAGAATCATTTAAGATTAAAAAATCAAAAATAAGAGGAGAAGAATCAGCCGGAATGATTTGTGCCGAGGATGAAATAGGATTAGGAAAAAGCCATGAGGGAATTATGGTATTGGATTCCAATGCAAAAATTGGAACACCTGCCGCTGACTATTTTGATTTAAAAAATGATGTTGTTTTTGATATTGGACTTACCCCAAACCGTGCGGATGCCATGAGTCATTTTGGTGTAGCAAGAGATTTGATGGTTGCTCTGAAACATAAAGAAATACTACCAAAAGAAGCACAATGCTGCTCACCTTCTGTTGCAGATTGGAAAACTGACAACACGGATTTGAACATTGAGATTGAGGTAAAAAATATGGATGCTTGTCCAAGGTATGCAGGCGTTACATTGAGTGGTCTTAAGGTTGCAGAATCTCCGGAATGGTTACAAAAAAGACTTAAAGCAATTGGTTTATCACCAATAAACAATATAGTTGACGCAACAAATTATGTATTGCACGAATTAGGGCAACCACTTCATGCATTTGATGCCGATAAAATAAAAGGCAACAAAGTAATTGTACAAAACGCAAAAAACAAACAAAAGTTCACTACCCTAGACGAAACTGAAAGAGAATTGCATACTGACGACTTGATGATTTGTAATGAAACAGAACCTATGTGTGTTGCAGGTGTATTTGGTGGTATTGATTCGGGTGTGAGTAGTTCTACTACCTCTATTTTCTTAGAAAGCGCTTATTTCAATCCTGTTTCTGTTCGTAAGACTGCCAAAAGACAAGCACTCAACACAGACGCATCTTTCCGTTTTGAAAGAGGAATTGACCCAGAAACAGTTATTTACGCTCTAAAAAGAGCTGGATTGCTTATCAAGGAAATTGCCGGGGGTACAATCTCATCTGATATCAAAGAATTCTATCCGAATGAAATAAAAAACCATCAGGTTGAATTTAATTACGACAACTGTAACAGACTTATTGGAACTGAAATTTCGGACGAAACAATCGACTCAATATTGAAAAACCTAGGTATTCAAACTATTTCTAAAACAAATCGGGATTTGGTTCTTGAGGTTCCTGCTTTTAGAAATGATGTACTAAGAGAAGCTGATATAACAGAGGAAATCCTGAGGATATTTGGATTTAATAACATCCCTGTTCCAGAAAAACTAAATACTTCTATTACTTACCGAGAAAAAAATGACAGCAGAGCATTAATCAACCTCGTTTCGGATAGATTGAGCGATAATGGATTTGCTGAAATTATGTCAAACTCATTGACGAAGTCAAGTTATTTGACTGATTTTCAATCGAAAAAAATAAATCCGGACTACGCTGTAAGAATGCTGAACCCGTTGAGTAGCGAACTTGATGTTATGCGCCAATCTCTTCTATTTAATGGAATGGAGGCAATCATTTACAACATCAATCGAAAACAAAGTGATTTGAAGCTTTATGAATTTGGTAAAACCTATTTTAAATTCGAATCGGGATATGAAGAAAATCAAGTTTTAAGTTTGTTTGTAACAGGAAAAGATGATACTGAAAATTGGGACAACGAAGATAAACCTGTTGATTTTTTCTCCATCAAAAAAGAGGTTTTGAACACCCTGAATCGTCTAGGAATCATGAAGAACTTTTCGACAAACGCTACTAAAAACGAACTTTTAGTAGAAGGTTTAGCCGTCAGTATAAACAAGAAACTAGTAGCAGACTTTGGAAAAGTAAGTAAAAAAGTATTGGCTAATTTTGGAGTGAAGCAACCTGTGTACTATGCCGAGATAAATTGGGATAACGTTCTTCAGTTGATGATAATGAACAAGACAAAGTATAAAGAGTTGGCTAAATTCCCATCTTCTAGACGTGACTTATCCCTATTGATAGACAAAGCTGTGAAATTTGAACAGATAGAGGAGATTGCCGCAAATGCAGACAGAAAAATTTTAAAAGAGATTGGTTTGTTTGATATTTACGAAGGTAAAAACTTGGCAGAAGGAAAAAAATCCTATGCAGTTAGTTTCTTATTTCAAGATGAGAATAAAACCTTGGTTGACAAGCAAATTGAGAAAATAATGACGAAAATACAAGGTGAATTGGAAAGTAAATTGGGTGCTAGCTTGAGGTAGTTTTTTTTTGGAAAATATTTACATCCAGACGAAATTCGATTTATGGAAAATGAACAGAAAAACTCTTTGTAAATCTGTGTTCGATATCTTTCTGTGAAATTTCCTTAACTTTAAACTCAACCAACTTTGGCTCACTTTAAATACCCCAAACAATGAAACTTCCTTTTTCGCATAGTTTACAATCCATAGCCGAATTAATCGATTGCAGATTCATTGGAAGTCCTGATTTCTTGGTAACTGGAATGAATGAGATTCATCAAGTAGAAACTGGCGACTTGGTATTTGTGGATAATGAAAAGTACTATCAGAAGGCTCTTAATTCATCAGCTACCACAATACTTATCGACAAAGAAGTAGAGTGCCCAAAAGGAAAAGCTTTAATCATTTCTGAGAATCCATTTAGAGATTTTAATAAACTCACCCAACACTTTAGTCCAGTTGAAATTTGGAGCAAAAAAAACCAAGACATTCATGAATCGGCCATGCTTTTTCCGAATGTTACTCTTGGAGACAAAGTGAAAATTGGTGCAAATTCTATTATCTACCCAGGTGTTGTAATCTATAGCAACACAACTATCGGGGAAAATGTAATTATTCATGCAAATACAGTAATTGGCGGTGATGCATTTTATTTTCAAACTAAAAATGGTTCGCACAACAAGCTGCATTCTTGTGGCTCGGTAGAAATTGAGAACAATGTAGAAATTGGCGCTTCTTGCTCTATTGACAAAGGAGTTTCGGGAGTTACAAAAATTGGCGAAGGAACAAAAATTGATGCACAAGTTCATATTGGTCACGATACAATCGTTGGAAAAAATTGTCGATTTGCAGCCCAGGTAGGAATTGCAGGTTGTGTGGTTATCGAAGACAACGTTACTCTCTGGGGACAAGTAGGAATTCCAGCAAACTTAACTCTCAAAAAGAACTCAACTGCTCTTGGTCAGGCCGGAATTTTGAAGAATATGGAAAAGGGAAAAACGTATTTGGGCAGTCCTGCGAAAGAAGCTCGGGAGGAATTTAAAGAAATGGCTTTGATAAGGAAATTACCTGAGATTTTGGGGTTGAAATAAGTATTGATAACAGCTTTTAAGACTGATCAAAAATTCATTGACATCCTGAAATTGATTCAGAATCTGGCTAATAATATTGCACGTTAGCAATTGGAATCATTTCAACGAACCTGAATAATTTAAAAATAATTCAGAACCATACGAGTTAAAAATCAAAATGAGATGTTTTTGTATTTTTCAATCTTCTCGTACCAATCTACCTTCATTTCAAAAGAAACATTTTGGTCCTTTATTTTGTGTTCTTGAAAATCTATAATTTTAGTTAATTGAGTCCAAAGCTCTGGGTTAGTTTGCCAAAATGATTGTTCTATTGCTAACACGGTTATTAGTAAATCACCTTCGTAAAATTTTGCTTTGACCATTATATCTTCCTTTAATTCATTAATTGAAAGAAGGACAATTTCTAAATCATTGTTTTCTTCGAAAGAAAGGAGTGTGGTAATTAGATTATCTAAAGTCATGTGTTAGAATAGAAACGAAGCCTCCAGCTGGGAAGCCGAAATAACATCAAAAAATAGAAAGATTAAAGACTACCACCGTTAGTTGTGCTAGAATCATTGTCCCATACTTTGGGGCAATCGGGTTTTGTGAGCCAAGTAAACCTCAGCGAAAAAATAACCGGACGATATCTGGAATTAAATACTCCAAAAGTAGAACGACCACTCTCCCACTCCCAAACATTGATAAGAGGAATCTCGACCGAAGGAATGATGTACCACATTTCGGAAATACGAATTCCTATTCCAAATTTATAATGCAATTGAGCCCTTAATCTTGAAGGATTATCTTGGTAAGTTTCGTCAAATCCCGATTCATCTTCCGTCTTTACAGTTTGAGAAACAGCAAAATCTATATTGGCTCCAAGGGTGTTTTGAAAAAATATATTCTTATTAATTGCTAATATATTATTGGCATTAAAATGAGAAGAAACTGAATGACTTTGGAACGATTGTGAATAAGAAGTAGTATCACTCAAAACCAAATTTTGGCTAATTAAATCATAAGATTGAGCGGCTCTAAATTGCTTGTAGGACAATCCATAATCGATGTAACTTATTGGCTTTTTTGTACTCAACAATCTGTAACCTCCTAATTCTAGATACAATCCAAATTCTGATTTCTGTTCTAAATTGATGGCTGTAAGAACTATCGGCTGAAAAGAAGACGTTGTCAAAGTTGGTGAATAATCGATAAAATTAAGTTTGGGGGTAGCCGTTACACCCACTCCAAAATACCAACCTGTATTGTTCAGTGGTTTTATGAATTCACCCATTTTTTGGGTTCTTTTTTTACCACCATACCTATTGAATTGAGCTGATGACTGTAAAGCTAAAACTACAAACGTGAGAAATAAAAAAAGAGTATAACAAACTGATTTCATGGTGATTTAGATTTTTTTTAGACACTACAATTAATAAAAGCTATCTCTTTTTTTGTTCCAGATTAGAACTAAAATAAAACCTGCAATGGCTCCACCCAAATGAGCAAAATGAGCAATGTTATCCCATTCAAATCTATTTACACCTAAAAATAATTCGACAAGCATATAAAACGGAATAAAATATTTTGCTTTTACAGGAATTGGCAAGAAAATCAACATCAGTTCCGTATTTGGAAACAAATAAGCAAAGGCAGCCAACAATCCCATTATTGCACCTGAAGCTCCCACCATTCCTAAATCATTGTATATCACAGCATTTACCGCAGAAATCAAATAACCTTGCGTATCTGGAAAGTATCTGCCCTCTGCAGCAATCGTAAGAATTTGCTCTATTTCCACAGCAGAATAGCCAGCCATGGCTGAGGAATAATTGTAATAATTGAAGAGCAACTGAAGAACCAAAGCTCCTGCTGCTGAAACAAAATAAACTATCAAAAACTTCTTACCTCCCCATACTTTTTCGAGCGTAGAACCAAACATGGCAAGGGCAAACATATTGAAAAGCAAGTGAGCAAAACTCCCGTGCATAAAAATGTGTGTAATCAATTGATGAGGCATAAAATAATCACTCCCGATATTATGTAAAGCCAACATTTCCCTATAATCTGGAAAAAGCTGAATTCCTAAGAACATAAGTATATTAATTATCAGTAGGTTTTTCACAATCTCAGGAAGATTTCTCAGTAAGTTACTAATCATTTAAAATTGTTTGTTTAGTTCGTCCAAAGTAAAGGTAAGGTAAGTTTTTTTTCCGTTTAGCGCGTATTCTGGTTGATCGCATGCAAATAATTCGTCAACCAAATTATTGATTTCTAGCTCGGTCAATTGTTTCCCTCGTTTTATTGACATATTAAAAGCCATTGCTCTCACCAAACTTTCTTGAATATCAAGATTCAATTTATCCTGATTATTCTTTACCTGTTCCAATATTTGCTCAAAGGATTTTTGGTAGTTGGTATCTTTCAGTCCAGAGGGAACTCCATTGATTGATATGGTATTTTTTCCAAACTCAGCAATATCAAAACCTAGAATTTGGATTTCTTGCCAAATCTCTTTGAGAAGAGCAAAGTTACTTGCTGAAAACTCCAATTGAACTGGAAACAGCTCTTTTTGTGAAGAAATAGAATGATTGTTCAAGGAATAAGAAAACTTTTCGTACAAAATACGCTCGTGTGCTTTTTGTTGATCAATTAAAATATATCCCGATTTTATTTGAGAATAAATGTATCTGTTATGAATTTGAAATATTTTCTTATCCATTTCAACCGGCATTAGCTCCTGACTTCCCTCTTCTTGTGGAGGAATAAATTCCCGCTGCTGTTCGTACATTTTTCGCAAAGCATCTATCTGTACACTACTCGGTTTTTCGGTTCTATGAACCACCGAACTCTTTTTCATCTGTGTAGTTCCATTCGATTCCCTATCAAATGGATTGAATTGAGGATTTACTTTTATTTGAGGTACTTTCACTTCCATTCCCTTTTGAAACGGTTCTACATTGAAACTCGTTTCTTGTTCAAAGTCAAGTGAAGGCGCTACCTGATATTTACCGATTGATTGTTTGACGGCTGAATTCAAGATAGCAAAAATCGCTTTTTCATCTTCAAACTTTATTTCAGTTTTGGTCGGATGAATATTGATATCAATGCTGGCTGGTTCCATTTCCATGTAAATAAAGTACGAAGGATAACTTTTATTCGGCATTAAATCCTGGTATGCTTGCATTACAGCATAATTCAAGTAGCTATTTTTGATGAATCGTTTATTCACAAAAAAGAATTGTTCACCTCTGGTTTTTTTGGCAAACTCCGGTTTTCCTATAAATCCAGTTAAGTTTGTTATGGATGTCTTTTCATCTATCGGCACCAGGGATTGGTTGAATTTTTTTCCAAACACATTCACAATTCTCTGTCTCAAGGTTCCTTGCGGAAGATTGAATGTTTCAGATCCGTTTTGGAGCATTTTAAAACTCACTTCGGGATGAGTAAGTGCAACTCTCTGGAATTCATCAATGATGTGTCGTGTTTCTACTTGGTTTGATTTCAGAAAATTTCGTCTTGCTGGGATGTTAAAAAACAAGTTTTTAATTGCAATTGAAGTCCCGTTTTTGGTTTGAGTAGGTTCTTGAACTGTTATTTTACTTCCTTCAATTTCAATTTTTGTACCTAATTCTTCTTCATGAAGCTTTGTTTTCATTTCTACCTGGGCCACTGCCGCAATAGAAGCCATTGCCTCTCCTCTAAATCCCTTTGTTCGAATACTAAACAAATCATTTGTCTCTTTTATTTTGGAAGTTGCATGCCTTTCAAAACACATACGAGCATCAGTCTCACCCATTCCACAACCATCATCAATAACTTGAATGAGTGTTTTTCCAGCATCTTTTATTATGAGTTGAACATTAGTTGCACCAGAATCAATAGAATTCTCTAATAATTCTTTCACTGCTGAAGCCGGTCTTTGAACCACTTCACCAGCAGCAATCTGGTTAGCAACGGAATCTGGAAGGAGTTTTATGAGGTTTGACATGGTTTGTTTTTACAAGTGTAAAAATACAAATCCTGATTGCGTTTGACAACTTAATTTTCCTTGGTTTCTGGACAAGTTTTCAACTGTTATGGAATAGCAATCATATGTTGGCCTTCGATACTCGAATTCTCTATCGCTACTTCGAACTCAGCCCGCAGATTCTGCTATGTAAATTTGAACTACAAAACTGAACCCTGAGATCGACTGAAAGGAGAATACCGAAGAGTGACTTAAAATTTACAAATTCACTTCATGTCACGACAATTCATTAAAGGGCTGAAAAATCTATCTCTACCTCACTTCTTTCTCAACGAACGAAATATTAAAAGATTCTAGCTCTTTTAAAATAGGTTCGTAGTATTTTTTGGAAATAGGAAGATCTACACCAGTTGATTTTATAGTTCCATCTAAAATTAATTTACAACAAATCCCTACGGGTAATCCCACAGTATTACTCATTGCGGTATAAGTTTGATCTTCTCCTATCGAAACCATGCTCGAATGAACTTCCTTGGTTTCTCCTTGCTTATTCCTATAAATTAATTTGTGCCACATCACTATCATATCCTTGTCTTCGGGCTCTAGTGTCCACTTTTCTTCTAATATTTTTTGTAGAATTTGGGCTGGCGTAGCATTTTTCAAACCTACTTTAGTTTCCTCAAATATTCCTAACCAAACAAGCTTTTCCCATAGAGTATCATCTTGTTCAATTTTCAGGTAATGCCTCAATTTTAACTCAACTGAATCGGATGGGCTATAAGCCAAAAATGAATTGATAAAATCACGATAGGTCATTTCTTCTGTGTTTTCCATCGTGTAACTATCATCCGTTGCTCCAATTTGTACAAATACATCCCAAGCTCTAGAAAAACCAACTCTTCGCAGTGTTCCTCTGTAAATTGTATTGATATTTTCTAATCCATATACAGATTGGTATTTTAAAGAATCTCTATTTGCTATCCCTTCAAATTTTCCAAAACCATCAATATCTATAAACTCTGTTCTACGAAATAGCTTGTTGTATGGAATGTATTTGAATTGATTCTCTTCTATAAACTTAGCAGAACCTCCTTGACCAGCAATTACTACATTTCTCGGATTCCAAGTAAACTTATAGTTCCAAGGATTATTATCGCTATCAGGCGCAACCAAACCACCCGTAAACGATTCAAAGTTTAGAATTTCCCCTCCGTCTTCCTTAATCTCATTAATCAATTTCATGGCACTCATATGATCAATACCCGGATCTACACCTAGCTCATTCATTACAAGCACTCCTGCCTCCTTGGCTGCCGAATCCAAAGCTTTTACTTCGGGAGAAATATAAGAAGGAGTTACCACATTTTTTTTCTGATTAATAGCTTCTTCTATAACATGAATATGGAAACTTGCTGGAAGCATGGAAACAATTAAATCTGCTTGTGACACCTCTTGTTTTACTTGATCTTTATTAAAAACATCAAATTGAACTGCCACAGCTAATTCATGATTTGCAATTTTACTTTCGGCCATTTTTACGTCCATATCGCATACCCTTATCAACCAATTATTCTGTTTTGCCTGATGTAACATATACCTTATAAGACTAGAGGACGAGCGTCCAGCTCCCAAAATCGCGATTTTTTTCATAGATTATTATCTGTTTTCTCGAAATTAAGGTTTTCACAAATACTTTGCAACTTGTTAAATTTTATTGTTATTAACAACTAACAAAATAGGTGCAGATTGAAGATAAAACTCTTCATTTCTTATAACTTTACAAACATGAAAAAATCAATAAACATAGGTTACGAGCAACGAATAGAAGTCCTTTCTGTTCTTGAAAAAAAACAAGAATCTATTTTGAAAAATATTTTACTCGGTAGAGTATCAAGTTTCATAATCCTAATCTTGCTGGTTGCCTTTTCTATCTATACAAATTCTGGCGCGGTGCTTTGGTTCAGCTTATTTCCATTTTTGGGTTTTGCTTTGCTGCTTATAAAAAACAGAAAAGAGAATGCAAAGCTACTTTTGATTCAAAAAAAAATAAGTACAAATAAAGAAGAATTACAATACCTCAAATCCGATTTTTCTCCTTTCGAAAACGGAACAAATTTCATTGATTCCAGTCATAATTTCTCTCATGATTTGGATGTGTTTGGAAAAGGTTCTCTTTTTCAATCTATCAACAGAACTAGTTCATCCGAATCTGAAGAAACACTTGCCAAACTCCTACAACACCCTTTTGTTTCTGAAAATGAAATTCTTGAAAGACAAAAAGGAATAGCTGAGTTGACATCCAAAGTGGAATGGCGAGAGGAATTCAGAGCTACAGGAAAGTTGTTTGCTACACAAAAAAACAAAACTGAATTAGTTTCTGGATGGAACAAAGAGGAAATTCCTGGTTTTGAAAACTTGAAATTATGGAAATTTATCCTCTGGGGAATTCCTGTTTTTATGTGCTTAATATTCATCTTGGCATATTTTGCTTATCTACCCTGGGGTGTAGCTATTTTGGCGGCAAGTATTCCTTTGGGGCTGTTAGGAAATAAACTAAAACTAATTAACAAACAACACTCAAAAATCTCTCAATTTCTTCCTGTTCTTCAACAAAACTCGCAGCTCACTAAATTGATTGAAGACGAACCTTTTGAATCTACAATTCTACTGGAATTTCAAAAAAAATTAAAGAATAAAAAAAACATTGCTTCGGAAGAAATAAGCGAACTTGCCAAACTCACCCAGCAGTTAGACAATAGAAGCAACCCAGTATTTGCTATTGTCATGAACGCTCTTTTCATTTGGGACTTGCAATATTTGTTCAGGTTAAAACAGTGGCTCACAAAAAACGAAAACAAGTTAAAATACTGGTTAGAAGCTGTGTACAACATAGAAACCTTCCTCAGTCTGGCAACATATTCGTATAACAATCCAACTTTCTCTCAAGCCATTCCATCTTCTGAATCAGTAATAAAAACCATAAAATTGGCTCACCCACTTTTGCCAAACAAAACACGAATCGCAAATGATTTCGAAACTAAAAATCTTCAAGAATTTGAAATAATTACGGGAGCCAACATGGCTGGTAAAAGCACATTTTTAAGAGCTATTGGGATTAATTTAATTTTAGCGAATTGCGGAGCTCCAGTTTGTGCAGAGTTCTTTAGTTTTAATCCTATCACAATTTTCTCTAGCATGAGAACTTCTGATTCATTGAAAAACAACGAATCATATTTTTACTCTGAACTAAAAAGACTTCAAACGATTGTTGAGAAATTAAAAACTGGTGAGAAACTTTTTGTAATTCTAGACGAAATTTTAAAAGGAACAAATTCAAAAGACAAGGCCGAAGGGTCTAAAAAATTCGTGAAACAAATTCTAAAATATCAAGCTGCGGGAATTATAGCTACACATGATTTATCGCTCTGTTCTCTTAGAGATGAATTTCCTGAGCAAATAAAAAACAAGTATTTTGATGTAGAAATTGAAAACGACCAATTGGTATTCGATTACAAACTAAAAAACGGAATCTGTTCCAACATGAATGCCGAATTTCTGATGAAGAAAATGGGCATTACGAATTGATCTACTTCAAGTATTTCAATACAATAAGAATGACACAAAAAATAAACAAATAGATTGAAAGCCTATTAATTCCCTGCATCGTTTTATGTGAAGCATTTAAGTTTTCGGATTCCTCTTTCTGAAACAATGTTTTAGGATTGAGGTAATAGATTATTTTTTTTAACATACGTTCATTTTGTGATTATGATGGCTAAAATTAAGGCAAAAAAAAGTAGAAAGCTTAAAACAAGTATCTAAATACAACTTTGACATCAGAACGAACATTCCCTTGAATTTCTTCTAATCCGCTTAATAAAGTTTCTTCGTTTCGGTAATTCCAAACTCCGTAGCGAATCCAAAAATCAAACTTTTTGCGGTATTTGTAGCGCGCTGTGAGATAAAAACGAGAACCAACTTTGTAGTATGCCGGAATGTAAAAATAATACAACACATCATTTTCATAAGCATAAATACGGGCATTAAACGACTGAGCATCAAACAATGCATATCTTGCAGTAAACGAATAGGATTTTGATTTTGGTTTAAAAACTACATCCTGATAAGCCAAGAATCCATATTCCGATTTTGTATCTCCCTTTTTGTATTTAGTAACTTCCACTCTATTTCTCAAACTCAAATAATCAGTAATTTTCATCGATACATTTAGCCTATAATTCGTCCGATATTCTTGAGTCAATTGATAAATTGCGCTTTCTACTTGGCTGTTGTTCACCTCCCTTTCTTGCCTTCTGTATCGAAAATATGCCGTAAAATTTCTTGACTTTCTGTAACTCAATTGAGTTATGAACTCCTTTCCTCCAGAGTTTGGTGAATACGCCTGAAATCGCATCCAAGGAAAAGTGAAAAAATCCATTGAACCTGTCAAAGTAAAACTCTTGTTGAGCTTTGCTTCCACCCCCATAAATATCCCTTTTTCGTTCCATGAATTGCTACTTTCTGCCAATCCATTACTTAGTAAGTTTTGATATTCTTTTCCGTAATTTCTGTGGAGCATTGTAAACGAAAGCCTAGAATCTAATGACAATAGCACACCATTTACATAAGCAATCCCTCCATTTTGACTTCGAGAAAACTCTCCGAAAAAATTAAAATTTCGAAGCACATAATTGTAATCAACACCGGCCACAAAATTTTGATTGGAAGCAAATTCGAATTGATTGTAAAAACTTAATTTCCTGTCAAACTCTCCTCCGTAGCGAGAAGCAAAACCGTTGGCACCAATTCTAAGAGCCGAGCTTATGTACTCAATTCTACCACCAAAATGAGTTTCAAGAATAGCATCCTTGTTTTCGTATTCAGATTGTGTTCTGTGAAAACCGCTATTTTGTAAGGAAGAAAATGCAACTTCATTGGTCACATTATCAAGAGTATCGGTAACATTTGCATCTAATTTTTTGCGCGAATAAAAAGCCGAAAGATGTATTTTTTCTGTTAGTGCAAAGGTTGCCGCTCCACCTCTCAAAAAATTATTTTCATCGGCAGAAGCATACTGCCTTATTCCCACAGGATTTCTTTTTACCGTACTTACATCCACCGATTTACCAAAAGCCAAACCACTCCAAAGTGTTAGACCTTGACCAACTTGGAAGTGATAATCTCCCAAAGCCAAAGCTTTTAATCGTCCAAAATCTTTGAGATAAAAATGTGCCGAATAATAATCGAATCCTTGCTTTTGATCGCCTCTAAAAAACTGTTCGCCTTGATCTTTTTCGCCAGTTATCCCTACACTTATTTTATTTAAATACCGAAATCTGTAACGAACAAACAATTTATCGGGGCTACCCAAATAACGAGTATCATCCTCATTTTCTTTGGCAGAATATCCTTTTTTCTGTTGCAAGTCGCGGATATTCCTCATGTATAATTCATTAGAACTATTCTTCATTATTTCTTTGAAAGAAACATTTGGAGCAAACAATTCGGAAGAAACCATTGAAAAAGGAAGGAAATTTCGAATGGTAGGTAAATCAAACATTTCCACGGATTGTAATTCGTAAATCGTCATCAACTTTCCGTTTTCCTCAATGTGTTTTTTGAGATTTACAACTTGTATTTCCGACAACAAACCGAGTTCTAGTAAAACATCTACCTGCTTTGTTTGATTAAGATTTACGGGGTGGTCATAGTAGTAATATAAATTATCGAAGAGTGTGGAATAATCTATACTTTCATTGTCACCGCCTATGTACTCAATCCTCTGTTCGATGATTTCGTTTTTCTCTTCCGATTTGGTTTGAGAATATCCCAAAGAAGCAAATCCCAGAAAAAATAATAGTATGTGCGATTTCAAAATCATTGGCTATAAGGAATATCTTAAGCCCAAGGAAGGTGTAATTCCTAATGTGGGATGAAATGCCGAAGAAAAATCGAGTTTAAATTTTCCCTTTGCAACACCAAAACCTATAGTTGGCATCGAGGGATTTGTGATAATTCCGGCACGCAAATACAAATTTTCTATCGGAAAATACTCTATTCCAATCTTAATAGAAAAAGGAAGGTCTATGTCTTTTTCTACCTCCACATTTCCGGTTACTTTATCAGAAAATTTGTAGGCCATTCCAAGATTCAACACTACAGGAATTTCCTCGTTTTGATAATCGTTGAGTTTGGTTTGAGATGGGTTGAACAAATGAAATCCAATTTGAATATTTTTTGTTGGCTTGGCCAAAAAACCAATTTCAAAAGATAGGTTCTGTGCTCTACCATAGTTATTTCCGAGGTTCAACGAGTGATAGTTGAGCCGAATACCTAAATTCACTTTCTCTGAGAGTTTCATGCCATAACCAAGACCTATTTTGGACTCACGGTACAAATTATCGCCAACTCCTGTATAATTAAAGCCAAAAGTTCCTCTTTGTGTTGGGATTGCGATAGCTAATGATTGAATGCCCAAAGATTGTAACAAAAATCTACTTTCGTAAGAAGCTCCAAAACTAATTGAATTCACATCGGCCAATGCAGCTTGATTGTATCGAATTGCCCAAACATCGGCAATACAAAGCCCTGTATTCCCCATTCCCGTTGCTCGCCCACCAATATTAAAATTATCATTACCCGAAAATAAGACAGTAGGAATCAAGAAAATGGAAAGAAATAACTTTTTCATCAAAGGCCAGTTTCCTTAAATATAAGCCAATTGAAAAGTTTTAGAAAGGAATAGAGTTTTTAAATGTGATTAAAAAACCATTTTTAGGAAGAAAAAATTAGAAAAATCGTCTTAATTCCTTGCGTATTTCCTTCTTCTCAAGAAATTATAAAGCAATCCAAAAACAACCATCACAAAAATAGGGACGAACACATTAATTGCTTTCCAAAAGCTACGTTCTTTCTTTACTTTTGCCTTGTCAAGTGGGCGCAATGTTATGGTTTTGCTTCTTAGTGGAATTAGATCATCAGTTCCCATTAGGCTTTCCATTGCATTCACAAAAAATTCTTTGTTTCCGTATGTTGCACTTCTATCATACCTATCAAAATTGATATTCATTGGGCGCACAATCATTACTCCTTTGTTATTGGGAAATGAATCTACCTCTCCATGAATTATGTCACCGTCACTAATTACGAGCATGCTGTTTTCCACACTTTCGTTTTTGTGTTTTATAGGCGTGTTTTTGAAATAAGTATCTGTTAATCGGTTTCTAAAACTAGATTTAAAAGTCCCCGTAAGCATTGCTGCAACAGTCTGGTATGGCTGAGAATTATATTTTAATGCTTCTGGTTTCAGGTTTATCATTTGATAATTTATCCTCACCGGAACTTTATAAGTCATAGCATTTTCTGAACTTTGTAAAAGTGCAGTTTTTGTTACATTTTCTGTCTTCAACAAATCCAAAGTACCCGCATATTTTAATCGAATAGGATCCAAATTATCTACTACCGTGTTTTTTATCCTCCACGAATTCATTACCGGATGATAATACCAAGGATACAAGTTTCCTCCCAAGGGGATTTTTGCCGAATTAACATCAATAAGTAGGTTTTTATTGAAACGCACTCCGTAATTAAACAACTGTGCATCAATATCATTTAGATTTCTTTCTAATCCAAAAGTCTCTTCGTTTCTATTCAAAGAATCGATATCTACTTCTACCATATCTAGCAACCATGCCACTTTTCCACCATTCATAATAAACTGATCGATGATGTATTTATCCTTCTCAGAAATAGGCTGAGTTGGTTTCGCTACAACTAATGCATCAAATGATTTTAGTGCGTTTATCCTTCCCTCAATAGTTACATCTTCTACAGCATGAAACTTGGATAATTCATAGGTCACATCATACCTTTCAATTTCTTTGAGCTCACCGTGGCCTTGTAAAAAAGCTATCTTTTTTCTGTTCGGGCTAACTGCTTTGTAAATTCCCTCAAGTAATTGATATTCCAAGTCGTTTATCAAAGCTTCTATCGGAATCAAATCAATTGGAACTGGAATAGCGATTCCAGAGTTAGGATCTAAGTTACTTGGTCCCAAAATTTGAATTGGAATGTTTTTGTTATCAACTGTTCTGAGGATAATCCCTCCAAACAATAAATTATCTTTTTTTGTACCTCCCACAATCGAAGTTACTTTGGTTGGTTTCAATCCAAACTCATACAACTGGGTATAAACTTCGTTTTTTCGAGTTTCATCTTCAGCAGGATCAATAAATTCATAATAAATATTTGCTCCACCAAAAGCCTCTAGTTCACTCAGTTTTTCTTGCAAAGCAGATTGTAATTTTCTCAATTCGGGAGGTAAATCTCCTTCAAGGTAAACCTCGAATCGCAATTCATCTGAAATCAAGGAATCATTTTCAAGTATTTCTATCGTTTTGTCCGAAAGAGAATGAATCTTTTCTTCGGTAAGATCTACTCTAAAAAACTTCTTCGAACCGATGTAGTTTACCAGTAAAACAACCATGGCAACTGCCAAAATCTGAACCCCTAATTTTGTAGTTCCACTCATTATTTCCCTCTTTTTAAACTCAGTTTTGTAGCCAATAAAAATACGACTATCAAACTAATGAAGTACAACAAATCACGACTATCAATTACTCCTCGCTGAATAGATGCGTAATGCTCTTCGATGCCAAAGTTTTTAATTAAATATGCGGTTTCTCCAGATTCAATATTATTACCAATAAAATCGAAACCTAAATAAACCATAAAGCACAATACAACAGCCACCAAAAACGAAACAATTTGATTGGTAGAAAGCGAAGAAGCAAACAGCCCTACGGATAAAAAACTCGCTCCCAAAAAGAACAAACCGATGTAAGAACCAATTGTCCCTCCAGAATCAATATTACCAACAGGATTTCCCAACTGAACTACCGAGAAATAGTAAACCAAAGTAGGCAAAAGACTCAAAATCAACAAAATAATTCCTGCCAAATATTTTGCCAATACAATTTGAAAATCAGTAATTGGTTTGGTGAATAAAAGCTCCAATGTTTGCATTCTGCGTTCTTCAGCGAACAAACGCATTGTAATTGCTGGAATCAAAAACAAAAAAATAGCTGGCGCATTGGTAAACAAAAACCCCAAGTCCGAAAATCCTGAATCAAACACATTGGTTTCTCCTGGGATGACCCACATAAACAAACCAATAGACAATAGAAAGATAACTATGGTAATGTAACCAACCAAAGAGCTAAAAAAACTTCCTACTTCTTTCTTAATTAATGATAGCATGAATTATTTTTTCTTAAATGACATGAGCAAAGAAAATACACGATCAATATCTTCATTCTTCACTACCAATGTAATTTCATTGGTGGTGGATATGATTTCGAAAATATTGATGTTTTCCCATGCAATTTTCTTTAACAAAAAGTAATAAGCTCCCGGAACATTAAAATCTGGCAACCTTAATGTTACAGAGGATAAATCTTCCATTTTGAACAAAAGAGTTTCGTCTTTGAACAACTCGTCTACTTTGTCAGATAATGATTTAATCACCACAATATTTGACTCATAAACACCTTGAGAAACTGTACAAAACCCATCTACTTTATCACTTGATTCTTCCAAGAGTTTCATTTGGGCAGTTGCCAAAGTTGGTGAATTTTTAAAAGCATAATCATTTAAATTACTTCGAATAATTATATCTCCTAGAGATTTCATGAATTCTTTGATTTTACCATTGATGGAATTAAACTTTTCGAATTCCATTCTGTTTATGGCCATAACTAAAGCTCCTGTTTTAACTGGCTTCCCTAACTCCTCTTCTACTTTTGGTTGCAACATTCTCGCCAATGAAGAGATATTAATTAAATCTTCGGCAATTGATTCTTCCAAAAATGGGGATGCAGATATCTCCTTTTCAATAATTTTTGAAATTGTACTCATTCTTTTTCTTTTTTCTTCTTTACAGATCAAAAATAAGGATGATTTTGTTACTAAAAAAGAGTTTTTGTTTCTTTTTTAACAAATCTTATTAAAAACCTTACTTTTTTATACACTTCTGTTAATAAACTAATCTTTTGTTTTTTCAAAGATAGCAATAGCCTCAATGTGCGCAGTATGAGGGAATTGGTCTACAAAACTAATTTTAGTCATTTCATACCCTTTTTCCTTCAACACCTCAATATCACGTGATTGAGTTGCAGGATTACAAGAAACATAAACGATTCTTTGAGCATCAATTTGTGCAACCTTCACCAAAGTTTTAGGAGCAATTCCGCCACGAGGAGGATCCAGAACTATCGTCTTTATTTTGCCTTCATACTGAGGGAATTTGGTCAAAAATTTACCCACATCAGCAGCAAACCACTTCGCAGTTTCTACTTCGTTTCGTTTTGCATTCTCTTTGGCGTTTTCAATCGCTTCAGACACAATATCTACACCAACCACCTGTACACCAGTCTTTTTCGAAATCAACTGACCAATAGTTCCTGTTCCACAAAACAAATCCATAACCGTATCATCTTTCGAATATTCCGTATCTTCCATCACGTAATCAATCACTTTAGAATACAGTCTTTCGGCAGACTGAGGGTTAGTTTGGAAAAAACTTTGCATACTTACCTCAAAAGATAATCCTAGTAAATTTTCTTGAATCAGGTTCTCACCAAACAACATTTCGTAATCATTCTCATCGTTGTGCGATCTTTCACCCAAGCTATCATTAATTGTATGAAGAATTCCGGCTACTCTATTATCAAACAAACCAACCACAAACTCCACAAATGCCTTTTTGTCAAAATGAACCAAACCAGATTTTGATGTGGTTAAATTAAGCAGTAACTGATTGTTGGCAAATGATTTTCGAACAGTTAAATACCTGTAAAACCCGTGTTTCTTTGGCGGATGCCAAGCAGGCAAACCCGTTTTTTCTAGGTAAACTCTTATCTCTTTCAGCTTGTTCTCAAACTCGGCATCAAACAATCCCGAATCATTATCCAAGTCTTCTACAATCCACCAAGTACCTCTGCGCTTAAAACCAAGAGCAAATTCATCGTCTAGTGTCTCTTCTTGTTCAAAATCGTAACGAATTGTACTGAATGCGTACTCCATTTTGTTTCGGTAATGAAAACTAGTGGGCGATTCTATGTATGTGTCAAATAATTCCTCAATATTGGCTACTTTCCCAATTCTTCTGTATTGTTCAAGAGTTGTATTCTTTTTATAATCTCTCTGATTTTCAACAGGCAAAGTAATATATGGAGCTCCCGAAATAGGCTGATAAGCCAAATCTATTTCATTGGGAGAAGGAGAAACAATCTCAATTAATTTTCCCTCCAAAAAACTTTTTTTCTTCTTAAAAATTCTTGTTTTCACAATTTGCCCAGGAATTGTATTGGGCACAAACATCACAATTTTCCCTTCACCTACATTGAGCTTTGCCAGACCTTTTCCTCCAAAAGCCATGTCTTCGATCTCAATTTCAATGATATTTCCTTTTTTAATGTCTTGCTGAGCGTAGGTTTTCATTTTATGTTGATTTTGTGGTGCGAAGATAGTGGGAATTTTGTGGAATGAAACAGTATATTTCTGAAATAAAACTAAGACGTAAAAAAGAACTCTGAAAATAAAATCAATTGCATAGATTGACAAGTAAAACTAATCAGTATTGCTGGAAAAAGAATTTAAACAAATATTACCTTGATTTCTAAACCGGCCCAATCGCTTCACTCCCATTCAATTTTGGCAACAACTTAGCAACTGATTTTTTAATCGTTTTTTCCATGTCTACCAAGAGTTTTTTCTTCACAAAATGTTTGTGAGTGATCAATCCTACTTTACGAACGGGAACCGGATTTTGAAAAGGTATCAACCGTTTTTTCTCGGAATCTTTAAGTTCGGAAGACAATAAATAAGGCAAAATAGTAATCCCATCATTTGCCTTGGTAAATCGCATCAAACTATCTAATGAACCCGCTTTGAACTGAAAATTTACATTTTTTTTGGGTGCATCGCTCGATAACTCACAAATCTGCTTCACTTGTGTACTCAGGCAATGTCCATCTTCAAGAAACCAAAGGTTGGAAAAATCCAATTGTGATACCGAAGTTGTTTTGGCAATTTTGGAGGAATTACAATCGTACACCAAAAAGGGTTCTTCGTACAATTCTACTTCATCCAACTGAGAATCTACCAATGGGATTGCTAAAATCCCAACATCAATAGCTCTGCTCTTGAGTGAGCTCTGGATATTAGCAGTAGTCATTTCGCTTACAATCATTTTTACTTTGGGAAACTTATTGGCAAAATCTGCTAAAAACAAAGGCAATAAATACGGAGCAATTGTAGGAATAATCGCAATTCTTAGTTCCCCAACCATTTCGCCTTTCAATTCTTGAGTCAAATTTTCCAGAGCCTCCATTTCATACTGAACAATTCTCATTTGTTCAATCAGCTTTCTCCCCTCTTTTGTTATGGTTACTGGTTTTGTTTTTCGGTTAAAAATAAACACACCAATCTCTTCCTCTAGCTTATTTATCATTGTACTCAAAGTAGATTGAGTAACAAAACAAGATTCTGCGGCAGTTTCAAAATGAGCATATTTTGCTACAGCAAGCACATATTTTATTTGTTGAATTGTCATGACACAAAGATAATTTTAATATTTATATCATCAATGTTTGTATCTAAAATATCGTTTTTATAAATAACAAATACTTAGTAGATTTGTTAATCAAAAAAACTAAAAACTCACACTATGAAACATTTAAAGAAAATTGGATTCATAATAACCTCTGGAATATTCTTGTTCTCTTGCGGAGAAAAATCGCAAGAATACGATGCAATGTCGGGAGCTACTATGAAAAGTAAATCGAACAAAAGCGCAACAGAAATTAGTGACTGGTGGCCAAACAAGTTAAATCTAGATATTTTGAGACAAAACTCTGAATTATCAAACCCAATGGGCGAAAATTTTGACTATGCCGCTGCTTTTAATTCATTGGATTACGAAGCGTTAAAAAAAGACATTGAAGCAACATTAACCGATTCAAAAGATTGGTGGCCGGCAGATTACGGAAATTACGGAGGATTATTTATTCGTATGGCTTGGCACAGTGCAGGAACTTACAGAACTGCTGACGGACGTGGAGGTTCGAGAGAAGGACAACAAAGATTTGCTCCCTTAAATAGCTGGCCAGACAATGCCAACTTGGACAAAGCAAGAAGATTGATGTGGCCTGTGAAACAGAAATACGGAAACAAAATTTCGTGGGCAGATTTGATGGTATTGACTGGAAACGTGGCTTTAGAATCAATGGGTTTTAAAACTTTTGGATTCTCGGGAGGCAGAACAGATACTTGGGAACCTGCTAAAGATATTTACTGGGGAAAAGAGCAGAAATGGCTTGAAGACAAGCGTTACTCAGGCGACAGAGAACTAGAAAACCCATTGGCTGCGGTTCAAATGGGATTGATATACGTAAATCCTGAGGGACCAAATGGAAATCCTGATCCAAAATTGGCAGCTCACGACATCCGTGAAACTTTTGGACGAATGGGAATGAATGACGAAGAAACTGTAGCGTTAATTGCTGGAGGTCACACTTTGGGAAAAACCCATGGAGCTGGACCTGCATCGCATGTCGGACCAGAACCAGAGGCTGCAGGGATTGAAGAGCAAGGATTGGGTTGGAAAAGCGATTACAAATCTGGAAAAGGACCAGACCAAATCACTTCGGGACTGGAAGTAATATGGACGCAAACTCCTACTCAATGGAGTCATTTATTCTTTATGAATTTATTTGAAAACGAATGGGAATTAGTAAAAAGTCCGGCTGGAGCTCACCAGTGGGAAGCTAAAGATTCTAAAATGCTGGTACCAGATGCTTTTGACTCAGAAAAAATGCATCAACCTACTATGCTTACCACAGATTTATCTATGAGATTTGATCCAGTTTACGAGAAAATATCAAGAGACTTTTATGAAAACCCAGAGAAGTTTGATGATGCATTCGCAAGGGCTTGGTTTAAATTAACTCACAGAGACATGGGACCAAATACAACTTACATGGGACCAGAAGCTCCAACAGAAGCTATGATTTGGCAAGATCCAGTTCCGGCACTTACCACACAAGTTATAAATGACCAAGATATCGCGGAATTAAAAACAAGTATCTCTAATTCTGGATTATCGATTACCGAAATGGTGACAACTGCTTGGGCTTCTGCCAGCACTTACAGACAATCGGACAGAAGAGGTGGCGCAAACGGTGCAAGAATAAGATTAGCTCCACAAAAAGATTGGGAAGTAAACAACCCAACACAACTGAACAAAGTATTAACTGCTTTGGAAAAAATTCAAGGAGAATTCAATGCGAAATTAGCGAGTAAACAAGTTTCTATGGCCGATTTAATTGTGCTTGCCGGAGTTGTGGGAGTAGAAAAAGCGGCTGCAAACGCTGGACAAACTGTTTCGGTTCCATTTACACCAGGAAGAACGGATGCTACTCAAGAACAAACTGATGTAAAATCTTTCCAATTATTGGAACCAATGGCTGATGGATTCAGAAATTATTTGAAAACAAAATACACTGTTTCTACCGAAGAATTATTGATTGACAAAGCTCAACTATTAGGACTTACTGCTCCAGAAATGACTGTTTTGGTTGGTGGAATGAGAGCAATTGGGGCAAACTTTGACAACTCTAATACTGGTTTGTTTACAGCCAAAAAGGAAGAATTATCAAACGAATGGTTCATAAATATTTTGTCTATGAGTACAGAATGGAAAGCAACGGACAACACGAAAGAAAAGTTTGAAGGAAAAGACAGAACAACTGGAGAAACGAAATGGCAAGCAACGAGAGCCGATTTGATTTTTGGTTCAAATTCTGAATTGAGAGCTTTATCGGAAGTATACGCAAGTGCAGATGCCAAAGAAATGTTCGTAAAAGAATTTGTTGCAGCATGGAACAAAGTGATGATGGCTGATAGATTTGATTTGAAAAAATAATACAATAAACTCCAAAATAATTAAACGACTCTGTGTAAACAGGGTCGTTTTTTTTTGAAAAATAATTGTACAAAACCTCCTTTTGTTAAATATATAACTACATTTGTTAAATATTTAATAACGACATGAAAGTAATAAAATTTGGAGGCACTTCGGTAGGCTCTCCTGAAAGGATGAAAAAGGTAGCTGACCTAGTTGCCAATGAAAATGCCATTGTGGTACTTTCGGCAGTAAGCGGAACTACAAACGCATTGACAGAAATAGCTCAATTATTGTATAAAAACGAGCGAAATTTAGCCAAACATTCCATTCAAGGTTTACTGAAACAGTATCATAGTTTTGTAACTGAATTATTAAGTTCAGAACAACAACTCACCAAAGCCAAAGACATGATAGAGAGTCATTTTTCTCACATTGATTCTTTCACCGAAGATTTATTTACGATTCACGAAGAAAAAACAATATTGGCGCAAGGCGAATTGATTTCTACAGCGCTTTTTCAATTGTATTTGGAAGAAAAAGGAATAAACTCTTGCCTTCTTCCTGCTTTGGATTTTATGCGAATCGACAAAGATTTAGAACCTGATAACTATTACATTCAGCATAATTTGGAAAGAGAACTAAAGCTTTGCCATTCGAAATTATACATCACCCAAGGATACATTTGCAGAAATGTGTTCGGAGAAATTGACAACCTAAAACGTGGAGGAAGTGATTACACGGCTTCATTAATTGGAGCTGCAATCCAAGCATCTGAAATTGAAATTTGGACAGACATTGATGGAATGCACAACAACGACCCAAGAGTAGTGGACAATACGTTTTCTATCGAATCTTTGTCGTATGATGAAGCGGCCGAACTTGCATATTTTGGAGCAAAAATTTTGCATCCTGCCAGTGTGTATCCTGCACAATTAAGGGGAATTCCTATTTGGTTGAAAAATACAATGGAACCCAACAAACTTGGTACTAAAATAGCCAAAGAAATTGAAGAAAGAGAATTTACTGCCGTAGCAGCCAAAGATGGAATTACAGCTATCAAAATAAAATCTGGAAGAATGCTGTTGGCCTACGGTTTCTTGCGAAAAATCTTTGACATTTTTGAACGGTACAAAACACCAATTGATGTTATTACTACTTCGGAAGTGGCTGTTTCTATTACCATTGACGACAATACAAATTTGGATGCAATTCAAGAAGAATTGAGTTATTTGGGCGAAGTAGAAATCAACAAAAACCTTTCGATCGTATGTGTTGTAGGTAATTTCTCTCACGAGTCGATGGGTTCAGGAAATCAAATTTTTGATAGTTTACAAAACATTCCAATCCGAATGATTTCTTACGGAGGAAGCCAGCACAATGTATCTATTGTGATAGAAACGGAATACAAAAAAGACGCACTTGTGGCTTTGAATAATGGACTTTTTAATCAGAACTAAAATGAGAAAAGAACAACTTATTCAGCACAAAACTCCATTTTATTGTTATGATTTGGAGCTACTTACTCAAACTTTGGACGTAGCACTACTTCATGCTAACAAACACTCTTATCACATTCATTATGCGTTGAAAGCAAATACCAATGACCGAATTTTGAATTTGATACAATCAAAAGGATTTGGAGCGGATTGTGTGAGTGGAAATGAAGTAAAAAAAGCGATTGAAATTGGTTTTGAACCCAATCAAATTGCCTTTGCAGGAGTTGGAAAATCAGACGAAGAGATATTGATTGGTCTAGAAAACAACATTTTTACTTTCAATTGCGAATCGGTAGAAGAAATAGTAGTAATAAATGAATTGGCATCGCAAAAAAATAAAATTGCCAAAATTGCTTTGAGACTGAACCCTAACGTGGATGCCAAAACGCACAAATACATCACCACAGGATTAGAAGAAAACAAATTTGGGATTAATAGTTGGGAATTGGAAAATTTACTTGCTCAATTGCCTTCTTGGAAACACATTAAAATTACAGGGCTTCATTTTCATATTGGTTCTCAAATCACTTCAATGACTCCGTTCAAAAATTTGTGTATCCGTGTAAACGAGCTGAATACTTGGTTTTTGGAAAGAGGAGTCCAAATCGAACATCTGAACTTAGGCGGAGGATTAGGAATTGATTACCAAAACCCTACAGAAAATCATATTCCAGATTTTGAGTTGTTTTTTGGAGTTTTCAAGCAATTTTTAGAACCAAAACCTCACCAAGAAGTACATTTTGAATTGGGAAGAAGTTTGGTTGCCAACTGCGGAAGCTTAATCTCCAAGGTATTGTACATCAAAAAAGGAATCAAAACCAATTTCGCCATCCTAGACGCAGGAATGACGGAACTTATTCGTCCAGCTTTATACCAAGCTTCCCATCACATCGAAAATTTAATTTCAAATTCTCCCGAAACAGAATTCTACGATGTGGTTGGCCCAATCTGCGAATCATCAGATTGTTTTGGAAAAAGGATTAAACTAAAAGAAACTAAAAGAGGTGATTTTATAAAAATACACAGTGCCGGTGCTTATGGGGAGGTGATGACTTCGAGGTATAATTTGAGGGAGCAGAATGACGTAGTTTTTGTTAATGGATAATTGACAATGTACAATTGATAAATATTTGTCATCGTGTTATTCAGCGTGATTATTCATCGTTCTCACCTCTTGAGAGGGGATTAAGGGGCGTGTTTTTCATCAGATTTTGAGATTTAATAAATCATGAGGAGAAGTTGCTCGTAAAATAACACACCCCTTGTATTCCTCCCGAGAAGTCGGGAGGGTTCTTCAGGAAGGATTCTTGCTTTAAGATCCCCATATTCGCGAGGATGCCGAAAGTGTAATAGTAAGATTAGAATTTGTCAATTCATCAAATTGCCAATTTAGCCAATAAACCTTACCTTTGCAGTCAAATATAACGAAAGCCTATGATTTCTACTGAAAATATATCCTTACAATACGGAAAAAGAGTACTTTTTGATGATGTGAATGTAAAATTTACTCAAGGAAACTGCTATGGAGTAATTGGTGCAAATGGTGCTGGAAAATCAACTTTTCTTAAAATTTTGGCAGGAGATATTCAGGCAACTTCTGGGCGGGTGGCTATTGAACCTGGAAAAAGAATGGCTGTGTTAAAACAAAGTCACTCAGAGTATGACAATGTTTCTGTATTGGATACCGTGCTTATGGGCCACAACAAATTGTGGAACAACATGAAGAAAAAGGAAGAGGTTTACGCAAGGGAAAACTTTAGCGAAGCAGACGGAATGGAAGCTGCAAACTTAGAGGCAGAATTTGCAGAGATGGATGGGTGGAACCTACAACCTGAAGCAGAAAGCTTATTGAGTGGAATTAATATCCCTGAAGACAAACACTACACTTTGGTAAAGGACTTGAGCGGTAGTGAAAAAGTGAGAGTTCTTTTGGCTCAGGCTCTATTTGGAAATCCAGATATTTTGATTTTAGATGAGCCTACCAATGATTTGGATATCAATACTGTTTCTTGGTTGGAAGATTTCTTATTGGATTTTCAAAACACAGTTATTGTGGTTTCTCACGACAGACACTTTTTGGATACTGTGTGTACACACATTGCTGATATTGATTACAATAAATTGAACTTGTATTCTGGAAACTATACTTTCTGGTACGAATCGAGTCAATTGGCTACCAGACAAAGAGCAAACCAGAACAAGAAGGCCGAAGAAAAGAAAAAAGAATTACAAGATTTTATTTCTAGATTTAGTGCAAACGCTAGTAAATCGAAACAAGCTACGAGTAGAAGAAAACTATTAGATAAAATTAATGTAGAGGACATTAAACCTTCGAGCAGAAGATATCCAGCAATTATCTTTGACCAAACCCGTGAAGCTGGAGATAAAATTTTGGAGGTAGAATATTTAACCAAAAAAGGGTTGTTTCAAGATTTTCATATCAATGTGAATAAGGGGGATAAAATTGCTTTTGTTGGAAAAAATAGCAATGCAATTTCTGCACTTTTCAAAACATTAATTGGAGAAATAGAAGCCGATGCTGGTGAAATAAAATGGGGACAAACCATTACACCTGCTTATTCACCAAACGACAATGACGAATATTTTAATGGAGAAGACAACTTGGTAGATTGGCTGAGACAATATTCTGAAGAAAAAGACGAGGTTTTTATCCGAGGTTTTTTGGGAAAAATGTTGTTTACAGGCGAAGAAGTTTTTAAGAAAAGTAACGTACTATCTGGAGGAGAAAAAGTTAGATGTATGCTATCTCGTGTTATGTTATTACAAGGAAATGTATTGATTTTAGACGAACCAACAAACCACCTTGACCTAGAATCGATACAAGCTTTGAACAACTCACTTGCTGATTTTAAAGGAACTGTATTGTTTACCTCTCATGATCATCAGTTTGTGCAAACTGTAGCCAACAGAATTGTAGAACTAGGACCTACAAGTCATTTAGATAAATTGATGACTTACGATGAATACATCGAAAGTGACAAAATAAAAGAACAAAGAGAAGAGCTTTACAGTTAAACACCCAAAAACTTTATTTCTGAGTGACTTTTGTCACAAACAAACAGAATACATTAACATATCTTTGTTTACTAATTATCTGATAAACACTAATTATGAAAAAGAACATGGGTACTGCAGACAAAGGAATTAGAATTTCTATCGCCATTGTATTGGCAATTTTAAGTTTCACAAATGTAATAACTGGAACACTAGGTATTATCGCTCTGCTTGTAGCCGCAATTTTTGTTCTAGCTAGTCTTATAAGTTTTTGCCCTCTTTACTCAATTTTTGGAATAAAAACTTGTAAGATTAAAAAGTAAATTAATCCACCCCTAAATATTTGTGAGTTTGAACAGAGATTCTCCATTGAGAATTTTGGGTGATGTAAGATAAAATAAGATCATACATTTTTTCTTTCTTCTCCCACTCAGCTTGCAAATACAGTTTGCAATGTTCAGGAACTTGCTTGGAGTGAGTTTCTGCCCATTCAATATCTGATTTATTGAACACCACTATTTTCAATTCGTGAGCTTTGGAAATCACTGAATCGAGTGGTTTTTTGAATTTTTTTGGCGACAAACATATCCAATCGTATTCACCTCTCAATTCGTATGCTCCCGAAGTTTCCACGGCAATTTCTACGTTCAAAGTATGCAATTGATTCGTCAAATAGGATAAATCATACATTCCTGGTTCTCCACCAGTAATAACTACAAAGTTGGTTCCTGATTCTTTTACTTGATTTACCAACTCCGAAACTTGAAGAATTTCGTGTTCGTTGGCATTCCAACTGTCTTTCACATCACACCACACGCAGCCCACATCGCAACCTGCAACACGAATAAAAAAAGCAGCTCGCCCCGAATAAAACCCTTCACCCTGAACGGTGTAAAAAGTTTCCATGATTGGCAATTCTGTAATTGGATTGGGTTTACTCAAAGCTGTAAATTTCAGTTGGTGTAATGCAACGATGCATTTTCTTGTCAAAGGTATCTAAATCTTTTATTTCATCAATAGGTTCAAAAAGAGAAAGTCCAATTAATTGAGTCTTTTTTGGTAGTTGAGATAAAAAACGATCATAAAACCCACCCCCATAACCTACTCGGAATCCATTTTTGTCGAAAGCCAACAGCGGAAGTAAAACAATATCAATTTCCTCAATTTCAGCTTGTTTAGCTTCATTTGGCTCAAGAATACCATGTGAATTCAATACAAGTTCAGTATTTTTTTCAAAGTAAAAATGAGTCATCGAATTATCATTAAAATTAGTTTTTGGAACAACTACTTTTCCTTTTTCCATAATTCTATCGATAAGCAGCCAGGTATCAATTTCGTTGTTTTTTTCGATAGGAATAAAACAATGAACGGTTTTGGATTCTAGTATAAAATTTTGTGATACAATATCGGATATTTTCAAACTTTCCAGCTTCACAAATTGAGAAGACAATGATTTTCTTTTGGTTAAATATTCTTTACGAATTTGTTTCTTATTCATTTTATCCAGATCTATTTATTTCAATGTAAATTTAATTGGTAGAGTATATTTCACTCTTACCTTCTTACCTCGGTTTTCTCCTGGAATCCATTTCGGCATAGAATTCAGCACTTTAATCGCCTCATCATCACAACCATAGCCAATTCCTCTTAACACAATCACCTTAGAAACACTTCCATCTAACCCTACAACAAACTGAGCATAAACAGTCCCTTCTACTCCATTTTTCTTAGCCTGTTTAGGATATTTTATCTGACTTGAAAGATATGACATTAAACTATCTACCCCTCCAACAAACTCTGGCATTAACTCAGTAAATTCATACACAGTCGAATCATTATCCAAAACAGGTTGAGATTCTAATTCCATAAGCCCCATTAATTCTGGCTCTACCACCTCGATTATTTCTGGTTCTACAATCATTACATCTCCCATAATGATAGTCTCAATCTCGCCTTTTCTGGGCTTGCAACTTGCCTTTTTCGTTTCAATTTTTCCAATTTTAACACTCTGTTTTTTAGGGATTGAATCTACCTCAACTTGGGAATTTGTGGTATCCACTGTGGGCAAAGTATCCACTTGAACGATTTCACCAAGAGTTAGATTCGTTCCAATTATTGAATTCGGTTTGCTTTGGCATGAAACCAAAGCTAAAGTAGCCATCGATAACAATAAAAAAGCTCTATTCCCCTTCTGTATTCTTGTACTTTCAACAATCGCCTGTAGTTCGGTGAAATGAAAATCAGTTTGACCACCTAAGATTCGGGCGCATGTGGATTTACTTTGATTTTGAATCAAATAAATTAGAATCTCGTCTCTGGTCATTTCAGTAAAATCTACAACCGATTTTACACACAATTCACAATGCCGAGATTTCACCCCAATTTTCATTTTACTCCAATCCTCTGAACAGGGCTCATTTATCTTAACTTTCATAATGCGTTTGTTTTTCATTCTGTACACCCCATTCATCAGAAGGTTCAATGAATGACACCAAACTTCGAGAAATATTGGTTAGAAAAAATATAAAACCAATAAAACCTGCAACTTGAAGCTCACAACCAGTTTTTACATCCCAGGCAACATTCCTGCTGAAGCCGCTTTCATTTCAGATTCATTTACTCTTTCAGCTTTCTCTAAAGCATCGTTGGTAGCGATCAAAACTAAATCTTCCAATTCTTCTTTGTCCAAATTAGCCAATTCCTCATTGATAGAAATAGCATTTACTTTTCTGTTCCCAGTCATTATTACCGATACTTTTCCATTACTCGCTTTTCCTTCCACAGTAATTGTGTCCAGTCTAGCTTTAGTTTCTTCTACTTTTTGTTGCATTTCCTGCAACTTTTTCATCATTCCGTTTCCTCCAAACATATTTCATTAATTAAAAATGGATAATTACCCATTATTTATACTTAACCAAAACTATCAATTATTCATTGTTAATTATCAATTACAAAGCAGGCAAAACCTTCGCCTTCACCTCTCCAAATCCAATTCTCACTCCATCTTTTTCAGAAAATCCTCTCATAATAACCGTATCATTATCATTGATAAATTTTCTTTCTGTCCCATCCTTCATCGGGATGGTTTTAGTTCCTTTCCAAGACAATTCCAACATAGAACCAAATTCACTTTCTTTTGGTCCAGAAATAGTTCCAGACCCCATACAATCTCCTGTTCTTATGTTACATCCATTTACCGAATGGTGAGCCAATTGCTGATTCATATTCCAATACATGTATTTGTAATTAGACTGAGAAACAGTCGTTTCCTCGCCTCCTTCTGGCTTTATGATTACCTCCAGATTAATATCTACGTGCTTATCGCCAGCATATTCCAAATAAGGCAAAACCTTTGGCTCCTGAACCGGACCAGCAGTTCGGAAAGGCTCTAAAGCGTCCAATGTAACTATCCAACAAGAAATATGCGAAGCAAAGTTTTTTCCTAAAAATGGGCCAAGCGGCACATATTCCCAACCTTGAATATCTCTTGCACTCCAATCGTTTAGCAATGCCATACCAAAAATGTATTCATCTGCTTCTTCAGTAGAAATGGATTCTCCCAATGGTTTTCCTTCGTAAGTAAAAAAGGCAGTTTCTAATTCAAAATCTAATAAATTACAATTTCCAAACACAGGAACCTCAACGGTAGGTGGTTTCTTTTGACCTTTTGGTCTATGAAAATCAACTCCCGAAGGCACAATAGAACTGGATCTTCCATGGTAACCTACAGGAATGTGTTTCCAGTTTGGCAACAAAGCATTGTTTGGATCACGGAACAAACACCCAACATTGTAGGCATGTTGCTCGCTCGAATAAAAATCGGTATAATCCCCAATGTGCATTGGAAGCAACATTTCTACTTCACTTTGCAAGTACAAAACTTGCTCACAATGATGCCCATTTTTCTGTAATTCATCATTTTCTGCACTCAATAATTCAGAAATTCTATTTCTCAATTCTCTCGTTCCTTGCTTCCCGTGACGCATCATTTTATTAAGAATGTTGCAATCAAAATCTTCAATAGTAAACTGAAGTCTTGTCAAATACCCCAAAGAATGTAGTGCTTTTAAATCCAAAACTTTGTCTCCAATCGCAACTCCTACTCGCGCAGAATTTCCATTGTGAGTGAATATCCCAAACGGTAGGTTTTGAATAGGAAAATCAGAATTTGCAGGTACTTCTACCCACGATTTTAAAGCTGGATTGTTGGCTTTTATTGTCATAATTATTGAGTTCAAATTTTGAATAGTAAAAATACAAAACTGTACAGAGTAATAAAAGCTTATACCCCTATTTTCCAAATTCCTTTTTCCAAAAACGCTTCAATAGTTTGTCGATTTGCTTTGATAATCTAATTATTTGATAAAACATTCATGAGTTAGAAAAAAACTACAATTTGACTATTTTCTGAAAATAAGAACCTTTGCCATTTGTTACATTCAAAAAGTAAATAGCATTTTTTAGTTCAGATAAATCAAGAAAAACATTTGAATCACTTGTTTTTTCTTCGAGAACTACCTTTCCCTCAAAACTAATAATTCTAATAAACGAAGGACCATCTTCCTTTATATCTAATACCAAAGAATTATAAGTCGGATTAGGAAAAACAGTTACTTCTAAAGGCAAACTATGTTCATTCACACCCAACGTATTTATACTTTCAGATGGTTTTGAAGCCTCAGCTTGAACCAAATCTTTGGAAGATGTTTCTTGTAAAATAGCCAATGTAAAAATTCTGGATTCATCCCAAATTGAATTGATAGAAGAGGTAAACGTGTATACCAATGAATCTCCAATTGTGGCTGGTAAATTTAAAGACATACCCGAAGAAGAGGTCAACGATTTGCGAAATACATCGTAATGTTTTGTTTCGCCATTTCCTCCAGAATAAAAAACAGTATCCTCTGCCAAGGCAACAAAAAGAGACAAATTACCCAACGTATGAGCCCCTTCTGTTTTTAAAACAACAGTTGATTGTATAGAATCTAAACCAAAATTTTGCTGAACTATTCGGATACTAGCTGGCGCACTAAGCGACTGATACGGTGTAAATATTGAATTGCTAGAATAGTTTGCTCCTCCAGAAATCACATCTCCATTTATTACCAATCTTGGGGTTCCTCCATAAATCCCATAGTAATTTGTTCGTGCATCATTGTCCGTAGAATTTTGTTGATACAACTGACAACTACTGTATGGTGCGCTTGGGTGAACAGCCAGGTGTAATACTCCAGAATTATTGCTCAGATTATTATAAAATCCGGGATTACGAGAACCGCAAATACTACAGAATGAATTGGTAAAATGTTCTACCACAATTTTTTTTACTACTTGCCCAAAAGATAATTGGCTTAGCATTAGACTTAGGAATAAAATTCCAGCTACATTTTTTTTCATAGGGATTGTTTTAATTATTAAATAAGAATTTTAGATAGTTCGCTTTCAATTTCTTTTAACGTCCTTCCTTTACAATCTTTACAAAAAAAAGCCATCTACTTTCGTAAATGGCATTCAATAATTATTCTCGTGTCAGTTCTCGATACAATTTTTATCCGCAATCGCTCCATAAAAACCACTCGAATTAAAATGCGTTTGTTGCTCTGCTCTGTCAGTTCGAGTGATTTTAAAATTTTGTGAGAACAAAAACTTAAAATTATATCGAGAACAGAAGAGCTAAAATAAACTAGTTCACATACAATACAGCTTTCACCGCATCAATCACTCTTTTTGGATTTGGCATTGCTTCTTCAATCAATGTTGGAGAAAATGCGAATGGTGTATCTGCTTGAGTAACTCTCATTACTGGTGCATCCAAATAATCAAATCCGTATCTCTGAACGTAATAAGCAATCTCAGAAGAAATAGAAGCCATTGGCCAACTTTCCTCCAATACTACTAATCTATTCGTTTTCTTCACCGATTTCATTACCGTATCCCAATCCAATGGACGAATAGAACGTAAATCAATAACTTCACAAGAAATACCTTCTTTTGCCAATTCATCTGCAGCAACGTAAGCTTCTTTAATTATCTTTCCGAAAGAAACGATAGTTACATCATCTCCTTTTCTTTTTACATCAGCCAATCCAATTGGAATAATGTATTCTCCTTCAGGAATTTCTCCTTTGTCTCCATACATTTTTTCCGATTCCATAATAAGTACTGGATCGTTGTCTCTAATTGCTGCTTTCAATAATCCTTTTGCATCGTATGGATTAGAAGGTGTAATCACTTTCAATCCTGGAACATGTGCGTACATTGCTTCAAAACTCTGAGAGTGAGTAGCTGCCAGTTGTCCAGCAGTTCCGTTTCCACCTCTAAATACGATTGGCACATTGATTTGCCCTCCACTCATTTGCAACATTTTCGCTGCACTGTTTATGATTTGATCAGCAGCAAGAATCGCAAAATTCCAAGTCATAAACTCTACTATTGGTCTCAAACCATTCATGGCTGCACCCACTGCGATACCAGCAAAACCAAGCTCTGCAATTGGAGTATCTATTACTCGCTCTGGACCAAATTCGTCCAACATTCCTTGACTTACTTTATAAGCTCCGTTGTATTCCGCAACTTCTTCTCCTAGTAAGAAAACACTCTTGTCTCTTCTCATTTCCTCGTTCATCGCTTCACGAAGTGCTTCTCTAAATTGAACTGTTCTCATCTATTCAGTTTATGGGTTATTGTAAAAATAATTCCAAAGATAGGAATACTATTTTTTATTTGTCTTATGTTTTTATCGTTTTTTCTGTTTAAAAAAATATCACTTCAATAAATTCAAAAAATGCAATTTTATTATGCATGCATACC
>JAHEIE010000045.1 GCA_024639505.1 Crocinitomicaceae bacterium
GATATCGAAATTTCTGAGTTGATGGAGCATGTAAAGGCTCCAGATTTTCCAACTGGTGGAATTATTTACGGTTACGAAGGTGTAAAGCAAGCTTTTGAAACTGGAAGAGGAAGAATTGTGATGAGAGCGAAAGCTACTATCGAAGAAATAAGAGAAGGAAGAGAAGCAATTATTGTTACAGAAATCCCTTATCAAGTAAACAAGGGAGACATGATTAAGAAAACTGCTGATCTTGTTAATGACGAAAAAATAACGGGTATTTCTGACATTAGAGATGAATCGGATAGAAACGGAATGCGTGTTGTTTATGAATTAAAAAGAGATGCAATTCCAAATGTTGTATTGAATAAATTATTCAAGTATACAGCTCTACAGACTTCATTTTCAGTAAATAACATTTGTTTAGTTGATGGAAGACCAGAATTATTGAATCTGAAACAATTGATTCATTATTTCGTGGAGCATAGACACGAAGTGATTATTAGAAGAACGAAGTTTGAACTTAGAAAAGCGGAAGAAAGAGCACACATTTTAGAGGGATTAATTATTGCTTCGGATAATATAGATGAAGTAATCAAATTGATAAGAGCGTCAAAAAGTCCAGACGAAGCAAGAGATAAATTAATTGAAAGATTTAATCTTTCTGAAATACAGTCTCGAGCAATAGTAGAAATGAGATTGAGACAACTTACAGGACTAGAGCAGGATAAATTGAGAGCTGAGTACGAGGAGTTGATGAAAACCATCGCAGGACTAAAAGAAATTCTAGAAAATGAAGACAAAAGAATGTCTATCATCAAAGAAGAATTGGCTGAGATAAAAGAAAAGTATGGAGATGACAGAAGATCAGTAATTGAATATTCTGCAAACGAAATGAGAATTGAAGATTTAATTCCTGACAATGAAGTAGTTGTAACGATATCACATGCTGGTTATATAAAAAGAACATCATTATCAGAATATAGAGTTCAAAACAGAGGAGGAGTTGGATCTAAAGGAAGTCAAACAAGGGATAAAGATTTTATCCAAGAGTTATTTGTAGCAACAAACCACAATTACTTACTTGTATTTACCGAAAAGGGTAAATGTTTCTGGATGCGAGTCTTTGAAATTCCAGAAGGTGGAAAAACTTCTAAGGGAAGAGCAATTCAGAACTTGATTAATATTGAGCAAGACGACAAAGTAATGGCTTACATCAATACACAAGATTTGAAGGATGAAGATTACATCAAGAATAACTTCATTATTATGTGTACTAAGCAAGGTGTGATTAAAAAGACTTCTTTGGAATCATATTCGAGACCAAGAACTAACGGAATCAATGCGATTACGATTAGAGAAGACGATCAATTGTTAGAAGCAAAAATCACAAATGGTTCGAATGAAATCATGATGGCGCTTAGATCTGGAAAAGCTATCCGTTTTAACGAGCAAGATGTTCGTTCTATGGGAAGAACTGCTTCGGGAGTAAGAGGAATAAGATTGACAGATGAGAAGAAGGACGAAGTAGTAGGAATGATTTGCGTGGAAGAAGAGACTGCCAATGTAATGGTTGTTTCTCAGAATGGTTACGGAAAACGTTCGGTAATTTCTGATTATAGAATTACAAAAAGAGGAGGAAAGGGAGTGAAAACGATTAATATCAGTGAAAAAACTGGTCAGTTGATTTCAATCAAAAACGTAGTAGACGAAGATGATTTGATGATTATCAATAAATCAGGTATCGTAATTCGACTTAAAATATCAGGATTAAGAGTAATGGGAAGAGCAACTCAAGGTGTTCGACTTATCAATTTGAAAGGAAATGACTCCATTGCTGCGGTTGCCAAAATAGTGGGTGGAGGAGATGAAGATGAAGAAGCAGACGAAGTTGTAGATTTATCAGGAACTGAATTGGAAGGGGATGATTCTCCGATCGTTGACGATTCTGAAGAATAAACAAAAAACTAAATAATAAGGCTTGTTTCTTTTGAAGCAAGCCTTTTTTTGTTTAACCTAAATTTTGCAAGGAAATCGAAACATTACTATATTTGTTGAGAGAGTTAATTGTTAAATAATTCCTAAATGCAGATTATTTAAATGTTTGGCAACGTTCTTGAAAAAAACTTTATGCAATCTTCAAAAAATTGCATCTAACTATTAAAATAAATAAAAACACCATGAAAAAGAACTTAGTTATAGTTTCATTACTAATGGGATCTACCTTTGCAGGATTCTCACAGAAAAAAAATGTAACATCAGCAATAATGTTGGCCAAGAAAAACCAATTTGTAAAAGCAAAGCCATACATAGATAAAGCTATTGAAAATGAAGATACAAAAACTCAAGCCAAAACTTGGAGTTGGAAAGCTGCTATTTATGCTGGTATTGCTGGAATGAAGTCGGAAGAAGCAATGAAAATCAAAGAATCGATGGATGTTTCGGCAGAGGTGGTAAATGCATTGCAGAAAACAAAAGAGTTTGACAAAAAGGGATATTATCAAAACGATTTGAGAAAGATAGCTGGTCCTATGTATAATGGTAGTCTTAATGGAGGAATAGAAGCCTACAACAACCAAGATTACAAAAAGGCATTTGAGAGTTTTACAGCCTCGCAGGTTTATGGTGAAATCATAGGGTTAGTAGATACAATAGGAGCATACAACGCAGGTATGTCAGCTGTATTGATTGAAAATTATGAAGCTGCAGAAATCAATTACAAAAAATGTATTGAATTCGGTTACGGAGGAGCAGATGTGTACTTGAAACTTGCTGATGCATACAAAAAAATGGGAGCAACTGAAAAAGCAAATGCAACTATTACTGAGGCTAAATCAAAATACAAAGGGGACCCAGCTGTTATTTTGAATGAAGCACAAATTTTTGCTGACAACAATGAATATGACAAAGCTAAATCTTCATTGGAAGATGCGCTACAAAATGATCCAAGCAACTTTCAATTGCAGTATGCTGCCGCAATTATTTATTCCAACATGGAATTGTTTGACGCTGCTATAGTTGCTTATGAAAAGGCACTTACTTTGAGGCCAGAAATGGAGGAATTGAAAAGTGATATGGCTGTTGTTCACTACAACAAAATTGTAATCATGAACGAGGAAATGAACAAAATTGATTACACAGAAACTGCAAAATATGACAAGGCAAAAGCTGAAAGAGATGCCTACATCACTGAATTATTGCCTATGATAGAGGAAAGGTATAAAGATGATAGTTCGGAGTCGATGAAAAGAATATTGAATAATCTTTATGGATTAACTGGGCAAACAGCAAAGAGAATCAAGTAATTGATTTATATATTTTACAGAAAGAGCGATTAACCAAATTAATCGCTCTTTTTTTAATTAAATAGTTTAGTTCTATGAATCAATAATTATGGTTAATAGTTCTTATCGATATTTTCATTATATTTGAAAATAGATACCAAAAAAAATAATCTTTGAAACAGAGAGTTACATCCTTAATTTTGGCTTTTTTGTTGCTGCTTTCATCAACAGGAATTTCTTTGGACTTACATTTTTGTGGTACCGAATTGTTTGAGTTTTCTATTATCGGGAATATTACGACATGCGGAGAAATTGATACATCGGAAGATTCCTCAAAATTTAAAAAAGTTGGCTGTTGCACGGTTGATCATTTTTCAATTGACACTTCGGACGAATACAAGAAAACAAATTTTGACGAGAAAGTTGAAAATTCATTTGTTTTCCAATTTCCCCCTGTTTTTTCCGAAAACTTTGTGCAATGCTCAATGTTCTATAAAGTTTATGAAGTTTTTTTGCCTCCTCCAGAAACTAAGCCGTCTAATTTGTTTCTGTATCATCAGTGTTTTATAATTTGATTTTTTTCCTACTTCGTTTCCACAGAAGTGGATTAAAAAATTAGTTACAACCGTTCTTTTCTTATTTGGAAAAAGAATCAAACATCAAACAAAATGAAAAAATATATAGTATTTACAGCACTTATAATTACATCTACATTGGCATTTTCTCAAACCCAATTGGATATAAAAATAAATCATAAATTGGGCAGTAACGCATTCACTCTGAATGATACATGCTACAACAATTTGGGAAATAAAATAAATTTGTCACGATTGGAATATTACCTAACCGTAGTTTCTGTGACTCATGATGGGGGTACAATTACACCCATAGATAAAGTTTTATTAATCAATGCAAACGTTGCAACATTAGACTCCTTAACTACAATGAGTATAACGAATCTTGAAAAAGTTACGCTAGCCGTAGGAGTTAAACCTTCATTGAACCACAATGATCCTTCATTGCTTCCTGCCTCTCATCCTTTAGCTCCAAAATCACCAAGTATGCATTGGGGTTGGACTCCTGGTTATAGGTTTGTCGCTATGGAAGGAAGAACTTTTGCAGTAACACCAGATAGGCAATACGAAATTCATTCGTTGGGAGATTTGAACTATTTTCATACAACAATTTCTACTGCTGGAATTTCAAGTACTGGAAAAAAAACCATAGAATTGAACGCTGATTATTTGGAATCTATCAGAGATATAGATCTTTCTAATGGACCACTAGATCATGGTGAGATTAGAAACAACAAAAAGAATCTTGAAAATTTCAGAGATTTCGTTTTTACTTCTATTGAAGGAAATCCTTCTGTGGGATTGAACAATATAGCAATAGACAATATAAAAATGTCAGTATTTCCCAATCCCGCTTCCAAAGGTGAGAATGTTAAAATCACCCTGAGCGAAACTATAAATGACGGAACAATATCCATCACCGACTTGAAAGGAAGTATAGTATTTAAGACTATTACTTCGGAAAAGGTAACAGAAGTGAATCACTTAAAGCCGGGAATATATATTTGTACACTTTCCAAAAATGGCGCTAGTTTGAGTAGTAGAAAATTCGTGGTGTCCAATTAATTAGTGTACCATGAGAACTATTATAGTTACAGCAATTGTAGGTGTTCTTTTGATTTTGAATTCTTGTAAAAAAGAAGAAGAAGAGGTTGACGAAATCATTTACAATCCTACACGATATGAATTGAGTTATCTCGGTTTAACTCCGCCTAATATTCCTCCAGACAACCCATTGACAGTTGAAGGTGTTAAGCTAGGACGAATGCTTTTTTATGAAAAAATGTTGTCGGGCGATGGTTCAATGTCTTGCAGTTCATGTCATTCGCAATCTACTGGCTTTTCCGATACAAATCGTTTTTCCATTGGGATTATGGGTTTGCCAGGAGGAAGACAAGCCATGGCAATCACCAACATGCTCTGGAATACCAATCAGTTTTTTTGGGATGGAAGGGCTAATTTATTGAGGGAGCAATCACTTTTGCCGATTCAGGATTCACTAGAAATGCATGAAACATTGCCAAATGTGATTCAAAAGTTGAACAATTCATCGGCTTATAAAAATCAGTTTTTTAGAGCCTTTGGTTCTTCCGAGATTACAAGCGCAAACATTTCGCTTGCATTGGAGCAGTTCATGAATTCTATCGTTTCAAACAATAGTAAATTTGACAAAGAAGAAAGGGGAGAAGCAACTTTTACAGCCTCGGAGCAACGAGGTAAAGATTTATTCTATACCGAGTACAATGCATTTTTTCCTGCTACTTCGGGAGCAGATTGTGCTCATTGTCATTCGGGAGCAAATTTCGAGAACGATCAATATTTTAATAATGGACTAGATTCTGATGCAGGAATGATAGATGACGGAAGGATGAAGGTTACCAAAGATGTAAGAGACAGAGGTAAATTTAAAATCACCTCTCTCAGAAACATTGAACTGACTTCGCCTTACATGCACGATGGCAGATTTTCTACTTTAGAAGAAGTGGTGGAGCATTACAATAGTGGATTGGTTTATTCCACTACCATAGATCCAGCATTGGAGGCTACCAGAAATACGGGGTTATTTCTGACTTCTCAGGATAAGGAAGATTTAGTTAATTTTCTTAAAACTTTAACCGACAGAAGTTTAGCAACTGACAAGCGATACAGCTCACCTTTTTAATATGAGTAATTTTAATATATCCAAGAAAGTGGTAGCAACTATAGTGTTGCTGTCATTTTTTTCTTGTTTTTTGCAATCAAAATTAGAACATGATGCAATTGAATTTTCAATCCCAAGTATGGTTTTTGAAAAAGAAAATTTTGCAACGAACAAAAGGATTGAATTAGGAAAGAAATTGTTTTTTGACCCAATATTCTCTATTGATTCATCTATGAGTTGCGCTAGTTGTCATATTCCAGAATTTGCTTTTAGTGATACACAAAAGTTTAGTCCAGGTGTTTTTGGTAGAGAAGGTGTAAGGAATACGCCAAGTCTTATGAATGTTGGATTTCACCCTTATTATTTGAGAGAGGGAAGTGTTCCGACTATCGAGATGCAAGCACTGATTCCGATACAGGAAAAGAATGAATTTGCTCACAACATTGTAGAAATTTCAAAAAAAATTCAGAAAATTGAATCTTATGTCGATTTGAGCGAACAAGCCTATAATCGCAAGCCAGATCATTATGTAATAACAAGAGCTCTAGGAGTATTTCAAAGAACCTTAATCAGTAATTCAAGCAAATTTGATTTGTATTTAAAGGAAAAAGTGAAATTTACAAAACAAGAGAAAAAGGGGATGCGCTTGTTTTTTGGCAAAGCAGCTTGTAATAATTGTCATTCAGGTTTCAATTTCACCAATTACAAGTTGACTAATAACGGATTGTATGAGGATTATAAAGACGAAGGAAGAATGAGAGCAACCAAAGATTCTAATGATTTATCAGTTTTTAAAACACCTTCGTTAAAAAACATTGCCATTACTGGGCCGTACATGCATGATGGAAGTTTTGATGATTTAGAGCAGGTAATTATTCACTACAATTCCGGAGGGAAAAATCACCTAAACAAAGACAAGCTAATAAAACCACTTGGATTGAACAAAGCTGAAATGCAATCGTTGATTTCTTTCCTCAACACTTTGACAGATATAAAACTCAATAAAAATCTCGAACGTCAGTAATTTCTCCATTTTTTATTGAAACGTCATGGTCTATTTTGTAAACCAAATTTGCTATTTGTTCTGGGGTTGATAAGTCATTGTTCTTTTTCATTTCTATAAATCGCTCTACATTGCTAAACTGTTCTTGTGTCGATTTTCTGATTTCGGCTTGCATTTCGGTGTCAATTACACCAGGGTAAATAGAAAGTACATGAATTGGCGAGAGATTGTTTTCTTGCTCAATAGCCAAAACCTTGGTAAAACTATCCATTGCTGATTTGGTACTGCAATATACCGACCATCCGTGATAAGCTCCATTTGCTGCTCCTGAAGATATATTTCTAATTTTTTTAACTCCTTTATAGTTTTCTAGTTTCTTTGAAAAAATAGAACAAAAAATCATGGGTGTGGTGTAGTTTAAGGAGACAGTAGTCTCTATGTTTTCAGATGGTATCTCCTGTAAAGTATCCATTTTACCCAAAGTTCCAGCGTTGTTAATTAATGTAATAGAAGATGGGTTTTGGTTCAGAATTTCATCCATAACCTTGTTCAGAACCAATTGAGAATCGGAAACATTACTCAAATCAACAGAAATTTGATTCACGTCCTTCAGTTCTGAATTTATAGTGCGAGCCAAAGAATAAACTTTGTATCCTTCTGTATTGTATAAAGTAACCAAAGATTTACCTAATCCTTTGCTGCCACCTGTGATTATTATTGCCTTCATGATTGTTTAGTATTTAGAGAATAAAAGTAAGAAGAAAAAAAGTACCACAATTGAGAGGTGTTTGTGGAATTATAAAAAAGAAATGAGTATTTTTGTTTAACAAAATCAAATAATGACAAAACAAAACGAGGAGAAAAAGCCAGATCAAGTAGTATTTGATGAACATACAGGAAGGTACGATGCGGCAATAAAGGAATACGGAACCAATGTAGGTGCTCCAAGTATTTCTACTACAAATGTCAAAACTTGGAAAAATGTTGGGATTACCAAGGTGAATCATATGCTAAAGCAAAAATTCAATGAATTGCAGGCGGAATACGATAAAATGATGGATGAATACAAGTGGAATGACTTGATTTACAATACCGAATATAATTTTGAACCTATAATTGGCGAAGTGTACTATTTGTATCACCGCGAAGATGAATCTACTTTTTTGAGCGTAATACCACCAAGTAGTTTTAAGAAGTACTCTTTTATTGGTGCTTTTCGATTGAGTTTTGAAAAGATGTGGATAAAGGAAGAAATAGAGGAATAAAAAAAATCCCATTAAAGAAATTCAATGGGATTTTTTAGTTATTGTTAATTAGTTAAAACTTTGCAGTCATTCCTATTTGCATTATTGCTCTTGCAACCCCCACTTCAACGTATGCTCCAATGTTGTCAGAGAACATAAAACGAGTTCCGAAAGTAGCTTCAAATCCAAAAGGAATCAAGGATTCATTACTTACATTTTCTAATTCTGGATCGCCAAAATCTGAAGTTAAGACATTGTTCCTGTATCCTCCTGCAAATCCTATGTATGGATCAATTTTGTGATGATCTCCCATATGCCAATTGAATCGCAGCATAATATTATACCCTTCTCTTGAGATTTCATTTCTATAGATTTCTCCATTCGATTCTGTATTAAAAGAAGCAACACCACTTAGATAGGAGATGTTTAAACCAATTCCAAAATTTTCTGAAACTCCATATTCGTACCTCAAAAATAATGGACCAACTGATGTGTAATTGAAATTTGCATTGTTGTTAAATGATTTAACAACAGTGTTTCCGATATTTCCAAAACCATATCCAATACTTCCAAATTGAGCTTCTTGGTGGAATACCTGCGCTGAAACAGATGTAAATATTGCACTTGTTGCAACACATACTAGGCTAATAATTAATTTTTTCATTGTAGTTTTTTGTTAGATAATTTATAATTCAGTTTACTTATCAATAATAATACTATTTTTATTTTTAAACGACAAATCAGTTTTTGCGGTATCCACCAAAAACTTACCCATTAGTAATTTACGTCCAATAAGGATTGGGAATCTCATTTCACCTCTTTCTGTCAAAGATAATTCAACTTTGTACTTTTCACCAAAAATTAAAACATCTGATGTTATCACATACCTTTTTTCCGAAATTCCATTTGAGCTTTTTACCAGTTTTTCTTTAAAAGTGGAAGAAGTAAATCTTTTTCCATGGTATTTTTCGTGTGATGGATCTAGTAAAATAAAAGAAATTATTTCTTTGTCATTTCTTTTTCCCAGTTTTATATCTCTACAATGAATTGAGGAAGAGTAGGCGCCAGTATCTATTTTTACGTCTATATTTTCTAGTTTCAATCTAGGAAAATCAAGGATATCTTTTCTTCCAATTGTTTTTTTCTTCATGGCTGTCAAATAGATAAATTACACATCGATTGTTTCGCTGAATGGAATTCTTCAATTATTTCATGCACAATGTCTTTGGCAGGTTTTATCTCGTGAATTAAACCCGAAATTTGTCCAATTTCTAATTCTCCATTTACCAAATCTCCTTCAAACATTCCTTTTTTTGCCCTTCCTTTTCCTAGTAGTGTATTAAGTTCTTCTGGCGTAGCGTTGTTTTTATAAGCTTCAGCCACTTGGTTGTAAAACTCATTTTTGATTAATCTCACAGGAGTTAATTCTTTCAGTGTAAGATGAGTATCGCCCTCTTTTGCCTCAACCACAGTTTCTTTGAAAGATTGATGAGCAGAGGATTCTGGACTTGCTACAAATCTACTTC
>JAHEIE010000047.1 GCA_024639505.1 Crocinitomicaceae bacterium
AAAGAGATTTTGAAAACTGGTACGGACAATCGCCACAATTGACTGCAAAATACGGAGATGCATTGAGAATGATAAAAGAATATTACGATTTGACTGACGAATACATTGTTGGAAATACCTACGTAATGGAAGCAGGATTGAGAGGTCCTGACTTTGTGTTGTACACATACAGAACCGATAGAATTCTTAAAACTATTGAGGCAACGAAAGGAAAATTCAATGGAAAAATAGAAGCTGCAACAGGAGAAGAAAAAGAAGCAATGATTGCAGAAAGAGACAAAACTATTGCAGGATTAGTGGGAGCATTGGAAGAAATGACAAAAGAACATTTCAAAAATTATGACGAAAAAACGGAGCAAAACTTAGTGGCAAACTTATTCGATTTGTATTACAACAAAGTGAAGAAAGAACAACACCCTGCGTTTTTTGCTGATGTAAAAAAAGCAAACTTCGACCGATTTGCTAAGAAATTATTTTGCAAATCACCTTTTATGAAGGAGAAGAAAATGAACAAAGTAATTGCTAAACTAAAAGCTGGAAAATCGATTGATACAGAAGATGACAAAGCAATAAAAGCAGCTACAGATTTCATTTCGATGTATTACGGTTCTTCCTCTAAATTTGCTGAAGTGGAAGAAGACATGGAAGAAGGTTACAGATTATTTGTAGAAGGAATAAGATTGATGCAACCAGAAAAAAGCTTCTACCCAAATGCAAACTCTACGCAAAGATTGACTTACGGAAGTGTGATGTCTTACGAGGTGAGCGATAAAGTGAGAAACATTGTAAGAAGCCAAGATGGATTGGATACTTATTTCACTACAATGGAAGGATTGATTGAAAAAGAAATCCCAGGTGACCAAGAATTTAGCTTACCAACAAGATTAAAAGAATTGTACGCTAAAAAAGATTATGGACAATATGCCGATGCCGATGGAAAATTAAGAGTAAACTTTTTGACGAACAACGACATCACGGGAGGAAACTCAGGAAGTCCGGTAATTGATGGAAACGGATACTTAATTGGAACTGCTTTTGATGGAAACTGGGAAGCAATGAGTGGAGATATTTCATTCGAAAACAGAGTGCAAAGAACAATTTCTGTTGACATTCGATACACATTATTCATCATTGATAAATATGCAGGAGCAGGACATCTTGTAGAAGAAATGACAGTAATAAAATAAGAAGGAACTATTCTTATTAAAAAAAGCAAAAGCTACTTGGAAACAAGTAGCTTTTTTTGTGGGTTAAAGATGCAATTGTGCTGTTTCAATCCAATGTTCGGCCAGCGATTTAGGATCCGCACCAATAGAGCGTGCTACCTGCAGTGCTAATGACATCATTACAGCAGAAGCTTGCTGAAGTTCTTCAAGAGTTGTCACAGAACCAAAATCGTGCTGGGCTTTGTTCAATAATAGTTGAAGATGTTGGGTTGCAAAATCAGTAGGGTTTTTCAGTTCTTTTATTTCTGGGTGAATGAGTTCTTTTTGCCAATCGCTTGGGATGAATTGAAACAATTCATCGGGCGTTGAATTTCCCAATATACTCCATTGGTTCAGTGTTTCAATGTTCCCCGATTGGGCAAGTCCACTATCCAAGTATAGCTCAAAAGCAATGTCTGCGAGTTGTTGCATTACCTCTAGGTAATTGTCTTGTCCTCTTTCAAAAGTCTTGGTAGATTGATCCTGAAGGTATTCTTCTACCGTGAACTTAGGCAGTTCTGTTACTACTGGGCAACCTTCCAAACAAGGAAACTCTTTTCCTTCGTGAATGTAATGAACCTGTTGATTTTGTATTTGTCTTCCCAGCGGGTAAAGTCGGCAGGCGAGTGGTCGTCCTTCGTGCACACTGCACCCAAAATCCTCTATGTATTGGCTGCACGAATTTTGGTTTTTGTAACCAACAGCTCCTTCAAATTTCAGTTTTATTCCTCCCCAGTCGCAAAATTGATTCACAAAATCTTGGGTAGATAGTTTTTTTGCTTTTGCAATTGTAGCTAATTCCCATGGGTTCACATGCACTGTTTTTCCATGGCAACAAGTTCCCGTTCGGGAGCAAGTCAATGGAAGTGAATCACTTAATTTTAGTTTCGTTACAATCATGATATACTGTATTTATGTGAGCCATCGCAGCCAGGCATTTTTTTAGATAATCCACAAACGCAATCGTTCATTCCTTTCCCATCCAAGATTCGCGATTCGTATTTTTTTATGCGCGATATTCTGGTTTGCGATTGTTTGGCTCCTTCAAAAAACAAGTTGTATCCTCTCTGTCTTCCTGGTGTTAAGTTTAAAAAAGCAGTTTCAAACTCACTGTCTTTTTTCATTTTTTCTGCCAATTCTTCAACAAACACAATCTCTGTGCTTTTCTTTAGTTCTACTTTTAATCCTAATTTTTCAATCTCAATGGCTTCAAACAAATAGTGTTTAATTACCGATTCTAAAGTGATGATTTCCTCCAAAGAAGAGAATTTCAAGTAGCGAACAGATTGTGAGTTTGCGCCAGGAGAAACCAGCAAATTTTCTGAATCGCTGAGCAAAACACCTTTGAAAAAACTAAGTGAACAATATTCCTTAAAACACCCAATCAAGGCAACATTCGATTCATTGAAATCAAAACAAGGAGTTTTCCATTTCAAGGATTCATTCAGTCCGCAGTCTAGCGTAATTTCTCTAAGTTTTTGCACTTCTTGTCCCCATTTTTTTTGGCGACTTACAAACTCATTTATTTCCTCCTTCATCTCAATTCAGTTTGTATTTGCTTTTGTTGGAGTTTATCAATAAATAAGGGATTCCGATTACAAGCGCTCCGTAAAATGAATAAAACTTAATGTCTGGAACCTCCAACCATTGCGAAATATAAAAACCCAAACTAATGACAAAAGCCATGAAAAACATCGCATTTCTGAATACAGAAGCAATGCCTTCCACATCGTATTTTTTCTTTTCTTCCTCAGACAAAGTATTGTAACCTGCCATCAAGAAATAGAGCTTTCCGTTTTTTATGGCAAGCCCCAAAATCACAAATACTATAGAAATTCCAATCATGGGTTGTAGTGGTTTGGTAATTGAATAAAAGTAAAAGAAGTATTTCATTTCTCAAAGAATCTGGCAATCTTAGTTTTTCTTTACCCCAAAAGGAAGAAAATTGTAACAATTGCTACCTTCAAGCGTTCAAAAGAAAACTACATTTAAATAAAAAAACATGACACATACAATATCAACGGATTGGAAAGGCGATATGACTTACGAAGTGGAAACAGTAGGAGGAAAGCTTACTTTGGATGCCACTCCTGACGAAAATGGAAAAGCCAGAGGAATGACTCCTAAATATCTCATGTTAGTTTCGTTGGCTGGTTGTACCAGCATGGATGTTACATCTTTGCTCGAGAAAATGCGTGCCCAAGTAACAGATTTTAAAATAGAAGTGGAAGGAAACCTCACCGAAGAGCATCCAAAATATTACGACACAGTAAAGATGATTTACAAGTTTAAGGGTGAAGATTTACAAAAAGACAAGATCGAAAAAGCAGTAAAATTATCAGTAGATCGTTACTGTGGAGTGTACGAAATGTTCAGGCAATTTGCCGATGTGAGCTACGAAATTCAATACAACTAACATGAAATCACCTTACATCATCATCGGAATAGTGATTCTCCACTTTGTGGTGGGGATTGGTATTTTGGTTTGGAGGATGAATAAAAAGGAGTGAGGGTGTTAGCGGTCTCGGCTAAGAGTAGTTGCGTGGTTTAGCACTTAACTTTACAAGTTCACACCAAACTTAAAATCCGCGAGGATTTTCGTAAGTAGGCGAGTACTAGCAATGAATTATTGCCATCTTTGGTCTGATTTTTTAAAATGGCAAAGCGTTTGGGTCATCTTTTCCTATTTCTCCATCCTTCTTTATTTCCCCTAATAAGCCTTCAATTGTTTCGTCAACTTTGAAATATGCTTTTTTAATTTCCTCATGTAGTTCTTGTAAAATGGTATAATCTTGTTTATCTGGAGGTAAAAAATCATTCTTTAGTCCATTAACGTTAAAAATACTATCTCCATTTAAATTTATAATGGAAAATTGATAGTAGATGTTATTTTTATTGGTAAGTGACCTGTCAATTGATACTTTAGCATTTTCTAGAAACAGAACAAACTGCTCACTTTTTCCCATTCTATCCCAATTAGCCTCTTTCTTAGTTGTCTTGGTTAAAAGGTTATCGATTAATGATTTTATTTTTGCTTCCATTATACTGTCTGATATTTAATGTTATTTCTGAAATCTGTTAGATGAGTAGCTATTTCTTGTAATTGATTAGTAATTTCTTCAGGGTTATATTTAATCTCTTCTTCACTAAAAATTACGTTATAAATTGAAGAGATTTGGATATTTAGCAAACTAATTATTTCTTGTATTTTATTATCTTGAATTATTAATTGAAATTCTTTGCTAGACTTAAACTGAATTAGTTTTTCTCTTAAATCAATAATTTTTAATCTGGCTATTTCATATTTTTGATTTCCAATAAAACTATCAATTTCAGAGATTAATTTAATTCCTTCAGTTACATCTGAAATTGATATTCCAAGCATTAATTTATCCTTTGTGTCTTTAATTGTACTTTGAGTAATTACAGAAATTTCTTTTAAAGCAATAATTTGAATTAAAGCTATGGCTAAACCAAATGATGAGGCAATTGTACCAATTATAGATAATATATTGACAGTTGTCCTTTCGTCAGTAGATAGTTTAAATCCTATCAAATAAGTAGTGAGAATTAGACCAGAAATAATTAGAAAAATGGTAAATAAATCTACATTTGCGGTTATAATTTTTTTCATTATTTTCAAAATCTAAATATTTTCTTCAAGTTGCCCACAACTTGTCTATAAACCCAAGTTACAACGATTCTTCATCAACTCATTGCATGTCAAGTATTTTAATTTAAAAGGTAGGTTTTGTCGCTCGAAATACAACTTAGTGAATTACGGAACAAAATGAGAGGTGAAATATTACTTAGGGAAGGAATCAGAATTAATATTCCAATTCTCCAATTCCTTGTCGCACAATGTCCAATTCGTCTTGGGTGCAATCTACAACGGTAGAGGGTTCGTTGTTTCCAATTCCACCATCTATCACAAGGTCTAGTTGGTGTTCAAATTTTTCAAAAATTTGTTCGGGGTCGGTAATGTATTCCACGATTTCATCTTCGTGATGAATGGAAGTTGTTACCATCGGTACACCTAAATGTCTTACAATTTCGAGGCAAATTTCATTGTCGGGAATTCGAATCCCTATTTCCTTTTTGTTCGAATCAAATAACTTGGGTATTTGATTGCTGGCATTCAATATGAAAGTAAAAGGTCCGGGTAGGTTTTTGTTCAAAGCCTTAAATACACTTCGGCTAAACGGAGTGGTGTATTCGTCAATGGATTTTAGGTCGGCACACACCAAAGAGAAATTCGCTTTTTTGAGCTTAATTCCTTTCAGTTTGGCCAGTTTTTCGATTGCTCGCTTGTTGTCGAGCGAGCAACCAAAATTATACACTGAGTCTGTTGGGTAAGCAATAATTCCTCCTTTATTTAGCGCAGCCACAACCTCCTGAATTTTTCTGTATTCAGGTGTTTCTGGATGGATGGATAGGAATTCTGCTGCCAAAAATTATGAGTTTGCTTTTGCGTGATCTTCTAGGAATTTAGCCAATCCACTGTCGGTCAATGGGTGTTTTGCCAAAGCCAAGATTGCATTCAAAGGTCCAGTCATTACATCTGCACCAATTTTGGCACAATTGATAATGTGCATCGGATGACGAACAGAAGCTGCAAGAATTTCTGTAGCATATCCGTAGTTGTCAAAAATCAATCTGATTTCGTCAATCAAGTTCAATCCATCTGTAGAGATATCATCCAATCTTCCGATGAAAGGCGAAACGTAAGTTGCTCCAGCTTTAGCGGCAAGCAAAGCTTGTCCTGGCGAGAAAATCAATGTACAGTTTGTTTTTATTCCATGCTCGGTAAAGTATTTAATTGCTTTTACACCTTCAGGAATCATTGGCACTTTTACTACGATATTTTCGTGCAATTCGGCAAGAGCCAAACCTTCTTTCACCATTCCTTCAAAATCAGTAGAAATAACTTCGGCACTTACTGGTCCATCTACAATGTTGCAAATATCTACGTAGTGTTTCATTACTTTGTCAGTCCCTCCAATTCCTTCTTTTGCCATCAACGATGGGTTGGTAGTTACACCGTCTAATATTCCTAAATCGTTGGCTTCTTTGATGTCGTTTAGGTTGGCTGTATCAATAAAAAATTTCATAGCTTTTTGAGTAAATTTATATTTATTTTCAAAATTACAGCCACAAAGTTAGTTTACCTATTCAGAGGGTTGGAAGTTTTAAACAAGTTATTAGTTTCCATTTTCCCATTGTCATTCCATTGCAGAAAGGAATCTATAACACGAGCCTCATTCAATCACGTAGATTCCTGCCGTATTTTATCTTGAGCCAAGGTCGAAAGGCAGGAATGACAGTCCGAATGTGATTTGCTTTCCCCTTGTCATTCCTTTTTAGAAAGGAATCTATGACACGAGCCTAATTCAACCACGCAGATTCCTGCTGATGCAGGAATGACATTCTTAACGTGAATTGCTTTTTCCTTGTCATTCCTTTGCAGAAAGGAATCTATGACACGAATTATTTAAGAGGGTGGAGTAACCAAGAAACACCAAAGCCAAAAAAAAGATTACTAGGTTTTTCTATACTTTTTTTGTGCAAACTTGTTCCGGCATACACATCCAATTGAATCTTTTCTGTGGGTAGAAATGTGAATCCACAATCAAATTTATTTACGAACTCCTCTAAATTTGAATATTCACCAAAAGGCTCGATAAAAAAACCGAATTTCTCACTCAATTTAAGTCCGAGAGCCAATGTATAAGTTAAATTTCCTTTCTCCTCAAAATAATCATAGCCAATATTAGCGCCAATATTGATGCGTTCGCCAAATTCTCTTGATATTAATATTCGATTGATGGTTCCGTAATTGGAATTGAAAACTCCTTCAAATTTCGGAAAAACCAAATGAGATAAAAAGGCAATTTTTGTTTTGTATTTTTCAGAATTAAGAATCTTTATTTTTGTTCCAATCTGCCAAGCTACTTGATGTTTATTAGGATTTATTCCATAATTCAATGCATACAAATCATTCACTATTCTCAATTCGAATAGTTTTGAAACACCCAAGCGCAGAAGAGTTGTAGGAGTAGTTTGCGATTCCAAAGCGTTAACACCATCATCATTTTGATCAAAAAGGTATCCCGTTTCAATTTGAAGACTTTTGAAGGGAACAATAGATGAGCTTTCAGTTTGGTCTGGCCTGTCGGTTTCTATTTGTTGTGAAAAACACTGAAACTGTAAAAAACAAAAAAGTGAAAGTAGTGCGATTAGTTTATTCATAAAATTAATTAATGATTTGAGCAAAAATATTTTCAAGCACAACATCAAGCACCATCATCACCAAAAAACCACCGATAAAACCGAGCGTAGCGTGATCTGTAAATTTATCTCGTTGGGTTTCGGGAATTACTTCTTCTACCACCACAAAAATCATTGCGCCAGCTGCAAATGCAAGTGCATAGGGCAGGAGTGGAGTAAATGTAAGAACCGCAACAGCTCCCAAAACTCCAAAAATTGGTTCTACAATCGCAGACATTTGTCCGTACCAAAAACTTTTCCCTCTGCTCATTCCTTGTCTTCTGAGTGGCATAGAAACTGCAAAACCTTCTGGAAAATTTTGGATTCCTATAGCAAGCGCAAGCGCAATGGCACCTCCAATTGTAGCTCCATCAATTCCCAATGCTGCACCACCAAAAAGAACACCTACCGCCAATCCTTCGGGAATGTTGTGCAAAGTGATGGCAAGAGTTAATAGCAAAGTTTTGTTCAATTTTGTTTTTGGTCCTTCTGCCTCCGATACTTTTTCGTAATTCAGGTGAATGTGAGGAATCAATTTGTCAAGAGCAAAAATGAACAAAGCTCCCAAAACAAAACCAATCACGGTTGGGCCAACTTTGTCAAATCCAGTTCCGTGCGACATGTCGAGTGCTGGCATAATCAAACTCCACACACTGGCGGCAACCATTACTCCGCCTGTAAATCCGAGTGCGATATCAAGAACAGCTCGATTCATACTTTTGAAAAAGAATACAAGAGAGGCTCCGCTAGCCGTAACAAGCCATGTAAAAGTAGTTGCAACAAAAGCTGCTGTTACTGGATCTATGGTTTCAAACCATTTTATAATTGTTTCCATGAATGTATTATTTTGTTTGAATTATTTTTTCTACTATCAAAAAGGATCCTACTTCTTTAGAAATTGTCACTGTTTGCTGCCCGGTTTTTACAACTTTTGATTTGTCAAAGTCAAATATCTTTTCTACCTGAATGGATTTTCCTAAAGTTAAATTCATTTCTTCCAAAAACTGAAGAAAATCAATGTCGGTATTCTTAACACCTACAACGATTCCTGTCTCTCCTTTTTTCAATTCATTCAAAGCAATTGCTTCTTTCCGTACGGGAATATTTCCTTCTCTATCGGGAATAGGATCTCCATGCGGATCAAAGGAAGGATGGTCCAAAAAATCATCCAATCTATCCACGAGTTCTTCCGATTTTATATGCTCAAGTTGTTCTGCTATTTCGTGTACTTCATCCCATTTATAACCTAACTTCTCTACCAAAAATACTTCCCAAATTCTATGATTTCTTATGATGTTGATGGCAATTTCTTTTCCTAAATTCGTCAAGGAAACCCCTTTGTATTTCTCGTAAGTAATCAATTCTTTTTTGTCGAGTTTTTTCACCATATCCGTAACCGAAGAAGCCTTGGTTTCGAGACTGCTAGCTAGCTCATTGGTTGATACTTCTTTGCCAATTTTAACCTGCAAACTGTAAATAGCTTTTAGGTAGTTTTCTTCTGTTTTTGTATAACTCATTATGCAAATATAAAAATATTTTTAGACTTATCTAAAAATTGAATTAGATTGACTAAATAATACTTTAGGTTGCTAACAATTGTTAATAATCTCTTTTAGTAACTTTTTTGGTTTGAAGAGTGCAAAATTCTGAACTATTCGAGTTACATTTGTAACCCTTTTAAAGGAATAGTGAGTTTGCTGAACAAATAGTTTGTACCTTACTTTATTGAGAAATACAAAACGCATTAATGAGTAACAATAACCCTGATAACGACCCAATTACGAGAATGGCCACCAAAAAGAAAGCTTCTCCATTTTTTCAAGATTCTGGAAGAATTCCGCCACAAGCGGTAGATTTTGAAGAGGCAGTTTTAGGTGCATTGATGTTGGAGAAAAATGCCGTGAATGATGTGATTGATGTGTTGAGTCCAGAAAGTTTTTACAAAGATCAACATCAAAAAATATATGCAGTAGTTCATCATTTGTTTGGAAACAGTCAGCCGATTGATATTCTTACAGTAACTCAAGAACTGAGAAACAGAGGAGAATTAGAATACGTAGGCGGAGCTTATTATATTTCTCAATTAACGAATAGAATTGCCTCGGCTGCCAATGTGGAGCATCATGCTCGTATCATAGCTCAAAAATTTATTCAAAGAGAGCTTATCCGAATTTCTTCGGACACAATAAAAATGGCTTACGATGAAACCACAGATGTTTTTGATTTGCTAGATAAAGCGGAAAGTAGTTT
>JAHEIE010000058.1 GCA_024639505.1 Crocinitomicaceae bacterium
AATAAGAAAATAACAGCCTTTGCCAATGCAGGTTACACCTATCGAGTTCCAACTTATACCGATTTATTTTACCAAGGAAGGACAAACATTGGAAATGAAAACCTGAATCCTGAAATTGCCTTTTCTTATGAAGGTGGATTGAGAGCTGCATTAGGCTTTTTGAAAATTCAAGCCAGTTACTTTGTAAGAGAAGGAAACAACATCATTGATTGGACTAGAGCAGACGAATCATCGCCTTGGCAGCCTAATAATTTAATACAACTGAATACGAACGGAGTAGAATTGGATGTGAATTCGCAACCGCTGTCCTTAAACTTTATTCAATCTCTGGGTGCGGGATACACTTACCTAAATCAAGAAACTGGAGTAGAAGACGGATTGTTGTCTAAGTATGCCTTGGAGAATTTAAATCATCAAGTTACAGCGTTTGTAGCCTTCAAATACCACAAAAACATTACTCATTCTGTAAACTATAGATATACCGACAGAGTAAATTTAGATGATTATTCGATTGTGGATACAAAGTTGGCTTTTGACAATGGAAAAGTTCTAATTTATGGTGAAATCGCCAATATCTTTGATCAAGACTACCGAGAAACCAACTTAGTTGTGATGCCAGGAAGATGGTTTAGAATAGGAGTGGGGTGCACGCTTAATAAATTGAAATAATATAAAAAGTAGAGACAAAAAAAAACGACCTGCCATTTGGCAGGTCGTTTTGCTTTTGCTTGTGTTTTTTTATTTAGAACTCAGTTTTTTCTTTAGTTCTTCTTTTTCTTCGCAGGACAAACATTTTTCCTGTTCAGAAATTTTACCAAATAGACTTTTCAATACATGAGAAAACCTATTGTAGCCTCTACATCTTTTGCAAACTGCATTGTGTAGGCGGAGATTAAATTTCTCCCATGTTGTTAATTTCTCGAAATCCTTTCGGTCAATTAAGTGCGCTGCTTTTTTACAATATCTCATTGGTCAAACCATTTTTTGTCCAAACACCCTTTCAGTTGAACTTTTGCTCGGTGAATAATCACCCAAAAGTTGGACGAGGTAATTTCATACTCATTACAAATCTCTTCAGAATCTTTATGATCGATAAATTTATCGATAAATATTCCTTTTGATTTTTCTGGCAGCAAATCAATGCAAGTCATTAATGCACCGCGCAGTTCGTTGTTCTCGAAAAAAGCTTCTGTTTCGTTTACTTCGCTATTGGGAGTGGTTGCTTCTATCCAGTTGTTCTCATCTTCATCATTGGTAGTAAACTGTGAAATGGGCTTTGTTTTTCTACTTTGCTGTTGCCTCCAATGGTCTATTATTTTTCTTTTCAGAATAGAGAAAAGCCAAGTTTTTACCGTACTCTTTTGCTCAAATCTTTCCCAAGCCTTCAAAGCCGAAAAGAAAGTATCTTGCACCAAATCTTTTGCTAAATCGCGATCATTAACTCGGTTTGCGGCAAAATTAAAGAGCATATCAGAGTATTCGTCTACCCAACTATTTAAGTCTATGTCAGCTTTTTCTTGTGCCAATTGTTATATTTTTTTAGCCTTTTCCCAGTACATATCCATTTCCTCAAGGCTCATTTCCGAGAGTTCTTTTCCATCTTTTTTGGATTCCACTTCTAAATATTGAAACCTTTTGATGAATTTTTTATTTGTCTTTTCCAGAGCATTTTCGGGATTCACGCCAATAAATCTAGCATAATTTATAAGAGAAAACAAAACATCCCCAAACTCGTCTTCAATTTTACTAGAATCCGATTCAATCTCTACTTTTAGTTCCTGAATCTCTTCTTGTACTTTTTCCCAAACCTGGTCTTTATTGTCCCAATCAAATCCTATTCCTCTTGCTTTTTCTTGTATTCGAGATGCTTTCACCAAAGCTGGTAAGGATTTGGGAACTCCTTCCAACACAGATTTTTTTCCAGATTTCAATTTAATTTTCTCCCAATTTTTTTTCACTTCTTCTTCAGTCTCGGCAACCACATCACCATAAATATGGGGATGTCTTTCTACTAATTTGTCACATACAGCATTCAAAGAATCGGCAATATCAAAATCATTAGTTTCCGAAGCAATTTTGGAATAAAAAACCATGTGAAGCATAATATCCCCAATTTCTTCTTTGATATCTTCCATGTTTTCATCCAAAATAGCATCCGCCAATTCGTATGTTTCTTCAATAGTAAGATGACGCAAAGTTTGAATCGTCTGTTTTTTATCCCAAGGACATTTTTCCCTCAGGTCGTCCATGATATTCAATAGCCTCTCAAAAGCTTGAAGTTTATTTTGCATTACGTTCTTCAAATAATTTGATTAATTCATCTTCGGTCATGTGCAGTGTTTTTAGTCTTTCTTTGTGCATCTTCACCGACTCATGGTCTGGATATTTAGCGATTATTTCTTCGTAAGCCTCTTGTGCTTTCTTTTTGTTGTCCATTTTATCAAACAAAAACGCTCTCAAATTCATTTCTTCAATTATGGTTGGGTCATTTTTATTTTCAGAAATAGCAATTTCAATCAATCTTACTGCTTCAAAATCTTGTCCCAATCCTTGAGCAGCTCTCGATCCTTTTCTTATCAATTCTCTTCGGTATTCGCTCTTAGGGAATTTTTCAATGTGTTTTTGAGCCGTTTCCAATAACTTAACCGAAAGTCCTCTGCTCACCTCTAAACTCTCTTCATCAATGAGGTTTTTTTCTAATTCTTCACTGAATAAAAATAGTTCCATGTCCGACATCAAATCAATATTTTTGGAAGTCATTGTAGATTCTGTTGTTTCAGGAGTGCCCTCAACTTCTGTTTTTTCTGTTCCGCAATTTACCAGGGCAAATACTAGGAGTGTAGCAATCAATTTTGTTTTCATAGTGGTATAAATTTAAAAATAATTTAGTTTGTATTAATCTTCAGTTAACAGGTTTCCTTTTTCTACTTCAAAAGAAAAACACTCGTACTCTTTTTGTTTAAAATAAGCAGGAAGTCTCTCTGTATTTGTATCGGTTATAAATACTTGCCCGTATATTCCTTCGCATATTTGATTCATCAAATGCGAAATTCGTTCCTCGTCCAGTTTGTCGTAAATATCATCCAACAACAATATAGGTTTCGATTCTGTTTTGGATTCAATGTGCTTGAATTGAGCTAGTTTTAGCGCAATCAAAAAAGTTTTTTGTTGTCCTTGGGAACCAAATTTCTTTAATGGTTTTTCTTCAATTTCAAACACAAAATCATCTTTGTGAATTCCTTTTGTGGTGTACCCAATGTATCGTTCTTTACTCAAACTAGATTTCAATAAATCACCAAAAGAATTTTCTTGTAATTGAGATTTGTAGCTCAGTTTAGATTCTTCGTTTCCTCCCGATAAAGTTTTGTAAATAGTATTGAACTCTGATTGAAATTCTTGAATGAAATTAGTTCTTTGCTCATGAATTTTATCACCCAATGTAATGAGCTGTTCATCCCAAATTTGTAGAGAAAGTTCATCAAATTTTCCTCCTTGCTGAATGCTTTTGAGATAAGCATTTCTTTGGGTAAGTACTTTGTTGTATTGAATCAAGTTTTGAAGATAAACTTTGTCGTATTGAGAGATAATTAAGTCAATGAACTTCCTTCTCGTTTCGCTTCCTTCATAAATCAGATTGGTGTCCATTGGTGATATTAAGACAGTATTGATGAGCCCAATGTGATCCGATAATTTTTCGTACTCTTTCTTCCCTTTTTTAAATATCTTTTTCTTTCCTCTTTTTACTCCGCAATAAATGTTTTCTGTGTTTTCATGCGAATCAAACTCACCCTGAATCACAAAAAAATCTTCTTCATTCTTAATGTTTTGAGTATCTACAGAATTAAAAAAGCTCTTGCAATTAGAGAGGTAATAAATTCCATCAAGCAAATTTGTTTTTCCCATTCCATTTTTCCCCAAAAAACAATTTACAAAGGGTGAAACCTCTAGTTCTGCCTGATCGTAATTTTTAAAATTGATGAAAGATATTTTGGATAGAATCACTTGATTTCTCTTGTTTTAATTGAATCGCTAAGTTAAATATTTTTGTATTATTTTTTGGGGTTAGGAACAATTATAATTTTCATTTTTCTTACTTTCGAAATGTGAATTCATACCTACAAAAATACGGGTTTCAATCTCCCAAAATTGCTGTAACTCCTAATCAAAAATTAGGTATTGTGGTTGTAATTCCTTGTTTTAATGAACCTAATACAACTGCCACGCTCGATTCATTGTTGCAATGCAAAATTCCAAAACTTGAATTCAAGGTGATTGTAGTTGTCAATCAATCGGAGATTATAGATTCAGAAATTGCGGAAAGGAATCTCAAAACAATTGCAGAACTTAAATTTTGGCAAATTTCTCACCCTGATTTTCCTCTTGAGATAATGGAAGAATTGAGTTTGCCGAAAAAACATGCAGGAGTGGGGCTAGCTCGTAAAATTGGAATGGACGAAGCGGTTCATTTGTTTTACCAATCTCAAACCGATGGAATTATCGTTGCCTTGGACTCAGATTGTGTTGTGGAAAACAATTATTTCCAAGAGATTGAATCTCATTTCGAACAAAATGAGAATACTCCAGGATGTTCCATTCGCTATGCTCATCCGATTGATGGAAAGGAGGACGACATTAATTTAGGAATAATTCAGTACGAGTTACATTTGCGTTATTACAATCAAGCACTCAAGTGGGCTGGCTTTCCATTTGCATTTCATACAGTAGGTTCTAGCATGGCAGTGCGTTCTTCTGCTTACCAAAAACAAGGAGGAATGAACAAAAGAAAGGCAGGTGAAGACTTTTATTTTCTCCAAAAAATCATTGAATTAGGTAGTTTTACTGAACTGAATTCGACTTGTGTCATTCCATCACCCCGAATTTCGGATAGAGTTCCATTTGGAACAGGAAAGGCAATTGGCGATTTTATTGAGAATGACATACAAATTTACCATACCTATCAATTTCAAATATTTGTATTGCTTGCAGAAATTCCAACATGGATATCATCCTTGTACGAAGGGAAAAAAGTGAGGCATCACAATGAAGCTGTACAATCTTTTCTTGATTCCATTGATTTTGAAAATAAGGTAGAAGAAATTAAAAATAACACCTCTAGTTTTAGTAAATTTGAGAAACGATTTTATTCGTTTTTTAATGCGTTTACCGTGCTTAAATTCACTCATTTTATGCGCGACAATGGATTACCTAATCAACCGGTGAGTCAAGAGTGTAAATTGCTATTGGCCACAATAAAGAAGCAAAAAGAAGAAGGAACATTGAGCGAATTACTCACTTATTATCGTCATTTGGATCAAGAATAATGGAATCAAAACCACAACATAAAAAATCCTTCCTTCAACAAATCATACTTTTTGTAAGAAAATGGTTTCAATTGGGTGTTTTATTTATTTCGTTAGTCGTTTTTGGTGTTATTGTTTGCAATCGCAGTGTCAAAGATTTTTCTGAGGAATTCGTGTATTCCTCTGTGTCCGAGATTCCTCAAAACCAAGTTGGATTGGTACTTGGAACCTCCAAATTTGCCTACAATGGAGGAATAAATCCATATTTTCAGTACAGAATGGAAACAGCCTATGAGTTGTATCATTCTGGAAAACTAAATCATATTATTGTAAGTGGAGATAATCATGTGAAAGGTTACAACGAGCCTCAACAAATGAAAGACTATTTGGTACAACTCGGAGTAGACTCCTCGGATATTACCATGGATTACGCAGGTTTTCGAACTTTTGATTCTATGATTCGAGTGAAAGAAGTATTTGGGCAAACCAAAGTCACAGTAATATCACAAGAGTTTCATAATGAGCGAGCTATATTTCTTGCTCGTAAAAATGGAATTGAAGCTATTGCGATGAATGCAAAAACACCTTGGTACAGTCCACGCATGAGATTACGAGAGTATTTGGCAAAATGCAAAGCAGTTCTTGACGTGTACGTGTTGAAAACAACTCCTAAGTTTTTGGGAGAAAAGATTGAGATTTCTCTCTAATTTGAGTAAATTCAGACTTAATTTTTGACCATGAAAAAACTACCTATTCTTTTTGGTTTAACAGTTTTGTCGCTGTTTTCCTATTCCCAAACTACCACATCCTTTCAGATTCAAAAACGAGGAACGGTAAACGCCACACGAGCAATGAAGGAAGAGGTGAGTATCAAAATACAGAACATGGAAGCGCCTTCGCCAGATGGTGAATCTACCAAAAGTATGCTACTGAAAAAGAAAGCAGAAATAGAAAAAAACTATCCAAGAACAGTTTCTCGTTCATCTTCGCGCGATATCACATCTAATGATACATTGACCGTTGGAAAATCATTTTTGTCGAACATTGGTTCTGCAGGAAACCCGAGCGATAATTCGATGGCAATTTCCAATGATGGAGTAGTGGTTTCGGCATTTAATTCAGCCATTTTTGTAAGAGATACAGAAAACGATACCACTTTAAGTGAAATTGCACTCAATCAGTTTTCGGCTCAAATAGGAATGAATTTCGATAATTTTGATCCCAAAATGATTTATGACCCAGAGAACGATAAGTTTATGCTTATTTACCTTGCTGGGCGAAATGAAAACAACAGTTTTATTGTAGTTTGTTTTTCCGAAACGAATGATCCAATGGGAAATTGGAATGTATATTCCTTGCCAGGAAATCCACTTAACGATACATCTTGGAGCGATTATCCAGCAATTTCTATGACAAAAGATGAAGCTTTTATCACAATCAATTTATTGAATCCGGGAGGAAGTTGGCAAACTTCTTTTAAGCAAACTGTAATTTGGCAAATCGACAAATACACAGGTTATGCCGGAGACACAGCTTTGGATTTGAATTTGTGGTCTGGTATTCAAGAAGGTGGAATAAACTTAAGAAATATGCACCCAGTACGAGGTGGTTACGATTTAAAAAGCAAAGACCAATATTTTCTTTCGAACAGAAATTTTGCTACAATGAGCGACTCTGTTTATTTAATTCATATCGACAATACGATTACTAGCATGTCTGCCAATATTGATGTGAAATTGATTCGTGCTGATAAGAATTACTTTTTGGCGCCCAATGCAAGGCAATCTCAAGGTAGATCTTTTGCAACCAACGATTCCCGAGTATTGGGAGGGATTTACGAAAACAACCAAATACAATACGTACACCATGGATTAGATACAAATACCGGGAATTGTGTAATTTATCACGGTGTTATTTCAAATCTGGAAGGCACACCATCTATTAAAACCAGAACTATTGGGAATTCTGGGATCGATTATGGTTATCCAAATATTGTGTATGGAGGATTAATTGCTGGAGAAAATAAATCAATCATTGGGTTTAATCATACGGGAGTAACTACCAATGCAGGAATTTCTGCCACTTACTTCGATGGCAATAATTTTTCGGAAACAAAAATGGTAAAGGAAGGAGAATCGAACGTGAGAAACTTTAGAGATTACTTGATGAGATGGGGAGATTATTTTGGAATACAAAGGAAGTACAACGAAGATTGTAAAGTATGGATGTCTGGTTATTTTGGGCAAGGGCAAGAAAACAAAACTTGGGTGTCAGAAGTAATTTTGCCAGGAGATTGCTACGATACAATTGTTCCTGAACAATTTGTAGAGAATACATTGTTTCCAAATCCTTCGGTATTCGAATCTCAATTTCATTTCACTCTTGAAGAATCACAGCAAATCACAGTAGACCTTACCGATGCCAATGGAAAAGTTGTGAGAGTACTGTACGAAGATCAGGCAAAACAAGGAGAAAACAGAATCACGATTAGTACACAAAACCTAGCCATTGGAATTTACTTTGTAAGAGTGTACTCGGATAGTAAATCTATTTTGGTAAAGAAATTAGTGAGGCAGTAGATTTTTTTAAGTTGTTACTCCCGCTTTGGCGGGAATGGGAATCTTAATACCAGAATCTTTTTTGTTTGCTTAATTACGTTAGTTTTGCTAACGAAGGATTAAAGATCCATCGCACCACTTGTGTTATGGCTTTCCCTATCCTTTGAAGTAAATAATTATCGCTACAAGAAATAACATCTGAGATAAAGTAATTCATTACTTCTAATTATTTTCCATCAAATTATCCTCCAAGAAATTGGTCATTTTATTGAACAAATGCAACCTAGTTTTCCCCCCATAAATTCCGTGGTTTCTGTTTGGGTAAATAAACATATCGAACTCTTTGTTTTCTTTCACCAAGGCATTTACCATTTCGTAGGTGTTTTGAGGATGTACATTGTCATCTCCACCGCCATGCACAATCAAAAACTTCCCATTTAGTTTGTTCACATGGTTGATAGGTGAGTTGTCGTCATAGCCATTTCCATTTTCTTGCGGTGTGCGCATGAATCGTTCTGTATAAATATTGTCGTAGTATCTCCAGTTGGTAACTGGCGCAACGGCAATTCCTGCTTTAAAATAATCTGCTCCTTTTGTCATACAAAGTGAGGCCATGTATCCACCATAACTCCAACCTTGTATTCCAATGTTGTTGGCATCGGCAAACGGTAATCCGCCAATGTGTTTGGCTGCTGAAATTAAATCTTCAGTTTCTAGCTTTCCTAATTGCAAATAGGTAGAATGCTTAAAATCTCTCCCTCGGTACATCGTTCCTCTTGTTTCTACACACACCACCAAAAATCCTTTTTTTGCCAATAAATGATGCCACATCATGGTACTTCCACCCCAAGAATCTGTCACCACATTGTTTCCTGGACCGTTGTAACCCGTCATAAATACTGGATAAGTTTTGTTTGGGTCAAATCCCGCAGGCTTTATCATCCATGCATTCAATTTTGTTCCTTGCCCATTATCAAATTGAAAAAACTCCTTGCTTGGTAAGTCATATTTTTCCAATCTATCTTTCAATGCCTGATTGTCTTCCAATACCTTTATTTGTTTTCCATTGGCTTCATGAAGAGAGATAAAAGAAGGCGTGTTTGCATCCGAATGGTAGTTTACGTAGTATTTCATTCCTTTGCTAAACGAAGTAGAATTGTTTCCTTTTCGGGCAGAAAGTTTTTTCTTATTGCTACCATCTAGGTTCACCACATACAATTCTTGTTGAGTCGCTCCATTTTCTGCCGATAGGTAGTAAATCAATCCATTTTCTTCATCCATTCCCTGAATTTCTATCACATCCCAATTTCCTTTGGTTATTTGGGTTTCTTTACCGTCCAGTGTATTGAGATAAATGTGGTTGAATCCATCTTTTTCGCTCATCCACAAGTAAGTATTGTTGTCGGCAAGGAAAGTTAAATTGTCGTGAATATCTATGTATGTTTTTGCTGTTTCTGTGTAAAAAGGTTTTGCCTCCAAGGTTGCCTTTTTTTGTGGTAATTCATCCAAGCAGTTTACCTGCAAAAGTTCCAATTTGTTTTGAAGTCTATTCAGTTTAGTAATTGATAAAATTTCAGAGTTTTTGGTCCATTTGATACGCGGTATATAATATTCTTCGATATCATTTATTAC
>JAHEIE010000062.1 GCA_024639505.1 Crocinitomicaceae bacterium
TTTGTTCCTCTCTCTCTGGGTCCAACTCCCGATAGGAATAATAAATTTCCAACTTTACGAGCATGAGGATACATTCCTACAGGTTCAGGTGCTTTTTCTGAGTTTATTTTTTCCATTATATTTCTGTTATTTTTATTTCTATTCGTCTGTTTTTGTCTCTACCCCATCTTTGTCGATTGGGTGCAATTGGGTTTTTGTCACCATATCCGTTGTAACTTAATCTACTTTTTACTATGCCATTTTCTACAAAATAAGAGTACACTGATTTGGCTCTTTCTAAGGAAAGACTGTCGTTTTTTTCTGATATTCCAGAGTTATCAGTGAAACCGCCAATTTCTGCTTTGATGGTGGGGTTTGCATTAAAATAGCGTAACATTTGCAATAAATCCTCATTCAAAGAATCTGAAATTACTGTTGAATTGGGTTCAAAAGTTAGTCGATCGAGAACGAATCTTTCATTTTGCTTTAATTTATTGTGGTAATGGTGGTTCAGCTCTTTAGGGGTTGTGAAGTCTTCTTCGTAGGCAGATTCATCCACTAAGTTTTCTGAGCCAAAATCTTTTTTCTGAATTATTTTCACCTCAATTCTTCGGTTGTTTTCTCTTCCCGATTTGTATTTATTACTAAAGGCCGGAAAGGAAGAACCAAATCCTTTGTAAGTGATTTGATCAGCAGAAATTCCTTTTTTAATCAAGAAATCATAAACAAATTTTGCTCGTTGTTTGGAAAGCTGTTTGTTTTTTGCTTCCGAGCCAGAACGATCGGTATGTCCTCCAATCTCTAGTTTTAGTTCGGCTGATTTTTCAAGAGCTTCTAGTAGTTTTTGTAGGTCGGCATTATTTTCTGGATTAGTAATACTAGTTTGGCCTGGTCCAAATTTCACTTCGTACAAAATTAATCTATAATTCAATGGAATAGCCTCTGGTACTACAACCAAATGTTCTATTTCTAAGTGAATATCTGCACTATCAATAATTTTGGGCATGGGAGGACAAATTTTTTCGCCCATACCATCTACTAATTTGAACTCTTTGAATGGAACAAAATCATTGATTTGTTTTCGTATCGTTCTGTATCTCGGACTTTGGTTGGCGCCATCTGTCGCAATATCCCAATAACTCGTTGCTTCTAGATTGGAGTATCCACAAAATTGTTTGAGTAAAATTGCAGAAATATATCCAGATGCATGCCATCCGTTCCAACAATGCAAATAAACTGGTCCAACAGAATCTTGTGTAGCACTTTTGTATACCATCTTTACCATTTCACGAATGTGATTTGGATCAAAATAATCAAGCTGAACATATTCTAAATTATTGTTTTTACCATTAATACAGTTACAACCCGTATTGTCGATAATAGAATCTGCATTTCTTTGATACAAATACACGGACTTAGAAAATCCCTCTTTACACAAGTTAAGTACGCCATCTGGCGGCAATGGATTTTGGTTTTTTCTCTTGTCTGTTTTGTGGTAATAATTATTTCCTCCACCTCTGTATGCAATCCCATGAAGGATAGGTCTCATATTTCTAGTGCCATATAAATCTTCGAAATTATTACCGAAATTATCCGTGATTTTATGAAGTAAATCCGTCTCATTGTACCTCACTTTATAGAATTTAGGAGAAAGGCTATCTGTAATTTTATTTACCTTGCTTGTGTCTTGCACCGAAATCGATGTTGTTGGGACCTGTCCCCAAAGAGTGTAAGAAATGAGTAAGTAAAAAAATAAGATTAAGCGTGTCATATGAGGTTTCTTTATTAACCATTCAAAGATAAAAGTTATTGTGACTATATGTTTCTATTTCACTAGTCGTTTTTTAACATCTTTATAGATATCTCCCATGAATAGATTTATTCCAACGGTGTATGTCGGGGAATTAAAGTTTTCTTCTACAAATTTATTCCCAATAATAAGAAGTCTAAATCCAACTCCTGCGCTTATTCCTATATATTTTAATACTCGATATGTAGCTTTCATTGAAGGTTCATAAGTCAAAATAAAATGAGTGTTAGACTTTTGCTTGTCCAAAGTTTGATAAAAAGTTTGTCCAAAACCTAAATAGACTGGAACTGTGAGTTGTAAGTTTTTATTCTCGAGGAAAGAAAAAGAAACAAAAGGTGCAACATATCTCATTTTGAGTGCTGCGGTATCTTTTTTTTGAGTAATGTGATTGAATTCGGTAGTTAGCCAATTGTAACTTATGGCTAAAGTAAAATTTTTATTAAAAGTTACACCTCCCATAACACCTCTTACTTGCGCACGATAGTTCGAAATAAAGGAGTTTCTTGTATTGTAATCTGCGTATAAAGAAGGTTTGTGAGTAAGGCTCTCTCGAATGGAATCAAACATTTGGCTATTTCCTATAAATGGAAGTAGGAAAAGTGTTATGTAGATTGCTTTTTTGATGAGGTAAAGTTATTTAATTGGTAGGTCTTTCTGAGATAATTTTATAATCTATATTCATAGTTTATTGTTCATATAGTAAATAATTTTAAATGTCATTCCTGCGTAGGCAGGAATCTTCGTTAATAGTAATTGTGCTCGTGATATAGATTCCTGCCTTCGCAGGAATAATAAATCAATAGTCTAGAGCGAAAGCTCTAAATTCGGATCCCAAAAAACTTCTTTGAAATTTACAATTTTGTCTTCCACTACTTCAACTCCTTCTTTTTTCAATGCCTCTTCCATTGCTGTTGGAGTGGGGAAGTGCATTTTTCCTGACAACATTCCGTTTCGGTTTACTACTCGGTGTGCAGGAACATGTTTTTTTTGCGAATGAGAAACATTCATTGCCCATCCCACCATTCGTGAAGATCGTGGTGTGCTCAATACTTTTGCAATTGCTCCATAATTAGTCACCCTTCCTTCAGGAATATACCGAACTATTTCGAAAACCGATTGGAAGAAATCTTTATGTTTTTCTGGGATTGAGGTCATTGGCTTAGTGAATAGTTATGGAGTGAAATTACTGAAAAGTATTGGAAGGAGCGCCATACATTGGTTTCCTTCTTTTGTTTTATAGTTCCAAAAAGCTTAAGCGAAATATTCTTTGTGAGATTCCGAATCAAGTTAGGAATGACAGTTGAAAAAGAACAGTTTATTTATCTCAACATTCCCAAAGCTCTTTCCAAAGCTTTTACCAAAACATCCACTTCCTTCATTGTATTATAGAAACTAAAAGATGCTCTTGTAGTTCCTGGGATTTGGAAAAAATCCATTAAGGGTTGAGTACAGTGGTGACCGGTTCTTACAGCAACTCCCATTTTATCAACGATAGTCCCTAAATCAAAAGGGTGGACTCCTTCTACTATGAATGAAATTACGCAGGTCTTGTGCTTCGCTTCGCCAATTATTTTGAGACCATCTATTTTGGATAATTCTTGAGTGGCGTAATTTAATAATTCTTTTTCTTGTTTTTCAATGAACTCAAAACCAACTGAATGAACGTAATCTATGGCAGCTCCTAATCCAATTCCGCCAGCAATGTTGGGTGTTCCAGCTTCAAATTTGTGGGGTAATTCGTTGTAAGTTGTTTTCTCAAACGTCACTGTTTTTATCATGTCTCCTCCGCCTTGGTAGGGTGGAAGTGAGTTGAGTATTTCTTCTTTTCCGAATAAAATTCCTGTTCCGGTTGGTCCAAATAATTTGTGCCCAGAAAACACAAAGAAATCGCAATTCATTTCTTGAACATCCAATTTTCCATGAGTTACGGCTTGTGCTCCGTCTACCAAAACTAGTGCTCCATTTTCATGAGCTATTTTAATGAGTTCGTCCGTTGGATTTATAGTTCCCAAAGAATTGGAAGTGTGGGTAAACGCTACTAATTTGGTGTTGGAAGAAATTAGCTTTAGGTATTCGTCCATTAGCAATTCTCCTTGTTGGTTGATTGGAATTACTTTTAGTTTAGCTCCAGTCTCTTCACACAACATTTGCCAGGGCACAATGTTAGAATGGTGTTCCATTGTCGTGATGATAATTTCATCACCAGGTTTCATGGAAGTTCGCATGCTACTCGCAATCATATTGATACTACCAGTTGTTCCAGAAGTAAAAATAATTTCGTGAGAATGTTTCGCATTCAGAAATTGTTGGACTTTGACTCTTGCTTGCTCGTATGCCTCAGTTGCTTCTTGGCTCAAAGTGTGAACTCCACGATGAATATTACTATTTTCAAACTCGTAATATTTGCTGATTGCATCAATTACTACTTGAGGCTTTTGGGTGGTTGCCCCGTTGTCCAAATACACGAGTGGTTTTCCATTAACTTCACGAGATAGTATAGGAAAGTCGTTGCGTATTTGGTCAATTGTTTTCATAATGATAATCAAATCACCCTTCGATTCTCTCCTTATCGGTCGAACTCAGGGTTGAGTTTTGTGGTATTCTTAAAAGTCTAATATCCGAGAGCGGAGCGGTCTAATATCTAATATCTTTTTTACTCCATCCCATACATTTCCAAAACCTTATCTTTTAGTTCTGGAAGTTTTATTTTTTCTACAACTTCGCCTAAAAATGCACCAATTAATAATGCAGTTGCAGATTCTTTGCTCAATCCTCTAGACTGCAGGTAAAAAACTGCCTCTTCGTCCAATTGTCCTGAAGTAGAACCGTGACTACACTTCACATCATCAGCATATATTTCAAGTTCTGGCTTTGAGTTCATTGTGGCGTCATCCGACAATAATATGTTGTTGTTGCTTTGGAATGCATTTATCTTTTGAGCATCTTTTCTCACAAATACCTTTCCATTAAAAACACCTGTGGCTTTATCATCCACTGTTCCTTTATAATGCTCGTTACTTTCGCAATTGGGCATTATGTGATCCATAATTGTGTGGTTGTCTATATGTTGTTTGCCTTTTGGTTGGTAGGCACCATAAAGGTTACTTTCACAATTTTCACCTTTCACAAATATGTTGGTGTTATTTCTTATCCAATCTCCTTTTAGTGTATAGTTGTAGGCAGAAAAATTAGAGTTTTTTTCTTGTGTAGCAACATTGGTGCTTATCACATTCATTCCTTCTTCGTAATTTTGAATTACGTAATAATTCATGTGACTATTTTCTCCAATAAAAAATTCGTTTACCGAGTTGTAAAAGAAATTTTCTGTATTTTGGTTTATCGAACTTTTGATGATAGAAAGCTCTGCGTTTTTCTCAGTAATGAAAAGGTTTCTTGGTTGAGAAATCACATTGTTTCCTTCGCTGTAATGAATTACATGTACTGGTTTGTCACAAACACCTTTCGCTACAATCATTATTCCTTCAGAGAAATAGGCAGTATTAAGAGCCGAAAAGAAATTAGTTATGGTATCCAGGTTTTGAGAGAAGTAAGAAGTTAATTCTTCAGTTGTACATTCCTCAAATGACTTGATTTCTATGATGTCGTTTTTTGGCAACGATGACAATTCAGCATTAAAAAAGCCATTTACCATTACTATTTCATAAGTATCTAATCCTTCGATTTTTACTTTCGACAAATCACCCTTAATAGAATCAAGTTGACTGAAATGGTAGTGGTTTTTAGTGATTTTGGTAGTTCGGCTGTATTTCCAATATTCATCTCTGGTTGTAGGAAATTTAAGACTTTTTATAGCCTTTAATCCCGACTGTCTAATAGATTTTAATTCATTCCAAACTGCTAAATTATTCTCAGCAATGTGAGAAACAAATCCCTCTACTTTATTTGTTGTAAGTGTTGAACTCATTGTTGTTTTTTGAGAATGTGATTAAGCGTTTACTTCTTCTTTTATCCAGTCGTATCCTTTTTCTTCAAGCTCAAGAGCCAATTCTTTAGTACCAGATTTCACAATTTTTCCTTTGTATAATACATGTACAAAATCCGGAACGATATAATCAAGTAATCTTTGGTAATGAGTAATTACAATAGTCGCATTTTCCTGATTCTTCAACGTATTTACGCCATGCGAAACAATTTTAAGGGCATCAATATCTAGTCCAGAATCGGTTTCATCCAAGATAGCTAACTTTGGTTCAAGCATTGCCATCTGAAAGATTTCATTTCGTTTCTTTTCTCCTCCACTAAATCCTTCGTTTACATATCTTTTCAAAAGAGAGTTATCAAGTTCTACCAAAGCAGATTTTTCTTTAACCATTGCTAAAAAATCTTTAGCTGCAATTGGCTCTTCTCCTCTAGATTCTCTTGTTTCATTGATTGCAGTTCGCAAAAAGTTCATGTTACTCACTCCTGGAATTTCAATTGGATATTGAAAGGCCAAAAAGACCCCCATTCTTGCTCTTTCTTCGGTCGAATATTCTAACAAATCTTCTCCCATAAAATCTACAGAACCTTCTGTGATTTCATAATCTTCGTTTCCTGCTAATACAGAAGAAAGTGTACTTTTTCCAGAACCATTTGGTCCCATTATCGCGTGAACTTCTCCAGCTTTTACTTCTAGATTTATTCCTTTTAGAATTTCTTTTCCGTCAATAGAAGCGTGTAAGTTTTTAATTGAAATCATTCTGTTTTGTTTCGTTATTTTTAAACATTCTAAATAATAGGCAAATGTAAAAAAAACTTTCCCAAAATTCCATATTTTGAGGGTTGTAAATAAAAAAAATGACTTGCTCAGCACAAATAAACTGAAACAGAAGTTTTAGTGGAAGTTAATTCGTAATTTTGGATCAATAAATTCGGAGAATAATTATATGAAAAACATCAGAAATTTCTGCATCATTGCGCACATTGACCATGGTAAAAGTACCTTGGCAGATAGGTTATTGCAAACAACGGGAACAATTAGTGATCGTGAAATGCAAAACCAAGCATTGGATGACATGGATTTGGAAAGGGAAAGAGGAATTACCATCAAATCGCATGCAATTCAAATGAACTACAAGCAAGATGGCGAAGAGTATGTATTAAATTTAATAGACACACCGGGTCACGTTGATTTTTCTTACGAAGTTTCACGTTCTATAGCTGCTTGTGAAGGAGCTTTGCTAATTGTAGATGCTTCTCAAGGGATTGAGGCACAAACAATTTCTAACCTTTATTTGGCTTTGGAGCATGATTTAGAAATTATTCCTATCCTCAATAAAATGGATTTGCCAGGAGCAATGCCCGAGGAAGTTTCGGATCAAATTATAGAATTGATAGGTTGTTCCCAAGAAGATATAATACCAGCCAGTGGAAAAACAGGTTTGGGAGTAGAAGATATATTGAGAGCCGTTGTAAGTAGAGTTCCTGCGCCAGTAGGACAAGTTGAAGCCCCATTTCAAGCGATGGTTTTTGATTCAGTTTTTAATTCATACAGAGGAATTATTGCTTATTACAGAGTACTGAATGGGAAATTGAACAAAGGAGATAAAGTAAAGTTTATCAATACGAAAAAAGAGTATTTTGCAGATGAGATAGGTAATTTAGGTCTTAACCTGATGCCAAAAAAACAAGTTTGTGCTGGAGACGTGGGTTACATAATTTCTGGGATTAAAGAAGCCAAGGAAGTGAAGGTAGGAGATACAATTACTACTGTGGATAATCCCACGACTGATATTGTAAAAGGTTTTGAGGATGTGAAACCAATGGTTTTTGCGGGAATTTACCCAGTAGATACAGATGAATACGAGGAATTAAGAGACGCAATGGAAAGACTCCAGTTGAATGATGCATCTTTGGTGTTTGCACCAGAAAGTTCAGCTGCACTTGGCTTTGGATTTAGATGTGGTTTCCTGGGGATGTTGCACATGGAAATTATCCAAGAAAGATTGGAGCGAGAGTTTGACATGACGGTTATTACAACGGTTCCTAACGTATCGTACAAAGCTTACTTGAAAAAAGAGAATCAATTGTTAGAACTGAATAATCCATCTGATTTGCCAGATCCCTCGATGATTGATTATATAGAAGAGCCATTTATAAAAGCTCAAATCATTACCAAATCCGATTTTGTAGGTTCAATCATGAACTTATGTATCGAAAAAAGAGGGATGTTGACTAATCAGGTGTATTTAACATCCGATAGAGTAGAGCTTTCTTTTGAAGTTCCTATGGCCGAAATTGTTTTCGATTTTTATGATAAATTGAAATCGATTTCTAAAGGATATGCTTCTTTTGATTACTTTCCAATTGGATATAAACAATCGAAGCTTATTAAACTTGATATTTTGTTGAACGGAGATCCAGTTGATGCTTTGTCAGCATTGGTTCACCAAGACAATGCTTATGATTTGGGTAAAAGAATCTGTGCTAAACTGAGAGAACTTATCCCGAGGCAACAATTTGATATTGCAATACAAGCTGCTATTGGGGCAAAAATTATTTCAAGAGAAACGGTAAAGGCAGTTCGAAAAGATGTAACAGCTAAATGTTATGGAGGTGATATTTCTCGTAAACGTAAGCTACTTGAAAAACAGAAGAAGGGAAAGAAAAGAATGAGACAAGTAGGAAATGTTGAGGTTCCACAATCTGCGTTTATGGCGGTGCTTAAATTAGATTAAGCAGGGTGTTTGTTTTTGCGTTTATAATAATTGTATTTGGTGTTTTTTTTATTTAAGCAACAATCTTACGAAAGATAGGGATGCCTATCGTTGGCAAGTGTCGGATATTAAGAGTCTCAATGAGGAAGTATTACAGAAGTTTCCAGAGGTTTGTCTTCTAATACATTCTGTTGGAAGGTCTACTTTTAGTAGGTCAAATCGAAGAACTACTGAAAGAATGAGGTTATACTCTATATATCTTGTTTCTCCTACTCACAGAAAAAAACTAAAAGTATTTAGTTCTGAATATTTATCAGAGGCAAAAAAAGAATTGATTCGTATTTCAGAGGAATATAATAAACCAATTGTACGTTATTCGCCCCGAATTTCTGAAAAAACTAGAATGAGAAAAAGATAGATACTTTAAGATAAGAGATTTACCAAATCAACTAGCCTACTAGAATATCCTATTTCATTATCGTACCAGCCACAAATTTTTATTGTATTTCCAGTTACCTGGGTCAGTGTAGAGTCAAATATACATGAGGATTGATTTCCTACAATGTCAATTGATACAATGGGATCTTCATTAAATGAAACGATGTTTTTCCATTTTGTCTCAACTGCTTTTCTAAAAGCTTCATTTATTTCTAATACTGATTTTACATTTTTAACAGTCAGAGTTAATTCTGTTAGCGATCCATCTGGTACAGGAACGCGCATCGCACTACCAATTATTTTTCCTTCCAAATGAGGTAAAATTTTTCCAACAGCAGTTGCTGCTCCCGTAGAAGTAGGAATAATAGACAAAGCCGCAGCCCTAGCCCTTCTTAAATCTGTATGAGGGGCATCATGTAGATTTTGATCACTTG
>JAHEIE010000063.1 GCA_024639505.1 Crocinitomicaceae bacterium
AACTCACAGGTTTTTGAAGGAAATGGTTCTGGAAAAATTGAATTCGATGCAAGTCACTTGTTTTTTGAATCGCGCACAAACGAAACTAGTTTCAACTCTTTTCCCAAAGGAGGAAAACCAGTTTATATGGAATTGAATTACAAATCAAACGAAGTTCTTACAATTGGAATTTACCACAACAATATTTCGGGTGGATTGGTGAAAGAAGAATACATCAATTTATTTCCTACAGAAGATGAGTGGAAAAAAACATACCTAGTTTTAACTGATATTGTAAGTCCGCAAATTAGAGCTACACAATTCGAAATCTATTTAGAGGTACAAAAAGATAAATCCACTGCCCCACTTGTGTTGATTGACAACCTGAAAGTAATGTACTAATCGGAATGGTAAAAAAAGACTCCATAAAATACCTGTTTTTATTCTTTGATTACTTCTCTGCCCTAATTTCTTGGTCGGTGTTTTACATTTTTAGAAAAACCAATATTGAGCACGTTCCCTTTGAGTTTTCCGAGCGATTTTATCTTGGCCTCGTTATCATACCTATTTTATGGGTAGCAGGATATTGGCTTTTTGGCGCTTACGATAATGTTTATCGCAAATATAGAATGCAGGTTTTGGCAAAAACTGTTATGTCTTCCCTCATTGGTACGTTGCTGGTATTTTTTGTTTTTATTTTGGATGATAGCGTTACTGTCTACTCCGATTACTATTTGTCCTTTATAGTACTTTTTGGACTTCAATTCATACTCACTTTCACGTTTAGAATTATCCTTACGACTCGCATTGTAAAACGAATTCATCAAAAAATAATAGGATTTAACTCTATTATAATTGGTGGAAACAACAAAGCTTACGAAACGTATTTGGAGATAAATGATGGTAAAAATTATGGAGGAAATATATTTTTGGGTTATATCCGTGTAAATGGAAAAGATACAATTCTCAAAGAATTTATTCCCGAATTAGGTGTAATGAATGACCTTCATCAAGCTATTCAAGAAAATGACATTGAAGAAGTAATAATTGCTGTAGAATCTACCGATCACAAGGTGCTGGAAACCCTACTAAACGAACTGGAAGGCTACGATCTGATAATTAAAATCATTCCGGATACTTATGATATTTTATCCAATAAAGTAAAGACACATAATATTTTTGGAACTCCTTTTATGGAGCTCAAAACTGACATTATGCCTAAATGGCAAAAAAGAATCAAACGAGGTGTTGATGTTGCTCTTTCTCTTGTTGCTATTATTTTATTACTTCCAGCATTTCTTTTCATTCCTATTTTGATAGCAACCGGGAGTAAAGGAAACATCATTTTCAAACAGAAACGTATTGGTTTGCATGGTAATGAGTTTGAAATTCTTAAATTCCGAACCATGAAAGAAAATTCTGAGGCAAACGGTCCTCAACTTTCTTCAGAAAACGACACAAGGATTACAAAAGTCGGAAAGTTTTTGAGAAAAACACGATTGGATGAAATACCTCAATTCTTCAATGTATTAAAAAAAGAAATGTCAATCGTTGGTCCAAGACCAGAAAGACAATTTTTTATAGACAAAATTGTTTTGGAGGCTCCCCATTTTAAACATCTGCACAAAGTTGCCCCAGGAATTACCTCTTGGGGACAAGTAAAATATGGATATGCCGAAAATGTAGAACAAATGGTTCAGAGATTGAAATACGACATTCTGTATATCAAAAATCAATCGTTAGCACTGGATTTCAAAATATTACTTTACACAGTAATAATTGTTTTAAAAAGAAAAGGGAAATAAATACTGAGTTAAAACCCAATGTGGTATAATGCATCACCTTGGTTCACTACCGGATTGTTATTGATGCCAAAAATCACACCTTTTTTTCTTGCTTTTACCTTTTTCACAGTCTTGTCATAAGGAGTAGAAATTTGCCCAAGTAAATCACCTCTTTCTACAAAATCATTTGGTTTTTTGTAAGATTCAAAAACACCTGCAAAAGAAGCTCTTATCCAATGATTATCTACTATTATTTTGTTCTCAAAAGGAATAGGTTCATGACCTTCAATCATTCCATAAGCAAACAACAAATTTAATATTCCAGCTCTTCCTTCTGCGATAGATTCTTCGTCCAATCTGAGTGATTCACCACCTTCAAAAACCAACATTGGAATTTTTCTTCGATTGCATTCCTTTCTTAATGAACGAGGAATAAGTGAAGATTTAATAATTAATCGAGCTCCAAATTTTTGGGCCAATGGAAGTGCTTCTTCCATGGTTGGATCGATTCTTAATTGTGGTACATTATGAATTGATTTTCCTCCAGTATGAAAATCTACGCCCAAATCCACTAAAGGCAATATATGTTGTGTCAAGGTTTTTGCAACACGAGAGGCTAAAGATCCTTTTAAACTTCCCGGAAAACTTCGGTTTATGTCTTTTCCATCGGGCAAATCTCTAGAATAATTGATAAATCCATACACATTGAGTAAAGGAATAGCAATAACGGTACCGGCTGTTAAATTATCAAAAGCACCAGTATTTATTGATTTTCTTACTGTTTCTACTCCATTGATTTCATCTCCATGCAATCCTCCTAAAAAAAGAACGGTTGGTCCAGGATTTTCAGATCTAAAAACATGCGCAAAAATATCAATCTCAGTTCCCGAAGGAAGCTTAGAAACACTAAGTTTCACCACTTTCTTCTCCCCTAACTTTATATCTATTTTATTAATTATCATTCATTTATCAATTTACTTTCCATGTGTTCTATAATTGATCCAGCTACATCCACTTGGGTATATTTTTCAATACCTTCCAAGCCAGGTGAAGAGTTTACTTCCAAAATTAATGGACCTCTATCCGATTGTAATAAATCTACTCCACATACAGTCAAGTTCATTACTTTGGCAGTTTTTATAACCAAATCCTCTTCTTCTTTTGTCAATTTGATGTTCATTCCCACACCACCTCTGTGGATGTTAGAACGAAATTCTCCTTCGGGAGCTGTTCGTTTCATGGAAGCAACAACTTTACCTCCCACCACAAAAGCTCTTACATCTTTCCCTTTGGATTCGCTAATGTATTCTTGAATTAAATATTTGATGTTTTGTCTATTGAATGTATCCAAATATTGCCTTGCATCCTTTTCGGTTTCTGCCAAAAACACACCCAAACCTTGTGTGCTTTCCAAATGCTTTATTATGAGTGGAACGCCATTCACCTGATCCATCATATAAGGTATATCAGACTGATACAAGCTTGGGAAATACGTTTTAGGAACTTCAATGTCACTAAAAACTAAATTTTGAGAAGCTCTTAATTTATCTCTAGATTTCAATAATCCATTAGCTGTCACTACAGTTTTCACTTTCATCATTTCGAATTGGCGAACAACATTAGATCCAATAAAAGTGGAAGAAGCTCCAATTCTTGGGATAATAAAATCCGGAGTATCCAATTTTTTTCCTTGATAATAAATATGAGAACCAGTACCAATTTTTAACTCACATTTCGAATGGTCAATAATTTGGACGGTATGCCCTCTTTTAAGGGCTGCTTCCTGCAAACGAGAAGTAGAATAAGAACTTCTGTTTCGGGAAAGAATATAAATAAGCATAGGTGCGATAGATTTAATGCAATTTCAACTTTTTTTTGGATTTTGCAAAATTATCTCATTAAATATCTCAATCTACAATTATTATAAAAATGGCTCTATCTCGGCTATTAACTGTTCGGCAGGCATAACTCCCGATTTTCTCCATACAATTTTTCCGTTTTTGAACAATACAAGCGTAGGAACTCCGCGAACATTAAATCTGGTTGCGGCAGCCTGATTTTTGTCTACATCAATTTTCACAACAGTCACTTTGTCTTCAAGCCCATTTTTTACTTGCTTTAGTATCGGAGCCATTGCCTGACAAGGTCCGCACCAAGTTGCATAAAAATCAGTAAGAACAGGAGTTTCACCGTTAATTAGTTTAATAAAATTGCCCATAATTAGTTCGTAATTCTTCCAACCATACAACTGACGTATGATTTTGCTTTTTTTACAGTTGTGTTCATTTTGTTTTCTAGCGGATAACCCAAATTGTCTAACGCTACTTTGGTTTTGTCAGCACTTTCCTCTGTTCCATTGAATGAAACAGTTGAGCCATCTATATCAACAACAACAGAATTTACTCCCTCCACAGTTTCAACTTTCCTTGTGATGGTTGAAGCACAACCACCACATTTCAAGTTTTGAATTTGAAAACTATATCTATTCATTACAATAAAGTTGAAGGACACACATATTCTGTCAAAGCAATTCCTGTTTTCTTAATTGCTCCAAAACCTCCTCTTACATCTGTTACATTTTTCACCCCATTTCTTTTGAAAATTGAAGTTGCAATCAGTGAACGGTATCCTCCCGCACAATGCAAGAAATGTTGTTTTTCTGGATTAATTTCAGCAAAATTTTGATTGATATTGTCCAATGGAAAGTTTTCGATACCTACAACATGCTCAGATAAAAACTCACTTTCTTTTCTTACATCCAATGGTTGTTCCATTGTTTTTCCTTCAAAATTTGATTTGAACTCTTCGGCCGAAATAGAATTGATATGATTCACCTCAAATCCAGCTTCTTGCCAAGCCGAAAATCCTCCTTTCAAATATCCTTGAGAGTTATCGTATCCTACTCTTGCCAATCTCATTACAACTTCTTGCTCTCTTCCTTCGTCTGCTATAATTACAATTTTTTGATTAATATCAAGAATTAAAGCACCTACCCATGGAGCAAAACCTCCGTCTATTCCTATCCAAATAGCTCCAGGAACTGTACCTTTTTCGGTGTATTCTGCACCTTTTCTTGTATCCAAAACTAGCACCGAAGAATCTTCGCTCATTTCTCTGAAGGTAGCTGCATCAATTGGCGTAAGTCCATCTGCATAAATATCATCTATTGATTTATTTACACCTTTGTTCATTCCTGCATTTTTAGGAAAATACTGTGGTGGTGGTTTTATTCCAGTTGTCAATTCCACAATAAACTCTTCCTTTGTCATGTCAGCTCTCAAAGCGTAGTTTGTTTTCTTCTGATTCCCTAAAGTATCCCAAGTTTCTTTGCTCATGTTTTTTCCACATGCACTTCCAGCTCCATGATTTGGATACACAATAGTATCGTCTGACAATGGCATTATTCTATTTCTTAATGTTTCAAATAAATGTCCTGCTAAATCTTCCTCTGTCAGGTCAGATTTAATTGCCAAATCTGGTCTTCCAACATCGCCAATAAACAAAGCGTCACCGCTAAACAAGTACTTTTTATTAGCTGAATTGTCTTCTAAGTAATAAGAAGATGACTCCATAGTGTGACCTGGTGTATGTATCAAATGAAGCTCGGCCTCTCCTATTTTAAATACTTCTTTGTCTGTTCCTTCGTGAAAATCAAAATTTGCTTTTGCACCTGGCCCGTAAACAATAGTTGCTCCAGTTTTCTTTGCTAAATCAACATGCCCAGAAACAAAATCTGCATGAAAATGTGTTAAAAAAACGTATTTGATTTTCGCATTGTCTTGTTTTGCTCTTTCCAAATATGGTTCAACTTCTCTTAATGGATCTATAATTGCTGCTTCTCCATTGGATTCAATGTAGTAAGCCATTTCTGCTATACACGAGGTAAATATTTGTTCTACTTTCATTTTATTATTTTTTTAAATCTTAATTCAAATTTAGTTCTATTTCATTTTACAAAAAGTAACATTTGTCACAATACTAAATGAATGTTTTATTGGTTCATTGTTTTACAAAAAATTCCATGTAAAAAATAAAGGCCGACATCATAAAGATAAAATATCCAAATCCCTTTTTCAATTTTTTACCATCAATATAATTATTTAAATAAGTCCCGACAAATATCCCAACTAAAGATAAAGCCGTAAAACTCATTAAAAAAGTCCAATTAATATCCAGAGTCATTGCATCACCCAAGGAAAAACCGAGGATAGAATTTCCTGCAATAATTATTAGCGAAGTTGCTACCGCTACTTTCATTTCAATTTTTGCCAAAATAACCAAAGAAGGAATTATCAAAAAACCTCCTCCAGCTCCCACAAAACCTGTTAAAGTTCCTACCAACAGACCTTCAGTGAGGATCAAGGGATAATTGAATTTTTTCTTGTTTTCTGATAAGCTCACCTCCTTTCTCCCCTTTATCATCGTTATTCCTGAAGGAATCATAAGTACAGCAAACAATCCGAACATTGCCATTCTTCGAGTAAATTCAAAATCATTTATTTGAAAAAGAACGTCAGGCAAGGCAGGAATAAGAAATTTTCTTACCGAGGTTACTGCTATAATCGTAGGAATCCCAAAAACGACAGCTGTTTTCCAATCTACCAGCCCTTTTTTATTTTGTTTAATTCCACCAACCAACGCAGAAACTCCCACAATAAATAAAGAGTATGCTGTTGCATATTGTTCATTTACTCCAAAAATATAGGCTAAGATAGGCACAGCCAAAATTGAGCCTCCTCCTCCTATCAATCCCAAAGAAACACCAATTAATAATGCCCCTACAAACCCTAGTATTTCAATCATTTCAATTTTATTTTAATCAAAAATAAGTTATTCATACCAGCCCATTTGTAACTATGGTTACAAAAAAAAAGCCTCTCGAGTATTCGAAAGGCTTTTCACTGTATGTATTTACTAATTATTTCTTCTCAGCAGAAGATTTATCGCATTTTGCTTTATTCTTTGATGAACAACAAGCTTTTTTCTCTTCAGTTGACTTTTTCTCTTCAGTCATTCGTGCATGAGCTTTGTCAGCTTTGCAACAAGACTTTCCTTTCATTGCCGTACATGCTTTTTTAGAACTAGTGTCTGATTTTTCATTCTTCTTAGCACAACATTCTTTTTTACAATCTTTTTTACAACTGTCAATTTTTTCCGAGAATTCAGTAATTGAAGATGTAGAGATATCAGTAGTTACAAATGTCGCAGAAGCTAACGACAAAGATGCTGTAAATAAAGAAAGTACTAGGGTAATCAATAAGTTTTTCATGTGTTTGTGTTTTAAATATGTACTAAATTAACAATTATTTTATTAACTCTTTCCTCAAATTTTGTTAAAATTCTGCTATCGTTGTTAACGAGCCTTGAACTTTGTCCTGCAATTGAGTAATTATTTTGCTGTCAAGTGGCAAAAACAAATCAATTCTGGATCCAAACTTTATAAATCCGAATTCATCTCCTTGCTTACACTCTTCTCCAATTTTCGAATAAGTTACAATCCTTCTCGCTACTGCTCCAGCAATCTGTCTTACCAAAATTTCTTGCCCTTTCTTGTTTTCCAAAACCAGTGTACTTCTTTCATTAAGTGTAGACGACTTTGGGTGCCACGCAACCAAATATTTACCAGGGTGATACTTGTAATATTTTACTTTTCCGTTTATTGGATACCATTGTGCATGCACATTTAGCGGAGACATAAATATAGACACCTGAATTCTTTCGTCTTTAAAATATTCTGGTTCGTACACTTTCTCAATAATTACTACTTTTCCATCTGAGGGTGCGATAATTTTATTGTCGTCTATGATTGCCGTTCTTGGTGGCATTCTAAAAAACCAAATAATCAATCCAAACAGAACGACACCCATTGCTACCAATATCAAAACGATCCATTTGATTGGAATCAGCCAATTTAATATAGCTAATAAACCAGCAATAATAAGAGCTGATACAATAATAATAACCGTTCCTTCTTTGTTTATTTTCATATTAAATCCAAAATAAATAACATATAACTAGCGGAGCACTAAAAACAATTCCATCAAATCTATCTAACACACCACCATGACCAGGCAATAAGTTTCCAGAGTCTTTCATTCCCGCCTTTCTTTTCATCATTGATTCACTCAAATCTCCCAGAAAGCCAAATATACTGATAATGGCAGCCATTCCTAGCCACAAATTAAGCGAACTTTGTGTAAAATACGAAATTAAATATCCAGCAAGTAATGAAAAAAGAAGTCCTCCTATTACACCTTCCCAAGTTTTTCCGGGAGAAATTGCTGGTGCGATTTTATTCTTTCCTATCAATTTACCAGTTACATATGCCATTGAATCACTTGTCCATAATATAATAAAGAATCCTAACAATATATATCTGCTATTTTCAATCTCCATTTTATCAGTAAACACATCATCAAAACCTATAATATTAAGAGAAATAAAAGGAACAAAAACATACAACAAAGCAAATAATGAGTTGGTAGTCAACTGAAACGAATTATTTTTTGTGGTAAACATTTCGATCAATAACAACCCAATAACGAGAGGTATTAAAATCAATATAAAAGTGGGTTCAATTGTTTTATGAAAAGATAAAAAAGTGAGTAAATACGCCACAGAAACTATTAGAATCATTCCATATCCATTATACTTGGTGGTTTCTTGATTCATCATTAGTTTATTCAATTCTATCGTGCCCAACACCATAAATATGAAAAACAAAATAGCCGTAGAGTAAATACTCCATAGGATACAAAACACAAGGGCAGCCACAAAAAGGCTGCCCGTTATTATTCTTTGAGTTAAATTATTCAATTTACTTATTTTTATTCTTCTTCGTCTTTAATTGGTGTTTGTTCAACAGCAACTTGAGATTCAGTAGTTTCTTCTTCCTCTTCAAATTCAGTCGGCACTATTTTCTTTTCAAGAGAAGCCAAAGGTTCTTCTTTTTTAAATGGTCTTTCTCCCAATATTTTTTCTAAATCTTCTTTGAAAATAACCTCTTTTTCAAGTAGTAATTCAGCAATTTGAGTCAGTTTATCTTTGTTTTCAGTAAGTATTTGTTGAGCTCGAACATATTGTTGTTCAATCATTTTACTTACTTCTTCATCTATCACCTGTGCAGTTGTATCACTATAAGGTTTTGTAAATCCATTTTGGTCATAATTGTAATAACTCAAGTTACCTACTTTGTCGTTCAAACCATACATCGTAACCATTGCATAAGCCTGTTTTGTAACTTTTTCCAAGTCACTTAAAGCTCCAGTAGAAATCTCATCGAAAATTATTTTTTCAGCTGCTCTACCTCCCATCGTTGCACACATTTCATCCAATAAATGATCTGTTGTGGTGAGTTGTCTTTCTTCTGGTAAATACCAAGCGGCACCTAAACTTTTTCCTCTTGGAACAATTGTTACCTTAATTAACGGTGAAGCGTGTTTTGTCAACCAACTTACTGTGGCATGTCCAGCTTCATGAAATGCTATCTTTTTCTTTTCTGATTGTGTGATGAGTTTGTTCTTTTTCTCAAGTCCACC
>JAHEIE010000064.1 GCA_024639505.1 Crocinitomicaceae bacterium
TTATAATACTAAAGGATGCTCGTGCAGGAATAGGACAATATCCATCATCGACAGTCAAACTAACTGGATTAATTGAAGGAGAATTGGTAGGCACTGACCAACAAATTGTTCCCGTAATCGGGTTCGTGCCGGTGTAACTTAAAGTAGCTCCGGGAAGAACAGAAGTTATATTCGTACTCCACAAGGAAAGTGTGTCTAAAGCATTCGAATCATAAACTTGAAAATCTACACAGAAGGTATCTCCTTCGCAAACTTCTAATTTTTTGGCGCCTGATACTGTTCCTTGACCTCTTACATTGTATAAGAATGAGGTAGTTGGGTCTGGTGGAATATTGCCAGCACAATTATAAACTACAACTTGTATATCTCGCATAGTAATAGCTAATATATTACCACTATCATCAAATTCAGTAACCTGAACTACAACTACAAATGAACCAAGAGTATTTGGTGTAAATGTAATTGTACCAGTCGCACTGTCCAATAAAATGGCACTTATTGGATTTTGACCAGAATACGGTGTGTTATATGGAGAAAAAGTTCCAGCACCTGTCATAGCGGGAATTAGAACATATGCTAAACTATCACCGTCTGGATCTACTGCACCAAAATTGTAACTGGCTGGTTGATTAATACATACGTATGGATTTTGAACACCGGTATATCTAACAGAGTTATTACAAGTATCATTTGCACTAAACATTTTTGTTTCAAGATAAATATTTCCAGCAGTAGTTAAATTTACAACTCCACCTGTTCCACCATTTCTACAACATGAAGACCACCCAAAAGTCCAATTATTACATGGAGGTAAAGTAACCACTGCAGAATATAAATATCTCCTTCTTCCTTGAAGCGAATTACTGGTGTTTATGCAACTAGTCAGCAAGCTATCTTCGAAACAAACTTGAGAAACGTTCCTAGTTTGTGAGGAAATTAGAGATAAGCTGATTGTAGGATTAAATAAACCACATGTGTTTGAAGAAGTAATCGGAAAACTTGCAGGGTTTGATGCACCGTTGCAGTCTAATGTTATTTCTGCCCAAATTCGATATTGGTTATTTCCTAAACAATCGTAATAAATATTGCCTCCTGCAAAATGTGATGCAAAAACTTGAGTACTTAAAAAAAGAATTAGAATTGTTGAGAGGATTTTTAATTTCATAATTGTAGGTTCGACTTATTTATTAACTGATGAATAAACGAGTTGTTTTTTTTTAGGTTGCTTTTAAATTCTGTTAAAAATAATAATTTATTTAGAAATAATTAACAAATTCTCCAATTCCATTTGTTTTGTTTTAATTTGAATTGATTTAATCAAAACAAAGTGTTTTATTCTTGTAATATTAGAATCAAGTTGTATCTTTGCAATGGCAAGTCTCATACGACCAGCTCCTACTGAATCCCCCAGGACGGGAACGTAGCAAGGGTAAGTGGTTGTAGCGGTGCGATATGAGTAGCTTGCCATTTTTTGTGCCCTAAATTTTCCATTCTTTATGACTAGATTATTTTACCTTTTCTCAGTTTTAGTTTTATTCCTTACTTTTTTTTCTTGTTCAAGTCAGCCGCAAGAGAATACACAAACGATTAAAACTCCTGAACCAGAAACCTCCATCATTGATAAAAGACAGGATTCTATTGATTTTGCTATTGAAGAATTGGCAAAAACAATCATTACCAACAGAAATGCCGTTGAACGATTAACTGAATTTGGAGATTCAAACAGAGAATCTAAAGTTGTTATTTATACGAATTATGGGCAGTTAGCTATAAAACTTTACCGAAATACGCCTTTGCATAGGGCAAACTTCTTATTGCTGGCTAAGAAAAAGTTTTATGACAATACTTTGTTTTACAGGGTGATAGATAACTTTATGATTCAAGGAGGGAATTCTGATGATTCTGAGATAAACCAAAAATTGGATAGAATTGGTAGGTATAGAATACCGAATGAAATTAATAATAATAACATCCATAAAAGAGGGGCGATTGCTATGGCAGTTTCTCCAGAGGAACAAAGTTTGGGTAAAAAATCGAGTTCAATCAATTTTTACATTATCGAAGGGCAGAAATTACCTAGTTACTATTTTAAGCAAAAAGAGGAGCAAGGAAAAAAGTTTTCAGCGCTTCAAAAGAAGATATACTCTAAGTCGAAAGGAGCACCTCACCTCGATGGAGATTACACGGTGTTTGGCGAAATGATTTCTGGGTTTCAAGTGTTATCCAAAATATCCAAGGTGAAAGTAGATAAATACAATTGGCCAATAAATAAGGTTGTGATAGACAGCGTTAGAACCTATTAGATAATTATTTATCTTTGAGAGTATGAAAAAGAAATTTATCGATGTTGAACTGTTAATCAGTAGTAAAAATCCTAAACTACTCAAGCGAATTCCAAAATTCCTGATTAATTATCTCAAAAAAATAGTGCATCAAAATGAAATCAATCAGATTCTTGATGAAAACGAAAATTTATTGGGTGTTGACTTTTGTAAAGACATAATAAAAAGGTTTAATATTAAGGTAGAATCTCATGGATTGGAAAACATCCCAAAAGATGACGGTGTGATTTTTGTTTCTAATCATCCGCTTGGGGGAATGGATGCAATGGCAATTGTAAAAGAAGTTTCTCCTATTCGAAAAGACATCATGTTTATTGTAAACGATTTGCTGATGAATTTAGAAAATTTAAAAGGTTTGTTTGTTGGGGTGGATAAACATGGAGCAAACGCAAAGGTTTCGTTACAAAAAGTAAATGATTTGTTTGAATCGGATAAAGCGGTGTTTCTTTTTCCTGCTGGTTTGGTTTCACGAAAAAAAAGAGGCCGAGTAGAAGATTTGGAATGGAAAAAGACTTTTGTAACAAGAGCCAAAAAGAGCGATAAAAAAATAGTACCTGTTTTCATTGATGGAGAGCTGTCCAATTTCTTTTATCGCCTATCAAACCTGAGGGCTGGAGTAGGAATAAAAATGAATTTAGAAATGCTATATTTGGCCGATGAATTATTCAAGCAAAAGAACAAAGTTTTGCCAATTTATTTCGGAAAACCTATTTCTATTAAGGAGTTTAAATGCGAAAAATCGGATAAGGAAATAGCGCAAGAAATAAAAAATATCACTTATAATTTGCCGAATAAATAAGAAAATCAATTACATTCAAAACATGAATTTAGACTACATTATAGATCCAGTGTCGAGAAACCTTATTAAAAAGGAATTGTCTGAAAATAAATTTGTTAGAAACACGAACAAAGGAGATAATGAAATTTACATTGTAAATCATCACGATTCGCCCAATGTAATGAGAGAAATAGGTAGATTAAGAGAGGTTTCTTTTGCTAGTGCTGGTGGAGGAACGGGGAAAGAGGTTGATATAGATGAACTAGACACTTGCGTATTCAACTACGACCAATTAATTGTTTGGAGTCCCGAAGATGAGGAGATTTTAGGAGGGTACAGGTTTATTAATTGTTCTAAATTCAATGATAATTTAAAAGAAATAGATATTTCAACCAAGCACTATTTTAATTTCTCTGAAAGATTTGTTTTGGATTTTTTACCCACTACAATTGAGCTTGGTAGATCCTGGGTGCAACCGGCCTATCAGCCTTCGGCAACCAACAGAAAAGGCTTATTTACGTTAGATAATCTTTGGGATGGATTGGGAGCATTAATTGTTTTGAATCCTGAGGTGAAATACTTTTTTGGTAAAGTAACCATGTACACAGATTACGATAAAATTGCGCGCGACACACTATTAAGCTTCATGAATCATTATTTCCCAGATACTGACAATCTGGTTTCTCCAATTTCTGCTTTGCCAATTCTTCACGAAAATGAAGAGTTTTTATCTTTACTTGCCGGCAAAACATACAAAGAAGGACATAGAATTTTGGGAGAAAAATTGAAAGAAAGAAAAGAAAGAATACCACCACTTATTAATTCTTACATGAACCTTTCCGACACAATGAAAACATTTGGTACAGCCAGTAATCCTGATTTTGGTGGAGTAGAAGAAACAGGGATTTTGGTAACCATTTCGGATATTCATTCCTCAAAATCCGAAAGACACATTGATTCATTTATATCCAAAAAGTAAGGCAATCGATATAGCTTCGTCTCACAGCAATGATTAAAATTATTCTCGCTTTTATCCTCTTAATTGAGTTGTATATTTTCTTTATACTAAGGTCGGTATATTCCAATAACCAATTTGTGATATCTGTTTCTATCCAAATTTTTATTGCGCTCTTCACGGCATTTTCTTTATTCTACACTTCTTCTAGTTTGGGGCATGGGCTTAGTCAAACTACAAAATATATCAATATTTTGATGGGCTTGTTTGTTGCTTTTGGAGTTGCAAAAATGGTGTTTATATCAATTATCTTTTTAGAAGATGTCACGCGATTAATTAGTTATGTTGTTTCATATTTCACTTCGTCCGATTCTGTTGATTTTTCTTCTCGAAGAAAAGCGGTAACAAACATCGGATTAGGGCTTGCTGCGGTTCCTTTTTCGGCCTTTATTTATGGGATGTTTAAGACTCGTTACGACTTCAAGGTATTTAGAAACACATTGGAAATAGATAAGTTACCAAAAGCATTTGAAGGACTCAGAATTGTCCAGATTTCAGACTTTCATGCTGGAAGTTTAGATGATATGGAAGCCATAAAACTGGGTTTAGAAAAAATACAAAATCTAGAACCAGACTTGCTATTGTTTACAGGCGATTTGGTGAATAATACCTCAGAAGAATTCGATAAATTTATTCCATATTTCAAAAGTTTAACGGCTAGAATAGGGAAGTTCTCTATTATGGGAAATCATGATTACGGATTGTATTACAATTGGGGTTCAGAGGAAGAGAAAAAGGCGAACGAGCAAAGGATTAGAAATCATCATAAATCAATTGGATTTGATTTGCTCGAGAACCAATCCCGAAGAATTGAAAAGAACGGTGAGATTCTTAACTTAATTGGTGTAGAGAATTGGGGGCGCCCACCATTTCCTCCCAAAGGTGATTTAGACCTTGCTATTACCGATATAAAAGAAGATTCGGTTACCATATTAATGTCACATGATCCTCATCATTGGGAGGACAAGGTAATTCCACATTCGCAAAAAGTAGATTTAACTTTGAGTGGTCACACCCACGGGATGCAAATGGGGATTGAGTTGCCTGGTTTTAAGTGGAGTCCAGTATCTTTGAGGTATAAAAGATGGGCAGGATTGTACAAAGAGAGCAATCAATATTTATATGTGAATAGGGGTTTTGGTCACATCGGTTTTCCAGGCAGAGTGGGAATCAAACCAGAAATAACATTACTCGAATTAGTGGCAAAAAAATAGAACCGTTCCTCAATAAGCTGTTTTAAATAATTTATCAACAAAACCACCTGTTATAAGTGCTTTTATTGTTGAAAAGTCAACTCTTTTCCCTTTTTAATCGTGTTCAATTTAGTTATATTTGTTCTTTAATGAAACCAACAATTTTAAGCTAAATTATGAGCGAAGAAGACAAAGGAAATTATTCAGCGGATAATATACAGGCTCTCGAAGGAATGGAGCACGTAAGGCTAAGGCCCTCGATGTATATTGGAGATGTAGGTATTAGAGGATTACACCACTTAGTATACGAAGTAGTAGATAACTCCATTGATGAAGCAATGGCGGGATATTGCGATACTGTAAAAGTTATAATAAACGAAGATAATTCGATTTCGGTAGAAGATAACGGAAGAGGGATTCCTACTGGAATTCATAAAAAAGAAGGAGTTTCTGCACTGGAGGTTGTAATGACAAAAATTGGAGCAGGAGGAAAGTTCGACAAAGACACTTATAAAGTTTCTGGTGGACTACATGGAGTTGGTGTTTCTTGTGTAAATGCATTGTCAAATTTCTTGAAAGCAGAAGTTTTTAGAGAAGGAAAAGTATTTGTACAAGAATACGAAAAAGGAAAACCTGTATACCCTGTAAAAGAAGTTGGAACATCTGACAAAAGAGGAACGATTGTAACTTTTACACCAGATGACACAATATTTGCAGAGAGAGTTTACAGTTATGAAACTTTATCCAAAAGATTAAGAGAACTTTCGTTCCTTAATAAAGGACTTACTCTTTCTATTGAAGACAAAAGAGTAATAGACGAAAAAGGGGATACTTTGAAAGAAACTTTCCTTTCAAAAGAAGGACTAAAGGAATTTGTTCAGTTTTTAGATAGTACACGTGAGCCAATCATCGAAGAGGTGATTCACATAGAAGGAGAAAAAAACGGAGTTCCTGTGGAAGTAGCAATGGTTTACAACACTTCTTATTCAGAAAATATTTTCTCTTATGTGAATAATATCAATACACACGAAGGAGGAACTCACCTTTCAGGATTTAGAAGAGGACTGACTGGTACTTTGAAAAAATATGCAGAAGATTCTGGATTGCTTGATAAGTTAAAATTCGAAATTAGTGGAGATGATTTTCGTGAAGGATTAACGGCAATTGTATCCGTAAAAGTAGGAGAACCACAGTTTGAAGGGCAAACAAAAACAAAACTAGGAAACAGAGAGGTGAATGCGCCAGTGAGTCAGGCTGTATCTCAAATGTTGACAGATTATTTGGAAGAACACCCAAATGATGCCAAAACAATAATACAAAAGGTAATCTTGGCAGCCACGGCTCGTCATGCAGCTCGTAAGGCAAGAGAAATGGTTCAAAGAAAGACAGTAATGTCTGGAGGTGGATTACCAGGAAAATTGTCAGATTGTTCTGGAAAAGACCCAGCAGAGTGCGAAATATACTTGGTAGAGGGAGATTCTGCAGGAGGAACAGCAAAACAAGGAAGAGATAGATTTTTTCAAGCAATAATGCCATTAAGAGGTAAGATTTTGAATGTTGAAAAAGCAATGCAGCATAAGATTTTTGAAAACGAAGAAATCAAAAACATATACACTGCATTAGGAGTAAGAGTTGGAACAGAAGAAGACAGTAAAGCTCTGAATTTGGAAAAACTGAGGTACCACAAAATTATTATTATGTGTGATGCCGATGTCGATGGATCTCACATCGAAACTTTGATTCTTACTTTCTTTTTCCGTCACATGAGAGAACTGATTGAGAAAGGATACATTTATATTGCGACTCCACCTTTGTACCTTGTGAAAAAAGGAAAGAAGCAAGCATATGCATGGAATGATGAGCAAAGAGATGCTTTGATTGACGAAATGAAAGGTGCTGGTTCAGAATCGTCTGTTGGTATTCAGCGTTATAAAGGTCTTGGAGAGATGAACGCAGAACAATTGTGGGATACAACAATGAATCCAGAATTTAGAACACTGCGCCAGATTACTATCGAAAGTTTAATAGAAAGTGACCGAACATTCTCTATGTTGATGGGGGATGAAGTACCACCAAGAAGAGAATTTATCGAGCAAAATGCTAAATATGCAAACATTGACACATAATTAGTCGTTTTTTATTGCAGATTAAAAACTAAGTTCTATATTTGCAATCTCAATACGGAAACGTATTTAAGAGTTCTAAAAATAACTACAAATTCTTAAACCTTATTCGGGAAGTTTTATACTTAGTTTAAGAAGTTACATACTACATTCGGGGTGTAGCGTAGCCCGGTTATCGCGCCACGTTTGGGACGTGGAGGTCGCAGGTTCGAATCCTGCCACCCCGACAAAACAGAAAGCCTTACAATCATCGATTGTGAGGCTTTTTTAATTTAAGCTTTATTTTTAATGATAGAGTTTTTATTGAGTAAGATAATTCTGTTTCTTCTCATATAAATTTATTTACAAACATTAGTGTTTAGGAGGTCTTCCCGAGTCATTCGGGACTACCCCGACAAATACATAAGGCCTTTTCATTAATTTGTAAAGTCTTTTTTTTTTGTGTCAGAAAGTTTATGTAGATTTTTTAATTTTAACTTGAAAAGGATTAAATTATAGATGCTTGAGAACCAGAATATTCAAAAATTGTATTCCTAATTACTAAAATAAATTAAAATGTAAAAAACAAAAAAATGGTTTTGAACTATTTCCGACCTAAAGTATTTACAAATGAACCATCTTTAAATGTAAATTGAACATGAATCAAGCTATCAGATTCTGAAATTGAATAGTCAATGATTTCAGACTTATCCAAATTATGAAAATAATCGTAACCAAATCCTTCTGCATACTCCAATTGAATTTGGCTTTCGATCACTCCATTTTTTTTGTACACTTTCGGTAGAAATGTATTGGTACCCATAAGGTCCCAGTTCTTTTCTATTCTGAATTCATAGTCCTGATAAAGCATGAAATTCTCAAAATTAGATAGGTTTACAACACTGATAATTGTGGTTGCAAAAACTGTTGTAACGAGCAAGAATTGAACAAAAAACAAGTAAGTTTTATTTTTGTAAAAAGTCATTAAGTAATGAACAATAAAGAGTAACGAAAGTCCAATAATTAGGAAGTTTCTTGTTTTATAACCAGTCAAGTATTGATTATTCAAATTCAAAATATACTCAAAAACTAAAACAAGGAATAAAACTATTGAGGAAATATTCACAACATAATATAGCCAATTAGATCGAGTCTTTTTTAGTCCTATTAGTCTTTTTATTCCTATCGGAAGAAATGAAATAATGAGCACAATGACTCCCAAAAGAGTTAAAATTTCCATATCTTATAAAATTAGTTTAATTCCTTAACAAATCAAAAATAATCGGATATGGATAAGTCTGTGAGATTTTGCTAAAGGAATAAAAAGGAAAAACCACATATTTTTATTGAAATAATCCTTATTTTTGTACTTCAAAACACTAAAAAATACATTACAAAATAGTATGGCTGAAATAGAAGTATTGTTACCTAAAATGGGAGAAAGTGTAGCGGAAGCTACCGTAATCACTTGGCTAAAAGAGGTTGGAGAAACCATCGAAGCAGAAGAGTCATTGATTGAAATAGCAACGGACAAAGTAGATTCAGAAGTGCCTGCTCCAGTGGATGGAGTTTTGGTAAAAAAAATATTCAATGAGGGTGATGTTGCACAAGTGGGTGATGTAATTGCAATTATATCGACAGATGGAGGCGCTGAATCATCTGTTTCTTCTCAAGCATCTGCAGCGGCAAGCGAACCAGCTCCAGAGGTTGTTGAACAAGTTGCAGCTCCATTGGCAAAATCAGCCGTAGAGCAAGTTGAATTATCAAAAACTGGGGATTCAGGAAGATTCTATTCTCCTTTGGTTCGAAACATAGCTAAGGAAGAAGGTATTTCAATGTCAGAGCTTGAAACAATCACAGGAAGTGGA
>JAHEIE010000070.1 GCA_024639505.1 Crocinitomicaceae bacterium
GAATCGGGTAATTTGCGTATATCTAAAGCAAGAGCTGCAGCAGCTAAAAAATATTTAGTAAACAAAGGTGTAAATGCTTCGCGATTGATATCAGAAGGATATGGAATTGCTAACCCTAGAGCAACAAATGACACACCTGAAGGAAGAGCTCTAAATCGTAGAGTAGAATTTAAAGTTGTGTTTTAAATAATTGAATGCATGATTTTTCAAAAGCCTTTCGAATTTCGGGAGGCTTTATTTTGTATTTAAAACTCCAAAAGTAAACCTTTTTATTCCCAATAAATATATTACCAAAACGATTTGTGCTATAGAAACATAGGAAAGAAGAATCCATTCATTACCAAGTTTTTATTGATAAAAAAGTCTTTACGAAAATTTAAACACTAGATAATTTAATCACAACATATACAGTATTCACGCTCACTCACACCTATAATCTATTCAAAAAAAAGAGCCTCAATTTCTTGAGACTCTTTCTATTGTATAAGTTAATCTGATTATGCAGTTACAGCATCAGCTTTTGGAGCTGCAGCCATAATTTCCCCATTTGCTGCAGATTCAAACTTTTTGAAGTTTTCTACAAACTTACCTGCCAAACTACTTGCTTTAGCATCATATGCTGACTTGTCAGACCAAGTATTCTTTGGGTGAAGCATTTCGGTAGGAACGTTTTCACATTCATTTGGCATTGCCAATCCGAATACTTCGTGAGTTGTGTAATCTACATTGTCAAGCTTTCCTTCTAGGGCAGCTGTAATCATTGCTCTTGTATATTTCAACTTAATACGGCCTCCCACTCCATATTCTCCACCAGACCATCCAGTGTTAATCAACCAAACTTTCACGTCCGATTCAGCAATTTTATCTCCCAACATCTCAGCATACTTTGTAGGATGTAATGGCAAGAATGGCGCACCAAAACAAGCAGAAAAGACTGTTTGGGGCTCTGTTACTCCTGCTTCTGTCCCTGCAACTTTTGCTGTATATCCAGAAATGAAGTGATACATCGCTTGACCTGGAGTTAACTTTGAGATTGGAGGCAATACTCCAAATGCATCAGCAGTTAAGAAAAAGATATTTTTTGGAATTCCTCCTTTTGAAGGAACCATAATGTTATCAATGTGATGAATTGGGTATGAAACTCTAGTGTTTTGAGTAATAGAAGTATCACTGTAATCAGGAGTTGATGTTCCTTCTTGGAAACCAATGTTCTCCAAAATAGCACCAAATTTGATGGCATTGTAAATCTGTGGTTCTTGCTCTTCAGTCAAGTCAATTGTTTTTGCATAACAACCTCCTTCAAAATTGAAAACGCTATCTTTTGACCAACCGTGCTCATCATCTCCAATCAATCTTCTATTTGGATCTGAAGATAAGGTAGTTTTTCCTGTACCTGACAATCCAAAAAATACAGAAGTATCTCCATCTGTTCCTACGTTCGCAGAACAGTGCATAGAAAGTGTTTCCTTTTCGTGTGGCAATACATAGTTCAATACAGAGAAAATTCCTTTTTTGATTTCACCTGTGTAACCAGTTCCACCAATAATAATTCTCTTTTTTGTGAAATTAATTACTGCAAAATTGTGTTGTCTAGTTCCATCTTCTTCGGCTACTGCCATGAATCCTGGAGCACATACCACGTGCCATTCTGGCGAAAAATTTTCTAATTCTTCTTTCTTTGGTCTTAAAAACATGTTACTCGCAAACATATTAGACCATGGAAATTCAGTAATCACCCGTAAGTTCAATCTGTAATTGTCATCAGCACATGCATAAGCATCTCTTACATACACATCTCTACCAGTGAGGTAAGCTGTGATTTTTCCGTATAATTTATCGAAGTTTTTAGGGGTAAATTTAATATTGATATCACCCCACCACACAGAATCTTCGGTGTTTTCATCGCACACTACGAATCTATCTTTTGGTGATCTTCCTGTAAACTCACCTGTATTAATTACAAGTGCTCCTGTATCGGACAAAACTCCTTGTCCTCGGAGAATGGTCTCTTCAGTTAAGTCAGCTGGTGTTAGATTCCAAAATGCGGTATCTATGTTTCCCAGTCCTAATTCTTTTAAATTTGAGGTCTTAGGTACTAATCCTAATTCATCCATGAAAGTGATTTTTATATTATGAGTACAAAACTAAGTCTAATTCCTGTAAATAAAGAAGAAACTAATTTTGTTTTTCCACAAACTATCCTAGTTTTCCACTTTTAGCTCAATGATAAAAATCATATTTTACTGGGCTTCATCAACTTAAAAAGAAATAGTGCGAGTGCCACAATCATAAGCAAGCCACCGATAGGTGTAATAGGACCAAGAATTTTTGTGAACGAGCTTCCAGAAAATAAATTCAATAAGTAAATTGAAAAACTAAATAGGCAGCCACCTAAAAAAAATAAATTAGCAACCCACTTTATCGAAAAAGTAAACTTTTCTCGGTTCAATCCCAAAATGAATAGAAAAAAACCAGAATAAAACTGGTACTTCACTCCGGTTTCGAAAGAAATGAGTTGTTTGGGTGATAAAACTTGCTCCAAGCTATGTGCCAAGAAAGCACCAAAAAGAATAGCAAAAAGAATTAAAGCCACTCCCCTAATTACTGTTTTGTTTTCCATGAATCTATGCTTGTGTAGTAGGTCCTCCAAAATTCATTGGAATACCTCCTCCCTGGTTACCGTTATCAATGTCTTTGATAACTCCATGTTGGTTTTCATATTTACTAATGTTATCTACCAACGCTTTCATCAATCTCTTGGCGTGTTGTGGTGTTAGTAAAATTCTCGATTTCACTTTTGCCTTAGGGGTTCCTGGCATCATTCTAACAAAGTCTACCACAAATTCTGCTGGAGAATGAGTAATAATAGCAAGGTTGGAATAAATTCCATCAGCCATTTCTTCTGATAATTCTATATTAATTTGATTTGGATCTTGTTTTTGTTCTTCCATACTATGTTTGTTTTGAATATAAAGATAAAAAAAATGCCCTCTCGAAATCTCGAGAAGGCAATCTTAATTTAATATTAATTGAAATTATGCTTCAGTTTCTTCTGTAACTTCATCAGCTACTTCAGCCGGTTCATTTATTGAAGTTGAAATTACTTCCATGTTATCGTATTTTCTCATTCCAGTACCTGCTGGTATTAAGTGTCCTACGATTACATTTTCTTTCAATCCTTTTAAGTAATCTACTTTTCCTTTTACAGCTGCTTCGTTCAATACCTTTGTAGTTTCCTGGAAGGAAGCCGCTGACATGAAACTATCAGTTTGCAATGAGGAACGAGTAATACCTTGAAGCATTGGACGAGAAGTTGCAGCTACTGCATCTCTTGCAGTTACCAAATGAGCGTCTTTTCTTTTTAGGTTTGAGTTTTCGTCTCTTAGTTTTCTTGCCGAAATAATTTGACCTGCCTTTAATACGTCAGAATCTCCAGCATCTTCAACTACTTTCATTCCCCAAATTCTATCGTTTTCTTCTAAAAATTTGATTTTATCAGCAGCTTGTTTTTCTAAGAATTTAGTATCTCCAGCATCAATGATTTCAACTTTTCTCATCATTTGACGAACAATTACCTCAAAGTGCTTATCGTTAATTTTCACCCCTTGAAGTCTGTATACCTCCTGAACTTCGTTCACGATATACTCTTGTACAGCTGTAGGTCCTTTAATTTCCAAAATACTCTTAGGAGTTATAGCTCCATCAGACAATTGCATTCCTGCTCTTACGAAATCATTTTCTTGAACTAAGATGTGCTTAGACAGTGAAACTGCATATTTCTTAACAATTCCAGTTCTTGATTCAATAATTATCTCTCTCTTTCCTCTCTTGATTTTACCGAATGATACGATTCCATCAATTTCAGATACAACCGCAGGGTTAGAAGGGTTACGTGCTTCAAATAGCTCTGTTATTCTTGGCAGACCTCCTGTGATATCTCCTGTTTTACCAGAAACTCTCGGGATTTTCACAAGAATACGTCCTGCTTCTATTTTTTCATTGTCATCTACATTTATAATCGCTCCTACTGGAATGTTATAACTCTTGATCACGTTCTTTTTAGAGTCCATAATTCTAATTACCGGAATCTTCTTCTTGTCCTTAGAATCAGTAATTACCTTATCGGCAAATCCTGTTTGCTCATCTACTTCTTCTCTAAAAGTTATTCCTTCTTCAATGTTCTCGAATGAAATAGAACCTTTAGATTCCGAAACGATTACCGCGTTATATGGATCCCACGTACAAATTACGTCTCCTTTTGAAACTTTGCTTCCGTTTGGAGTCTTCAAGAAAGAACCGTATGGAATATTATTTGTAGCTAAAGTTATACCAGTTTTTGGGTCAAGAATTTTCATTTCTGCCGATCTTCCAATTACTACTGTCAGTTCGTTTCCATCTTTGTCCTTAGTTTCGATTGTTTTCAACTCATCGATATCCAATTTACCTTCGTACTTTGCTTGCAAGCTATTTTCATCAGCAATGTTAGAAGCTGTACCCCCTACGTGGAAAGTTCTCAATGTCAACTGTGTTCCTGGCTCACCAATAGACTGTGCAGCTATTACACCAACAGTTTCTCCTACTTTCACCATTCTTGAAGTTGATAAATTTCGTCCGTAACATTTGGCACAAACTCCTCTTTTCAATTCACACGTCAATACTGATCTTACTTCTACTTCATCGATATCCGACTCAACAATTACTGTTGCAGCTTCTTCAGTAATTTCGTCTCCTTCTAAAACAAGAACTTCTTCAGTTTTTGGGTGTTTTAATGTAAATACACTTACTCTACCAACAATTCTATTGTACAAAGATTCTATTTCTTCATCATTTTTCTTCAATGAAGTAACATTTATCCCTCTTAGAGTTCCACAATCTTCATCGTTGATAATAACATCTTGAGATACATCTACAAGTCTTCTTGTCAAATAACCTGCATCGGCTGTTTTCAAGGCTGTATCGGCAAGACCTTTACGAGCACCGTGTGTAGATATAAAGTACTCAAGTACAGAAAGTCCTTCCTTAAAGTTAGAAAGAATAGGGTTTTCAATAATTTGTTGACTTGTTGCCCCAGATTTTTGCGGCTTAGCCATTAATCCCCTCATTCCTGACAACTGACGAATTTGCTCTTTAGAACCCCTTGCCCCAGAATCAAACATCATATAAATTGAGTTGAATCCTTGCATGTCATTCTTCAATTGATCCATCAAAATGTGCGTCAACCTTGAGTTTGTATGCGTCCAGATATCAATAATTTGGTTGTAACGCTCATTGTTTGTAATAAGTCCCATGTTGTAATTTTCCATTACATCAGTTACTTCATCCTGAGCTTTGTTTACCAAGATATCTTTTTCTACTGGAATGATAATATCATCAAGGTTGAACGATAAACCACCTTTAAAGGCATTTGTGTATCCCATTTCCTTAATTTGATCCAAGAAATCTGCAGTTTGAGAAACTCCGCAAATCTTTAATACTCTTCCAATAATATCTCTCAATGATTTTTTTGTCAATACATCATTTATGTATCCTACCTCTTTTGGTACTAAATCATTAAATAATACTCTTCCACAAGTAGTTTCTATCAATTTAGTAACAGCTTGACCTTTTTCCATGTCATGCGTTCTTACCTTGATAGTTGCGTGCAAGTCCAATTTCTTTTCATTGTATGCAATCACTACTTCCTCAGGAGAATAAAATATTTTATCTTCTCCTTTTACTATTTCTTCTTCTGTCGATCTTTTTTGCTTTGTAATGTAATAAAGACCCAATACCATATCCTGAGATGGTACCGTAATAGGTGCTCCATTGGCAGGATTCAAAATATTGTGAGATGCAAGCATCAATAACTGCGCTTCAAGAATTGCCGCATTCGAAAGTGGCAAGTGAACCGCCATTTGATCCCCATCAAAATCGGCATTAAATGCTGTACAAACCAGTGGGTGAAGTCTAATTGCTTTTCCTTCTATTAATTTAGGTTGGAAAGCTTGAATACCAAGTCTGTGAAGAGTTGGTGCCCTGTTCAAAAGAACTGGGTGGTTTTTCAATACATTTTCCAAGATATCCCAAACAACTGGATCTTTAGAATCTACTATTTTCTTTGCAGATTTTACAGTTTTTACAATTCCTCTTTCAATCATTTTTCTGATTACAAAAGGCTTGTAAAGCTCAGCCGCCATATCTTTTGGAATTCCACATTCGTGCAATTTCAAACTTGGTCCTACAACAATTACAGAACGTGCAGAATAATCTACCCTTTTTCCAAGTAAGTTTTGTCTGAAACGTCCAGATTTACCTTTCAAGGAATCAGAAAGTGACTTCAATGGTCTATTTCCGTCTGCTTTTACTGCACTCGATTTTCTTGAGTTATCGAACAATGAATCTACAGATTCCTGCAACATTCTCTTCTCATTTCTCAAAATTACCTCTGGAGCTTTTATCTCTATCAACCTTTTCAATCGATTGTTTCTGATAATAACTCTTCTATACAAATCATTCAAATCTGATGTTGCAAATCTTCCTCCATCCAATGGAACCAATGGTCTCAATTCTGGTGGAATTACTGGAACAACTTTTACGATCATCCATTCAGGTCTGTTTTCAACTGCTTTGTTCACAGAATTTCTCATTCCTTCTACAACTTGCAATCTTTTTAGGGCCTCGGCCTTTCTTTGTTGTGATGTTTCAGTATTTGCTTGATGTCTTAGGTTGTAAGACAATTCATCCAAATCCAATCCTTTTAATAAATCGTAAAGAGCTTCAGCTCCCATTTTTGCAATAAATTTATTTGGATCAGTATCATCTAAATGTAAACTTTCCTTTGGTTGTTTTTCAAGGATATCTAAGTATTCCTCTTCCGTAAGGAAATCCATAAATTGAACTGGTTCTCCTTCTGCATTGATTGTTCCCGCAGCCTGAATTACCACATATCTTTCGTAATAGATAATTTGGTTCAATTTTTTTGTTGGTAATCCCAAAAGGTATCCAATTTTATTTGGTAACGATTTGAAATACCAGATGTGAGCTACTGGCACTACTAATTGAATGTGTCCAGTCCTTGTTCTTCTCACTTTTTTCTCTGTTACTTCTACTCCACATCTATCACATACAATTCCTTTGTATCTAATTCTTTTGTATTTTCCACAGTAACATTCGTAATCCTTTACTGGACCAAAAATTCTTTCACAAAACAAACCATCTCTTTCTGGTTTATATGTTCTGTAATTAATTGTTTCTGGCTTCAGTACTTCACCATGCGAACTCTCCAAAATAGTTTCTGGAGAAGATAGACTAATGGTTATTTTATTGAACTTTTGAGGTTCTTGTTGGTTATTTTTCCTGTATGACATAGGTTACAGTTATTTTAAAATGTGTAATAAAAATTAATCTAAAGTAAGGGTCAATCCTAATCCTTTCAACTCATGCAACAATACGTTGAATGATTCTGGAATTCCTGGCTCAGGTATGTTGTCACCTTTAACGATAGCTTCATACGTTTTCATTCTTCCGTAAACATCATCAGATTTTACTGTTAATATTTCTCTCAAAATATGAGCAGCTCCAAATGCTTCAAGAGCCCAAACCTCCATTTCTCCAAATCTTTGTCCACCAAACTGCGCTTTACCTCCAAGAGGTTGTTGCGTAATCAATGAGTATGGTCCAATAGATCTAGCATGCATCTTATCGTCAACCATGTGACTTAGTTTCAACATGTAAATGATTCCTACAGTAGCTGGTTGGTCAAATCTTTCTCCAGATCCACCATCATACAAGTAAGTTTTTCCAAATCTTGGAACTCCTGCTTCATCTGTGTATCCGTTTATTTGATCAATTGTAGCTCCATCAAAAATTGGCGTTGCAAACTTCTTTCCAAGTTGTTCTCCAGCCCATCCTAATACAGTTTCATAAATCTGTCCTAAGTTCATCCTTGATGGTACCCCAAGTGGGTTTAATACAATATCTACTGGTGTTCCGTCATCCAAGAATGGCATATCTTCGTCTCTAACGATTCTTGATACTATTCCTTTGTTTCCGTGACGACCCGCCATCTTATCTCCAACTTTAAGCTTTCTTTTCTTGGCAATGTAAACTTTTGCAAGTTTTACGATTCCATTTGGTAATTCATCACCAACAGTTACTTTAAATTGTTTTCTCTTGAATGCACCCAGTAAATCGTTGGCTTTAATACTAAAGTTATGAAGTAACGTTGCAATGTTTGCATTGATTTCAGCATCTGAAGTCCAATTTTCTGAACTAATAATAGTAAAGTCAATTTTCTCCAAATTCTTAGCCGTAATCTTAATCCCTTTCTTGATTACTTCTTCTTTATAATTATTGAAAATTCCTGCACTCTTATTCGTGTCAATTAATTTCAATAACTTTTCTATCAATACATTCTTCAATGAAGCGTAATCTTTGTTGTATTCAGCTTCCACTTCTAACAACAATGCTTTATCTGCAGCTCTAGATTTTCTGTCTTTTACTGCTCTAGAGAATAATTTCTTATTCACAACAACACCTCTCAATGATGGTGAAGCTTTCAATGAAGCATCTTTTACGTCTCCAGCTTTGTCACCAAAGATTGCTCTCAATAATTTTTCTTCTGGTGAAGGATCAGATTCTCCTTTTGGAGTAATCTTACCAATCAAAATATCACCTTCTTTTACTTCAGCACCTTCTCTAATGATTCCGTTTTCATCTAGGTTCTTAGTTGCTTCTTCACTTACGTTAGGAATATCAGAGGTAAGCTCTTCTAATCCACGTTTAGTGTCTCTCACATCCATTGTATATTCATCAATGTGAAGTGAAGTGAATATATCATCTCTCACAACTCTTTCAGAAATTACAATTGCATCCTCAAAGTTGTAACCCTTCCATGGCATAAATGCTACTTTCAAGTTTTGACCAATTGCCAATTCACCTTTTTGAGTTGCATATCCTTCAGATAAGATCTGACCTTTTTTAACTTTTTCACCAACTTTAACCAATGGCTTCAAGTTAATACAAGTACTTTGATTCGTTTTCTGGAACTTAATTAAGTTATATTCTCTCTTATCTCCTTCAAAAGAAACTAATTTTTCAGTTT
>JAHEIE010000012.1:0-23990 GCA_024639505.1 Crocinitomicaceae bacterium
AGCTTAGTGGTTTTTCGAAAAAAAATGAAACAGCCTGTCCCGAGTATTTGGGAAAGCCCAACTTAACTGATGAACCAAATTAACAAGTGTCATCTCAAACTTGATTTGGGATCTAGTGATTTACATTCGCATTGTTTAATGTATAACTTTAGATTCTGGATCAAGTCCAGAATGACAGATGAACAAAAAAATAAAATAACACACACCCAACCCCTCTCAATAGGGGAACTATTTACCTATGCAACAAAAACGCTGGACATACTCCCCAAAATCTGAAAAATCTACCAAGGAATTAGAAGAAAAATTGGGATTGAGCGCAGAATTAGTTGAACTACTTCACCTGCGTGGTATCCATACATTTGAGGACGCTCAAACATTCTTTCGCCCTCAGCTCGAACACATTCACGATCCATTCTTGATGAAAGACATGGACAAAGCTGTGAAAAGAGTTTTACGAGCCTTTGAGAAAGAAGAAAAAATATTAGTATACGGAGATTATGATGTAGATGGAACAACTGCCGTTTCCTTGATGTATACGTTTTTGATTAAGCATTACAAAAATGTAGAATTTTACATTCCAGATAGATACACTGAAGGCTACGGAGTTTCGATTCAGGGGATAGATTATGCTGCCGACAATGATTTCTCTTTGATAATTGCGCTTGATTGCGGAATAAAAGCAATAGAAAAAGTAGATTACGCCAAAGAAAAAGGAGTTGATTTTATTATTTGTGATCACCACCGACCAGGTGATGAGATTCCGAAAGCTGTGGCTGTCCTCGACCCAAAACGCAAGGATTGCAGCTATCCTTACGATGAATTGTGTGGATGTGGAGTTGGATTTAAACTAGTTCAGGCATTGAACCAAGAATTAGGGTTTGATTTTAACGATTTAGAAGAATATTTTGATTTATTGGTCGTGAGTATTGGGTCGGATATTGTTCCTGTAACAGGAGAAAATAGAGTTTTAGCTCATTTTGGACTCAAAAAAATAAACCACAGTCCAAGAAAAGGAATTGCAGAAATTCTGAAACTTTCTGCATTAAAAAGAGACTTAAACATAACAGATGTAGTGTTTATTGTTGGGCCAAGAATTAATGCTGCAGGAAGAATGAAATCTGGGATGAATGCTGTAAAACTTTTGGTTTCGGAAGAAGATGGAGCTGCCAAAGAACTTGGAGAATTTATTGAAAGTGAAAACAAACAAAGGAAAAACTTTGATAAATCTATAACGGAAGAAGCGCTGAAGCAAATTGAAGAGAATGAAACTTTTTTGAATGCAAAATCTACGGTTTTGTACAATGAAAGTTGGCACAAAGGAGTGATTGGAATTGTGGCTTCGAGAGTAATCGAAACACATTACAAACCTACTATTATTCTTACAGAAAGTAACGGAAAAGCGGCAGGCTCTGCCCGTTCAGTTCAAGGATTTGATGTGTACAATGCAATTGATGAATGTTCTGATTTACTAACTCAGTTTGGCGGTCACATGTATGCAGCCGGAATGACAATGCCTATCGAAAACATTGATGCGTTTAGAGAAAAATTTGACCAAGTTGTATCAGCAACCATTACGGAAGATCAATTGGTTCCTGAGATTAAAATTGATTTGGAAATTTCCCTTGAGGCATTGATACCAGCAAAAGGCGAGCAGTTTCCCAAGTTTTATCGAATCATTAAGCAGTTTGCACCTTTTGGTCCTCAAAATATGCATCCTGTATTTGTTGCAAAAAATGTAAAGTCAAAATACGCAAAGATAGTGGGCGACACTCACCTCAAATTATCTGTTTATCAAAAAGAAAAACCAACCCAACTATTTGATTGCATAGGTTTTGGTTTGGGTGATTTTTTCGAAAAAATAAATAACAATCAATACTTCGATGTGGTGTTTGTGATCGAAGAAAATACTTGGAACGGGAACACAAAACTTCAATTAAACCTTAGGGACATTAAGCTTGTATGAGAGCAATCGAACGTTTAAATAAGCTTGGGGGTTTCAAAGAGAAATATCTTTTTGGCTTAGCAGTTATTCTCTCTATTACTCCTTTTTTGGGTGTTACATTTGTACCATCTTTGGACGGACCAGCACATTTGTATAACGCTAATCTAATCCTCGAATTGTTTTCTGAGAACAATTTTATCTCTCAGTTCTATTCGCTTACTTCCTCGCCCAATCCCAACTTAACAGGGCATGCTTTTCTAAGTTTACTTTTGCTCTTGTTGCCCGCTTTTGTTGCCGAAAAAATTGTTCTAATTTTCTATGTAGTTGGGTTTTCTTACTTTTTTAGAAAACTTATTTTGATTCAGAATCCAAATGGGATATGGCTTTCTTACCTCGGTTTTCCATTTGTTTTTTCGTTTGTGTTTGCCCTTGGGTTTTACAACTTTTCATTAGGTCTGGTTTTTCTAATGTGGGGACTATACTATTGGATGAAAAAAGAACATAAAAAATTGAATTTAGGGGAGTTAATCACTCTCTTTCTCCTTTTTACATTGGCATTCTTTTCTCATGTATTTGTGTTTGCGGTATTAATTCTTGTTGTTTCTACTCGCATATTATTTTCCTTTTTCCTGTCGGACTTACCTATTTCTGCCACCAGAAAACTCACAGAGTTTTTTCTATCCAGTAGTATGTCATTGGGGTTGTTCATCTTTTATTTTACCTCTCGACCAGCGGCACACAATTCGGTGCATAGTTCATTCTTTAAATTGACAGAAGACATCTTTACTCTCAACCCTATTATTTCTTATAGCAAAAGCCGCGAGAGAATATTTTTAGCGCTTGTTGGATGTGTTATCATTTATTTACTTTTCTTGGTTATTCGCTCAAAAAAGAAAAAATGGAGTAAATCTAATCTTCACAAAGACAGTTGGTTGATATTGTCTCTCGTGCTGTTTATAGCCTATTTTATTCTTCCCGATTCTAATAGTCTGGGTGGGTTTATAAATACACGAGTTGCTTTGGTCTTTTATCTTTTCCTTATGGTTTGGATCGGTATCCAGCAAATTTCTAACAAACTTGTAATTCCTGCTGTTGTTGTATTGCTGTTTGCTCACTATCAGCTAGTCGATTATTATTCTCATTGCATCAAAAACTTCAACGAGGTGGCTGAAAACTGTTATGAAATGGAAGAGTACATCGAAGAAAACAATGTTGTTATTCCTCTGAATTATTCTGATGACTGGATGAAAGGGCATTTTTCTAATTATTTAGGAATATCAAAACCTCTTGTTATTTTAGACAACTATGAGGCCGTAAACGATTATTTTGCTACCGAATGGAATTGGGGCAATTTGGGCGATGAATTGTACAAACACATGTCTACCAACAGTTTCGATTGTATAAACAAATCTTCGTACATCAACCAAGATAAGTTAGGAGAAGTTTATTTTTTTGTTTTGGGAGACATCCAATCCCAAACTGATTCTTGCATTCTGAATAAAAATGAAGAACTAGACAAACAATTCTATCCCATTGCAAAAAACAAACATTGTTCTTTGTTTCGATTAAAGAAATCTTAATATATTTTGTAAATTCAGATTATCGAGACATTTTTGTACAAACTAACCTTCGCCATTTCATTGCTCTCGGTAAGTTAAAACATAGTTATCCAAGAAGATCTTGACACGCTTGATCTTAACGAATTTGAATATAGTCCAATATTGGTTTCGGCCAGTTTGGGTTGGAAAATAATCTAAGCCATGATTCCTCTTACCGACATCATACATAAATTAAGCAAAGAGGAACAAGCCAAGTTTTTCAATTTCGTGAAGAAAAGCGGCAAAAATAAAATCTCGAAAAAAGCGGTGCTCTACAAGCTAATTCTGGATAAAAAAATTAGTCCCAAAGAGTTTCCGAAAAAAATATACGGCAAAGAAAACAAAGTGGCTTATCATCAATTGAGGAAAAGGTTATTTGATGAACTTATTCAATTCATTGCTATCGAACGATTTAATTTAGAGGAAGAACGCCTTCTTGAAATTACACAACTCATATTGGCAGGAAAACATTTGATTGAAAGTAAAAACTACTCATCTGGTTTTAAAATATTATTCAAAGCCGAAGAAAAAGCAATTGAAGAAAACGACTCAGAATCGCTCAATGAGATCTACAATCTTTTGATTCAGTTTTCTCATTACAATCCTGAATCTGAACTGGAAGAAATCATTAATAAATTGGAGAAAAACCGAATTTTGATGATTGAAGAGTCCAACTTAAATATGGCTTATGCCATTGTAAAAGAAACTTTTGTTACCTACCATCAAAAGGGAATAGAACCAAATCTGGAAGAAATTTTGAAGGATGTATTTAGTCGATTTAATATCTCCGAAAAATCAGGAAACAACTTCAAAACCTTGTATCAATTGGTGCAAATTATTGCTGCGAATGCCAATATCACCAAAGAATATCACTTGGTAGTTCCTTTTGTTTTAGAGCGTTACAATTATATCACCCAAAAAGAGGAAGAACTAAACCGCTATATATTCTTTCATATCAAGCTGCTTTATTTTATCTCCAATGTGATGTTTCGAGAAAAAAGATTTGAAGAAAGTAATCTATTTTTATCTAAAATGGAAACGCTACTTTCGTCAAACAAAAGTTACCAAAAAGTATTTGAAACTAAAATTTTGGTACTCAAAGCTCTCAACACAAATTACCTTGGAAACAACACAAAGGCACAGGAAATTATTGAAGATGCTTTGGGCTCAAAAGCGGATTCTTCCAAAGATCAATTGGATGCCATGGTAGTTGGCTCAATGATTTTTTTCCATCAAAAAAACTACAAAAAAGTAACTGGAATATACAGCCAATTGAATGCGAGCGATGCTTGGTACATAAAAAAAATGGGCGTGAATTGGCTCATGAACAAAAATCTGATAGAAATTCTTACTCACATAGAATTAGAAAATCTAGATTATGTTGACAGCAGATTAGAAAGTTTCCTGAACAAACATACCGAGTATTTAAAACACGACCAACGCGCTTTAACTTATCTCAACTATCTAAAAATAAGCTACAATCAACCAAACAAGGTTCAAACAGAAGAGTTTAAATCCACCTTTTTCAGTTCTGTCGAAAAAAAACCAACACTTAGAGAGGATATTTATGTTCTGAGTTTTTTGGCTTACCTCAAAGCAAAAATGCTTGGGAAAGAAACCTATGAAACAACCTTAGAGCTTGTGAGAGGAATTAGTTAACTTTACAGCATGAAATTATTCACCACTCTGTTTGTCTGCTTCCTTGTTTATACACTGCTAGGCCAACAAATACCCCATCACAGAATAACAGACTGGAGCAGTCCAGGCGCATGTATTTCTGTGTATGACACTGTTGTTTCTATAACAGATTTTGGTGGTGACAGTACAGGGGTTTCGGATAACTCCACAGCCTTTAATGCTGCTAAAAATGCTTTAGGTTCTCGTGGCGGAATTATTCAATTTTCTCAAGGAAATTATCTATTTACCTCCTCACTTTCTCTTTCTAGTGGAATTTTAATCCGAGGAAAAGGGTTTCGACTCACTCAGTTTACTCACAATTTATCAGGCTCGGGACATCTTTTTAGAATAAATGGCTCCATTGCTTCTTCGAAAGATACTTTAATTGGAGGTTTTTCTCTCGGCTCCGATTCTGTTGAAGTGATGAATGGTAACGTTTATCAAATTGGAGATGTTATTAAAATAGTAGAAAATGATGGTGGCCGAATCACCTCAAGTTGGGCCAGCAACAGCATTGGTCAGATTACAAAAATAACTAGAAAATCAGGGAATTGGTTGTACCTAGACAAACCTCTTCGTCAGCAATATTCTTCTTCTTTGTTTCCACGAGCCAGTAAAATTTCTGCCATTACAAATGTAGGATTCGAGTGTTTTAGCATTCGTAGGTTGGACCCTACCAGCGCTCAAACCAAAAACTTTGATTTGAATTATGCAGCCAATTGTCACTTCAAAGGAGTGCGTAGTGATTCTTGTAATTTTTCCCATATCAGCATCTCAAATTCTACAAATATCACAGTGGCTAATTGTTTCTTTAAAAATGCTTTTAATTATGGCAGTGGTGGAAAAGCATATGGTGTAGTTCTCCAAGCGACTTCGGGAAACTGTTTGATAGAAAATAACCAGTTTGAACATTTGCGTCATTCAGTATTACTACAATCTAGTTCTAATGGGAACGTTATCAGCTACAACTATTCTCTAAATCCATATTGGACTGGAGTTTTCCTTCCTTCTAATTCAGCAGGAGACATGGTTCTTCATGGAAATTATCCCTACATGAATTTATTTGAAGGGAATATTTGTCAAAACATAGTAATAGATAATTCTCACGGAATCAATGGGAAATTTAATACATTCTTACGAAATAGGGCTGAACTGTACGGAATTTTTATGAATATAAGTCCAGCATCCGATTCTCAAAACTTTGTAGGAAATGAAATAACCAACACCTTGATTGGAATGAAAAGTTTGGCAGGTAATGGTCATTTTGATTACGGAAACAAATTGAGAGGAAGTCTTTCACCCGCTGGCACAAACGGAATCCCCTCTTATTCGCTTTATTTACAATCTCCTAAACCCCTATTTTGGAATCCTTTAAATTCGTTTCCAATTGCAGGAAATCCAATAAATTATAACACATTTTCCAACACGGCTTTTTCCAATTATATGGGTAGGAATTTTGCTCCATGCCTCGCAGATACTTTGGCCTTTCAACTCACATTTTGTCCCACCGACACAATTCTAGTTGGCTATAATCGATACACACTAACAGGAAACTTCACTGATTCCTCTATCAATTCTTCGGGCTGTATGCAGTATTTGAATTTAGATTTACATCACTTTTCAAAACCTACTATTACAGCAACCTGGTTTTTAAGCACATCCCTAGGAAGCGAAATTCAGTGGTATTTTAACGACACTGCTTTAATTGGAGACAGCCTACAAACTTTACCCATATACAAAAATGGATGGTATCAAGTTGCCTTAACTGATTCAAACGGTTGCAGACAAATTTCAGACTCTTTATTAGTTAATTCGTTGGATTTGGATGAAAACAAGTATGCCTTTTCGGTGTATCCAAATCCTGTATCAGACAAACTAATTCTCCAATCATTCGAGGGAGGCAATAAAGTTTTTCAGCTCATTGCTTTAGACGGTAAAAAGGTTATGGAATGGGATTCTACTAACATTCAGCAGGAAATTCAAATGTCTCATTTGCCTTCAGGAATCTATTTCCTTCATTTGAAAGGAACTCGATTTCAGAAAAAAATAATTAAAAACTAATAGAATTTAGCAATTTGTTCCAATGGTTTTCTTTCGATATCCGGAACAAACGTTTCGTTGGCTGGATATCCCACAGGCAAGAGTAAAAAGGCTCTTTCGTTGCTTGGGCGCTCCAATAATTTTGTAAGGAAATTCATTGGGCTTGGAGTATGTGTAAGAGTTACTAAACCCGCTTGATGAATGGCTGTTATGAGCATTCCACAAGCTATACCCACCGATTCATTCACATAATAATTTTGAAATTTATTTCCTTCTGAATCCAAATCGTAAGGTTTTTTGAAAACAATGATTAAATAAGGAGCAATTTCCAAAAAAGGCTTCAAGTGATTTGTTCCCAATGGTTTTAAATCTTCAAGCCATTCCTCACTCATTCTGCCTTCGTAACTTTTTCTTTCTTCTTCTTCGGCAGCAGTTCTTATTTTTAATTTTAAATTGCTGGACTCTACAACACAAAATGTCCATGGTTGCTTGTGAGCACCGCTTGGCGCAGTAGACGAAGTTCTAATTATGTTTTCTATTACTGATTTCGGAATAGGTTTGTCCGAAAAATCGCGAATGCTCCTCCGAGAATCCATAACATCATAAAATTCTTTTGCAGATTTTTCTATGTCTTCAACCTCTATCTTTTGTTCAAATAAGATATGTGGATTTCCTTCAATGGTTTTTCTCTTTGCCATGATCTAAAGGTAAAACTATTTTTCTATCTCACCAGTCTAAAATCAAACTCATGACGTTGAGTATAAAACCAAGATTCACTTGTCGGAGCGACATAAAATCGATATTTTTGCTATTCAACAGAACTTTATGAAAATCATTTCAATGCGCCTTTGGTGCGCCCTTGCGATTTTGACTTTTGCCAATACTGGTATTTCTCAAAATGAACTCTCAGACCTTTCTTATACTTTTACGCCAGCAACTGTACAAGGCGAAATTCCTGAAATCTATCAATGGAGTAAAGAAAAATACTTGGCTCAATCCTTTGCTCATTTATCAGCACCAGGAACAGAAAAAGAAAAAGTAGAATCGCTTAGAAATTTGTATCGCGCTAATTTGTATTCGCTCTTTTGGTCAGGCAATATTTTATTTGGTGATCAATATTCAAGTTATCTCAATCAAATAAAAAATAAAATTCTTGACGAAAACAACTTGGGTTCCCTAAAGTCTCAATTGCATTGTTATGCGTGGAAAACTGACGAAATAACGCCTAAAACCTTGATTGATGGTTCTATTTTGGTTCCAATGAAACTCATCGCCAAAGTAGAAAGTGAGGCTCAACTTGCTTTTCTCATTTCGCATGAAATTTCTAGCTATCGGGAAATTGTGAAGAAACGATATGGTCTGTTCCTTAAAACTACTGGTTCATTAAGTCAAAAATTTGGTTTGTATGATATCCTAAGTGAATTCAATGAGTATTTTGAAAAAAATGAATCCAAGAATGATTTGGAAGGCTATAACTTATTCGAAAAAACAGCTTACAATCAAGAGGATGCACTAGATCTGCTTTTGATCATGCAGTTTTCCTCACTGGATTTTGGTGATAAAAAAATAACACCAGAATTTTTCAATAACAAATATGGCGATTTACCTAATTCTTTTTTTGAAAACCTAGCTACCAGTGTAGGGGGAGATGTTGAAGAAATAACAGCAACAAAAAAGTCGAAATTATATGAATCTAGAATTGAAAAGCTAGGGGAAATCATTGATTTTGAGGACGGTAAAAAATTTATTATTTCTTTTCCCGAAAGTTTTAAGGAGCTTTCGATGAGCGCCAAATTCGAGAGTCAACTTATCCATGTAGAAAACAAAAACTATATTAAGGCAATGAATGAATCATATGCCTTGTTGCAACTGTATCCAGAAAATGAATTTTTACAAGACTGCATCATTCAAAGTTTGTATGCTTTAACGAAGTCCGAATCTAATTTTTCAACTTTCAAAAGAAAATCATCTTATTTTAAATCAAAAAACAGAGTTAAATCCTCTACTTCAGGGAATGGAAATAACACTTCAACCCAAGATGCTATAGAATCGCTAATGGTCAATACCACCGGAAAAACACTTAGGTATGTGGCCATTAATTACATTGCGGCAAACGGCAAAGAAAGACATAACAAATTAGCCAACGACTTGTTGTATGACCTCATTCATTTGGCAAAAGAAGACTTAAACGAATACAAACAAGAAAAGAAAACAGAAGAAATTTCTATCGACTCAAATGAAACAATGGTGCTAGAAATTCCTGAGGCTGTTCTCACGAAAATTGAGCCAGAGGTAAAAGAAGTGAAGTTTCAGGAAATTGATTCGTTGGCGTATATTAAATTATCCAAAATTGAAAAAATCAACTACCAACGGAAACTAAAGAAATACGAAGAATACCAGCAGTATTTGGCCGATAAAAAAATGAAAGATAGTCTAGATAAAATGGTGTTGACTGGAGACAATTTAGACTCTATGGAACTAACAGCTGAACAAAAAGACAGGCTTGCTGAGATCGAAAAAAACCAAAAGGAGGTAATCGATCATAATTTCATTAAAGCTACCATTGAAAATTGGAAAAAGGATAATGAGTTTTGGAGTAGAGTTCAAGAAATTGAGAATTTGGATGGAAAACTAAACTACAGGGAACACTTTCTTGGAATAGCCAAATCAGAGCAAGAATCGTTTGGAAAACTTAGTCGTAAAATTGAAATAGACTCAATTATTTGCGAGGAACCAGAGTACAGAATTTATGACGACAGACGATTCCGAGGGGTTGTGAGATACGAGGAGCAAGCCCTCAAAAATGAAGAATTGAAAAAAACACTCGAAACCTCTTTGATTTCTCACACTACTAACTCTTCGGTAGCTTTTGTATCAGGAAGCGAACCTGCTACTATAAAGTCAGTTCAAACTAAGATGAACATCAGCAAATGGAAACAAAAGCATGACTTCTCCTCTTCGAACCAAAAACAATTCGATATCATGTCGAATTATTTTTCCGAATCTACACTCAATGACCAATACAAATATATTTTATATACAAGAATAAAAAGTGAGCAACAAAGTAGAAGCGTTTTTATATTAGCTGTTGGGCTCATGAGCTTTGTAGCTGCACCGTTGGCAGTTGGAGTATTTGTGACACCAAAATATGATGTTTCTAAAACGATTGAAGTAAAAGATTTAGAAGGTAACACAGTGTACAAAAAAACAATTAACCCCAAGCAAAGACCCAATATATTTTTAGATAGAATGTTCGTAGAAGATGTAATGACCCAAATTTCAAAAAAATGAGAAAGCAACTAATCATCCTTACAACAATTTGCTTTTTAACAAGCAGCTTTGGTTTCTCTCAGAAATCATTTCGTAATAAACTGACTATAGATTACACCGGAACCTTGGGTGGACACGGACCTTTTTCGGGCCAAAATCTAACCACACATTATATTCGTACGATACTTGGTAGCGAGGTAAATGTGAATTACAAAATTGCAAGAAAAGTAAGTCTTGAATTAAAAGGTGGATTCAATAAGCACCAAACAAAATATTACACCATGAATGAATTATCTTATGGTATGGGATTAAACTTTTTCTTTCCTAACTCATACGCTCCATTAGGAAATTCGTTTGGTATATTTTATCAATCTAATAATTTTTTACCTACGGATTATAACGAGTTTTATCAGTTTTTGAGCTACCCAAAAGTAGATTTTTATGAAACATCTACACAGATCAATTACAAGGTTGACGTAATTGGGTTCCAATTTAATTTTGTGTCAATGCTTTCGAATAAAGTTCCACTTTACTTCAAATATGGATTCAATTTGTGTATTCCTGTTATGTCGCAGATCTATGATGCCTCTTTCAAAAAAACCTCATTCCAAGAATACGGAAAGAACCAAGAGTTTGGCAGCTTGTACGACCAAGGCTTGCTTTTATCTGCACGCAGATCTTCTATTTTTGCTTTAAAAATTGGCCTTGGCTATTTATTTTAAGATTTTATGAAACAACTAATATACACCCTCATTATTTTTGCAACACTAATTAGTTGCTACAAAGACAACGGAGAGCCGTTGCGTAAATTTACCGAGTTTGACCTGGGAACATCCTACGACACAATTCCTTGCCAAACAACTACGGTGAGAAACAAAGCGAATTTTAGTGACGGGAGTTCGCAAGATTTCACAACATTGGATAACGGGAGTTATTTCATAACCGAAAGAATTTTTAATTCAGACCTCTATGTTTTTGAAGGTGATTTTTTCATCGATCCAAACCGATCAGCTTACTACACCACTACCACAAATGATTATGACTCAAAAAAAATGCGGTTTTTTGTAAAAAAGAGGTATCCAAACAGAACTTACATCTGTGAATCAGGAAAAAAAATGTATGTAAAATTAGATGAAACTGGTGATGGAAAAGCCTTTTATTTCTGTGGAGGAACTTTTTTTAATGTGACCGATGCTACTGATTCTGTAGTGGTAAATCATGCACAATTCTATTACAACTAACATCTCTTTTAATGACTAAAAACTCACTCTTGTTATTGGTTGCTGTAATTCTTACTAGTATCCTTACAGGGCAACAACAAACTTTCGAAACCGATTATATTCTCAGTAAATGTGAAGGAGAAACCCCAAAGGAGTTTACAGTTGACATTTTAGAAAAAACCAAAAAGAACCTGGCTACTGACAGCACATTCGATGGATTTGAAAAATCTAAACTCGTTAAGTTTTACGAAAACTCTAATTATTTCATTCAACAGTTTCTTTCAGGAGGAAAAGTATTGTTTGGGGATGAAATGACAAATTATGTAAATAAAGTTGCTCATAATTTATTAGAGAAATCTGGAAATGAGGCTCTCAAATCCAAGTTTAAATTCTATGTACTACGATCCAATATAGTGAATGCCATTTGCATGCCTGATGGGTCTATTTTTATAACAGTTGGTTTGCTGTCACAAATGGAAAACGAAGCACAGCTTGCCTTTGTTATTGGTCACGAAATGCAACACTTTTTATCTCAACATGGAAAAGAATCTTTCCTGGAATTAGAGAAATTAAAAGCCGAATACAACCGAGGACGAATAGATTTTGAAAGTGCTGTTTCCTCTTTGAGTGCTCACTCGCGCGAACATGAAATAGAATCGGATAACGGTGGTTTTGATATTTTCAAAAAAGCTGGATATGCAACCTCCGAAGCAGAAAAAATGTTGATGGTTTTGCAGTATTCTCACCTTCCTTTCGATGAGAAAAAAATTGACGCTACCATTTTTAATTCGGAGCATTACGTTATCCCAAATTCTTACTTCGATTTCTCTGATGTGTTTTCATCTATCGAAGATGACTCGGAAAGAGACGATTCCAAGTCTAGTCATCCGAACATAAAGACCAGAATTACCAACGTAAATAAAAAAGAAGAAAAAGAGGGTGTTTTTTCATATTTTGATAAGAAGGAATTTAAATATATCCAGACAAAAGCTCGTTTCGAAAATCAATACCTCAACATCCTTAACAGACAATTTGTGAAGGCTGTTTACGAATCATTTCTACTCAAGTCTAAATTTCCAAATAATAAATATTTGGATGAGTGCATCGCAAAATCCCTTTATGCAATTGCAAAACAAAAAGAACTAAAAATATCAAATGAAAGAAATGACAGCTACAGGCAAGGAAATTCCTTGGTTTTATTTCATTTGTTTTATGATAAATTCACCAAAAAAGAAATGTCTATCTTGGCCGTAAAGCAACTACTAGAGCTAAATGACAAAGCCTTTCATGTCTATATAGAAGACTTAGTTTTCGATCTGTACCACAATCATTCCACTGTGTTTTCTGAGTTTTCATTTGACTCTCAAGAATTGGCAAAACAAGCGAAAAAGCAAACTGCCGAGTTTCAAGAAATAGATTCTGTTGAGTTCCTTGCCCTTACCAAAATCGAAAAAATAAAATACCTGAAGAAGAAAAAGTTATTCGAAGAAAAAGTCTCAGATACTTTAGAAAACAGCAAAACTTATGCGGAGCTCGCGTTTTATGACTACTCAGAGCCGGAGTGGATTGAATCCGTATTCGACTCTGTAAAAAAACAAAATAAAATCAGATATTTTGATGAACTCAGTTTCAGTAGACAAAGAGAGCTAAGGAAAGAAAGAGACAAAAAAGCACGAACTTTTAAAAAACAACATTTAGATTCGATTCTAATTCTTTCGGTGAATTACTCTTGGCGAGACAATAAAGGAAAGGTGAATTCATCTGAATCCTTTGAATTTAAAAACGAGGCATCTCGTGTTACTCGCAAACTTGCTGGAGAAAGCCCCGTGGCATTTAAATTCCTGGGAGTTGAATTATTTGACTCACTCAGTGTAGATGAAATGAACGACAATTTTATCCTAAATGAATGGATAAATGAAATGAGTGAAAGCTACGAGGACAAAATGCTAAGTTTGACTCAAAATAGAGCAGATGAAGTATTCGATCGAACAAACTACAAGAAAATCATGCTCGTTAATTTTGTTGCATTCAAAGATGAAACCGGATATACTCCATTAGTTGTAAGAATAACTTTGGCTGGTGTACTAACAATGGTTCCAGGAATGTGGCCACTTTTGCCAATTGCTACTAAAAACTATGTGAATATAAGTGATGTGAAAATATTAGATGAAAATGGATATATTATTTTCCGAAGAACGCATGAAAGTAACGCAAAACCAAATTTAAAAAACAACGAATTATTCTTGAACGATGTATTCGAACAAATTGTAAAATAATGAGAAAACTATTCTATTTTATTCTCACTTTAGCCTTCCTTCCGAGTCTGGTTAATGGACAATTCACAACAAAAAACAAACTTTCCATTGGGTATGATATCAATTATTTTCCCAGTACAATTGCAGATGAACACACCGAAGGTTTTTCTCCAAAAAACAGAGTGAAATTTGCTCACAAAGAGCACACAATTTCTCTTAATTACAAACTAAAAACAAGAATAAGCGCTACAGTGTTTGGTGGCTTTATGGCAAATAGAGCAACCGGATTGGAAAAGGGAAGTTATGTTCAAGTCGATTCTGGAGTTGGGAAAGTTCAGTCCTTTTCATTTGGTGCTGGAATTAACATTCATCTCAAAAGTGGATTCGCACCAACAGGCAACTATTTTGGAATCTACTTAAGACAACACAATACCAAAATAACTAATCAAAGTATTCAAAATGTGTTGCGTGAGAGCTATTATGCCAACACAGATTTTAGTGGATTTACTGATGATGATTTGACTCTTAACGTAACTTACTTAGGTGCAAAATATAGCTATACACATATGCTTTTCAAAAAAATGCCGCTTTATGTCAATGCTGGAATTGGATTATATATTCCCATTTTTTCAGTTACCAAACAACCCACTTATGTCATGAAAAAAGCAATGCCATATAGTTGGACTCAACAACATGAAGATTATGAAAGAATGTTTGACGCCAAGATGGAAGAAACAATCAGTTTCTATAAAAAACTAAATATTTTCCGTTTGAATCTTGGAGTCGCATACTGCTTTTAATTTTAAACCTTAATTTTTCATGAAAAATCTATTCATTATCCTTTGCCTTTTCATTTCATCGTTTGGTGCATTTTCCCAATATAACATGTTCGAAAATTATGGCGAAATCTTTTCTTTTGGAGCTGAAATGTCGAGAACAAACGGTAATTTCAATTACAAATCAAACCCCGGTAATTTCGAGGAGTTTGATACGACTCTGAATTACAAATACCTCATTTTTTCTCCAGCAGTGTATATTCACTTCCCTATTTATTTGGAATCAGAGAAACACATACTGTATGCCAACTTAAATTTTTTATTCAACTTCAATGCGAGCTCTATGCTCAATGAGGAAGAGTATGATTCATTTGGTTTAGGATTCGGAACTGATTTTGGTGTTACTTATTTCTATGGTATGGAGCATGGACTTGGAGCTTTTGGTTCTTTATTAGGAACTTTTCAAAGTAGTTTCGATCCAGGAGCCGAAATTTTTGGTCCTAGCTTGAGGCTGGGAGTTCAAGTTCCAATCGAAGATCATCTCGTGCAATTCTATCTCAAAGGAACATACAATGTCCTTAATTCTCCTGAAATTTCGCAGCACGAATACCTCATGGAAAATGGAGTGCAAACATTCAGTGCCACTCACTTTTCATTGGGAATCATTTACCGAGGAATTTGGTAAGATCTACCGTTCCAGCCTAGTACAAATTTCTTTCATTCCCGCGGTGGCGGTTTTGGCAATTACTTCAAACCTGCTATCAGAAGAAATGCTGGGTGCTGAATCTATGTAAAACACGTTAAAATGGGCTGGGGCATAATTCATAAGACCTGCTGCAGGATATACCTGTAAAGAAGTGCCAAATACAATTACCACTTCCTTTGAATTCGGCTTCTAACATATTTTTGCTATATTTAGATTATAACTAAAAACTATCTAACATGAAAAGAATAACATTCTTCCTAATAAGCTTTAGCTTATTTAGTTCATCCATTGCACAAGAATTTAATGGAAATAGAAAATTTGACGGCACAGATTACAGTTCATTGTCAAACCCAAATTTTAACCAAAAAAGTAAGACCTATTTTAATCAACTTGGAAAGGGATTCAAAGTTGACTCTGTCTATTTATATGGAGGTGGTAAACTATTTAGTCTTTTGACATCCGATGAAGAAATCGAATCAACCAATACATCGGGAAGTTTAGGACTATTTTTTCAAAGCACCCGCATGAGAATGAACTTTTTCTTTACATACAATGGGAAAAATAATGTTGAAATGCAGAATTTGAAGCAATTTGGATTAGCGATTACCAACCCGGATAGAAGTGGACAATCACTTTCATTATCTACTGAATTTACTCTTACTAAAAAAATAGGTTTTTTAATGAAGGGCTATGTCGGAGACCAAAACTGGATTTTGGATAGTACTACTAGCCAAGATGCATCTCCGTTAGTTGCCAAGTTTGGATTTCTCTTTCGTCCCTTTGAATTTGAATTAAATGACAATGATATTGATATTAATTTAGAACTAGCCTATACCTATCGCGGAATTTTAGGAGACTTTGGTAACCAAAAAACTTACCAAATTGGTACAGATATTTTACAAAGACAAGGATTTAATGGTTTTGAATTCACATTGAACGCTGCTTTAAATTCGGTAAAGCTATTTGTTACCTACACTGCTAATGGCAATAATGAATTGTATATTCCAGGTTTTTCGGGTAACCAGATTTTCTTTGGAGTAAATGTTACAGGACAAATGGTAAAACTTAAGTAATCCCAACACATCCTCCTTCAAGATTTCATACCTTCGGTAAAAAGCGAAAGAAATGATAAAAACGATAGTACTTGGAATTGCTTTGGCGACAATTGCCGCAGGAACATCACTTATAGTAGATTTTACAAAACAATCTACCACATCTAATTGGCAAATTGTGGATGATGGTGTAATGGGTGGAAAATCCCAAGGAAACTTTAAGATAAACGAAGAAGGCCACGGAGAGTTTTGGGGGACTATTTCTTTGGAAAATTATGGAGGATTTTCTTCGGTGCGATATCGGCCAAAAACAATTGAAATAGGCAAATACAAAAAAGTAGCTTTAAGAGTAAAAGGAGATGAAAAAAACTACCAATTTAGGATAAAAGGAAAAGCCAACGACTATTTCTCTTACATTTCTACCTTTTCTACTTCGGGCGAATGGGAAACCATCATTCTTAATCTTAGTGATTTATACCCTTCTTTTAGAGGTAGAAAACTAAACCAACCCAACTTCTCTGGGGATTTTATGGAAGAAATCACTTTCCTTATAGCCAATAAAAAGAATGAGTCTTTCCGATTATTAATTGATGAAATAAAATTAAAACAGTAGTTGTTTATTTCTAGAAACAAAAAAAGCTCCTAAAAAAGGAGCTTTTCTCATAATTTGTAGTTAAAACTTATCAGTTTTTTACGATTTTTTTAGTAGTCACAGAGCCGTTTTGCTTTACTTTCAAAACATATACTCCATTTTCGAAAGCACTGATATCGATTGAATTGACCTTTTGAACTTTATTTAATCTCTTTCCTGCCATATCATATAATTCTATTTCTTCTATTTCGTTTTTGGATGAAACGTTTACAATTCCATTTGTAGGATTTGGGAAAATTGAGATTGGTGCTACTTCATTTTCATCAACACCTAAAACGAAAGAACTTCCAAAAACATTGTCAAAATAAATAGTGTCATCCTGTGTTCTGGAAGTAAAATCTGGAAATACTACAAGTTGATCATAAGTCATACCTCCAATATGTGCAGAAAAATCGAATGTCAATTGTTCCCATTGATTGATCAATGTATTTGAAACTTTGATTTCCCCAAGAGAAGCTGCAGAGCTTGTCACCAACTTAATACCAACATCACTAATCTTACTTTTCCAAACCATTATTCGAATTAAATAATTAGAAGAGTTTATCGAGAATGTTCCAATATCGGATCCATGCATTGTTTCACATCCAGCCCAAGGATTTCCATTTGCTTTTGCAATAAATTGCGCAACTGTGGCAGAAGTATTTATCCCTGATGGATCAGGATTGGCAATGATTTGTAGTGGAGGGTTTGAATCATTTTCAAATACAGTCCAAGTCCAACCAGCTCCATTTCCTCCCGTTTCAAAATCTACAGGTACATTCTGTGAAAATGAAAAAGATAAAAAGGATGATAATAAAATTGTAAAATAGATTTTTTTCATAACTTTTGTTTTTTATTTATTTTATTTAAACAGGTGAAAACTACCTGCAATTTGTTTTGGATCTTCCAATTTCTTATCTCGATAAGTGAATGTGAAGTAATATACTCCATCTGATGAAGTTTTTCCATTTTGTTTTCCATCCCAACCTAGTTGTATAGAAGAAATTTCAGTACTTTCAAAAACTATATTACCCCATCTATTGTAAATTTGAAAATTCCCTTCAGAAAAAGAATAGTCTTTAAATGGAGAGAAATAATCATTAATCCCATCAGAATTTGGTGAAAAAACATTTGGTAATTTAGGACAAATTATTTTAATTGATTCCCTTACTCTACAAAAAGCAGTTTCAACTTGAACCCAATAAAATCCTGTGTCGACAATATTGATTTCAGAAGATTGACTTCCATTGCTCCAGTTATAGGATAATCCGCCATTAATTTGAACATCTAATAATAAAGATCCAGAACATAATACTGATTCTTCCGGCATGACTATTTCTGGTTTTGATTGTATGGATAATATAACTGAAATTGTATCAATTAATCTTGTTAATTTACTTTGCTTGAAAAGTTTGTATGTATTAGATGAACTAGGGCATAAACTAACAAAAGGAAGTGTGTCAAGTATCCCATTATCCCAACTGTAACTGTAATTAGGGTCATATGAAACTTGGTCAAAATCAAGGCAGCTATCTTGACATAAAGTATCATAATAATCTGAAACGGGCTTTGCAGGAAAACAAATTTGTTGGAGATTGGAAGATCCCCCGGTTGAGGAGGTAAAACCCCAATTGACTTTTGTTTTTCCTCCGAATATTCTGTTGATTAAGTCTACCTTGTGAGAAAATCTAAGTACATTGTCAAAAAACATGTATAGAGTTGTATCACCAGGCGTCCATACAATTCTGGCTGTGTGAGACATACCATCTTCTACATTTGCACCACTTGATGATAATGAAATAGAAGGCACTACTGGTAATATTGAATTACCGTTGTAATGTAAACTAGTGTGGTCCGCTGGTATATCAGCACCTCCATTATCCCATGTGTCAAATTCTATTGCGATAGAGGGAGCGAGAGAACCATATCCTATTGACCCTCCGGATGGGCCAATTGACAGGATATTTGTGTCCTTTAATACAAATGCAAAACCATCGGCTCCTGTTCCATCCTTAGTCCCTAAAAAAAGACAAAAAGTCCCATCAAATGGACGGGTTAAATCAAATAAATCATCACTATATACCGCACCCGTTTTCCAAAGTAAATCTGGTGTTAATGTAAAACATGTGTCTGAAGGGCAGGAATTGTTAAACGAGGATATTCCATAGGCATCACCGAAAGATTGATAGCTTTGGGCATGAATATTCATAGCCAAAAAAAGAGCTATAACCAACTTAAACAAATACTTCATATTATCTTATTAATTGGTCAAGGTAACTATTTATTGTAAATAATACAAGAAGGTTGTCGTCTTTTTCAATTCGCTGAGTCCTAGACATTTTAATAAATAGTCGTTTAAACTCAAAGTAATTAGAAGTATTTTCTTTAATCTGCCTATATTAAATACTAACTCGATTATTAGACTCAACTTAAGTGATTATATAATTTTAAAGAGATTTGTACAGTGTTGATGTTACAAAAAGCCAAAATTATAATAGTTCGGAATTAATAAAGTATAAAAAAATTAGGCAAAGGGGATAGATTAATAAAAAGCAATTGTTTTTCCATTCGATATGAATATTTAACTCATTAAAAAAATCACCTACCAACCAAAATATGTCCGAAATACTCATAAGCATCCGAATCGAACTTTAGAATAGTCCGATAACTGTAAATTCCCTCGGGCACAACTTTACCATTGTAAATTCCATCCCAAGTTTCGGTTTTGTCCAATGAAGAAAATAACAATTCACCCCAACGATTAAATATGTGAAGCTCGTATTCTGAAGCGAACTCTACTCCATAAATTCTCCATGTATCGTTTATCCAATCGTAATTCGGTGTAAATGTATTGGGTGCATAAAAACTAGGTGACTTAACGATATTAAATTCCTTAACTAAGCTGTCGTTGCATCCACCTGCATTTGAAGCTTTTAATTTTATGGAATATTTACCGCTAGAGGCAAATACTTTGATTGGATTTTGCAAGCTTGAAGTTGAGCCGTCTCCAAATTCCCAAAGCCAAGACGTTGAGTTTATAGATAAATTATTGAAGTAATTTTGAGAATTTTCTTTTCCAACACTAGGTTCGATATCAAAATTGGCGATTGCATAGGGATATACCTGTATCAAATCCGTATATAATGAATCGAATATACAGCCTAAATCGGAAACTACTGATAGTCGAACCGAATAAGTCCCTGCAGTTGCATAAATGGTTGAATCTTGTGGTAAAAAGGAATTAATTGAATTGCCAAAATCCCAGTAATACCCTGTCACCGATCCGTTGTAAACAATTGCTCTTTCCATAAATTTTACCAAAAGAGGTTCACAACCAAATTGCCTATCTGCGATTAACTCTACCCTCCCTTTTTGAATATCCACAAAAATTGTGTCGGTATTCACGCAACCGAATGAATCTGTTACTTCCAGCCAATATTCGCTTTTTTCATCAACTAAAAGAGTTTGTGAGGTATCACCTGTACTCCATAAGTAACTAATCATTGGTTTGTTGATAGACAAAAACAAAGTGGAATCCTGACACAATATTGTATCCTGTCCTAAATACAGAGATGGTTTAGTTTTAACATCAATCGACAATCCGATTGTATCAATTAACCCCGTCAATTTACTTTGCTTGTATAAATTGTAAGTGGTAGCTGCGCTAGGACATAATGTAACCAAAGGAAACGTATCCAATACTCCATTACTCCAACTGTAACTGTAATTAGGGTCATACAAAACTTGATTAAAGTCAAGGCAGCTATCTTTACATATAGTATCAAAATAAAACGAAACAGGCTTTATAGGAAAGCAAATTTGTTGAAGATTGGAAGATCCCCCAGTTGAGGAGGTAAAACCCCAATTGACTTTTGTTTTTCCTCCGAATATTCTGTTGATTAAATCTACCTTGTGAGAAAATCTCAGTACATTATCAAAAAACATGTATAAAGTTGTATCGGCAGGTGTCCAAACAATTCTTGCCGTGTGAGACATCCCGTCTTCAACATTTCCACTAGTTGGGGATAAGGAAATAGAGGGTACGATAGGAGATGTTACACTACCATTAAAGTTTAGGCTTGTGTGGTCAGCTGGTATATCGACACCACCATTATTCCATGTGTCAAATTCTATTGCTATAGAGGGCGAAAGTGTAGCATATCCTAGTCCCCCTCCTAATCCACCGATTAACGAAACATTCGTATCTTTTAATACAAATGCAAATCCATCTGCCCCATTTGCATCTTTCGTTCCTAAAAAAAGACAAAATGTTCCGTCAAATGGACGTGTTAAGTCAAATAATTCATCTCCGTAAACTGCGCCTCTTTTATTCTGCAAGTCTGGAGTTAACGTAAAACACGTATCTGAAGGGCAAGAGACATTAAATGGAGAAACTCCAAAAGCATCACCAAATAATTGGTAGCTTTGACTGTACGTATTTATTACCAAGAATATAGGTAATAGGGTCTTTAGCAAAAGTTTCATATGTCTATTCTAAGGAATAAAGGTAAATTAAATATTTTAAAACGAATGGCTTCTCTTTTATTTTTTAATCACTACATATTTCATAAATTGAATTTTAAGAAAGTAAATATTAAAAAAATGAACTGTAATTTTCTTAGGTTAAAATAATCTCGAATAAATGCAATTATTTCATCATGAAGCACAATTAGATATTGAAGTTTCATTTGATTTGAATAATGATGAAGTGGAATAATATTGGACTAATACCTGTTTAAACGATATTACAAACGCCTACCAAAACTGAGCGGTACGATTCCCGAATTTATAATTACAAAACTTAAATTAGGAAAAAACTAGGGATGTTTTCTAATTCTCCCGAAACAAAAGAAAAAAGTGTAATGTTGTTCTGGACACCAAAATCCTTTATAAACAGGAAGTAATTACTCCTAATTTCCCTATAAATTACTTAAACATAAAAGGAACTATTGTAAATCCAATAGGGTTATAAATAGAAATAGCCTCTGGATAAATCAAGAGGCTATTTATTTAAGTACCCGAGACCGAGCAAATATCGAACTTTTTGAAAGAGGATATTCAATCAGTTTTGACCTTTATTTAAAATGCTTATTCACGAATTCAAACGGTTCTGTCGAATTCAACTAAAACCTATTGATTTTTATCGTTTTTGATAAAAATTTAAGAGCCTATACCTTTGTTTATTAGTGATTTAACTTTTTTAAGGAAGTGTAATTCTATTGGAAAACATTTGAAAATTAATTTATACGACTGAACCAAAAGTCTAAAAGTAAAAAATAATTTATGTGACAGAACCTTCTTCTATTCCTGAAAGGGTTCGCTAGATAAATCGGGAAAGTTATTATCAATTATTTTAAAAAATATAAGTATATTTAGAACGCTATTAGATTAAGTTTTTATTCTAAGATCTAATATTTAATTGAATAAAAAATGAAACAAAGCTTTTTTTCGAAGTGGTTTTTTCTAATAATTTTATCTTTAATAATTAGCGGAAACACATATAGTGCTCACCTTGTAGGAGGAGAAATGAGTTACAGGTGTTTGGGTGGTAATTCTTATGAAATTACTTTAACACTTTACAGAGATTGCGCGGGTAATGGTGCGGCATTCGATCCATTTGCAAAAGTTGGAATTTTTAAAGGAACAACTGGAGCGCTCGTAACTCAAAGAAATGTTCCCTTACCAGGATCATCATTTGTTCCAATTAATGCTGTATCAAGTTGTTTAATTGTCCCTCCAGGGATTTGCTTAGAAAAAGGAATCTATAAAGATACTGTTACTCTAATTCCAGATTCTCTTGGATATGACATTGTTTATCAAAGATGTTGTAGAAATAATGGGAGTCTAAATATTACCAATCCAGGAAACGCTGGAAATACTTATCATTCTTTTATTCCACCTTATGATTCTTTGTGTAACAGTAGTCCTTCATTTGATAATTTCCCACCTGTCTTATTATGTAAAAACGACCCAATTAATTTTGATTTTTCGGCAACAGATTTAGATGGAGATTCTTTAGTTTATGAGTTTGTAACTCCTTATACTGGAGGCTCTAATTTTAATCCAGCCCCAAACCCAAATCCTCCTCCTTTTGGAACTGTAAATTGGGGTGGTGGATTTAATGTTAATTATCAAATAACTTCATCTCCAGCCCTTACTTTAAATAGTTCAACTGGATTTCTGACAGGAACACCAACAGGACTAGGAAGGTTTGTAACGGGAGTAGCTGTAAAAGAATATAGAAATGGTATTTTATTAAGTGAAACAAGAAGAGATGTTCAATTTATTATCGTAAACTGTTTTCCAACAACTACAGCATTTAATAATCCTGGAGTTATTTGTAATAGTTATACTGTAAATTTTGTAAATGCTAGTATTGGAACAGCATCAACCACTTACTTTTGGGATTTTGGAGACACTTCAACCCTAGCAGATACATCAACGTTATTTTCTCCTCAATATACTTACCCAGATACAGGCATTTACACGGTAACTTTGTATTCCGATCGATACTCGCCCGCTTGTGCAGATACTTTTGATCTTCAAATAAATATTTATCCTATAATTGCACCAACATATGTGAAGCCCGCTAATCAATGTTTATTGGGGAATTCTTTTGATTTTAATGCAGCAGGAGCTTTTTTTGGAACCACACAAATAGAGTGGGATTTTGGTCCAACGTCTATGACTAGGTTTGATACCACTTCAAATCCAAGAGGAATTGTATTTAACAGTAGTGGAATAAAGGTAATTAGTTTGAGGTATCAAGATTATGGCTGTGATACTTCTTTTTATGATACCATAGAAGTATTTGAGACTCCGG
>JAHEIE010000012.1:24090-29236 GCA_024639505.1 Crocinitomicaceae bacterium
TTTCTGATTTTTCTTATACCGATAACCATTGTATTAATTATACAATTGAATTTCATGATTCAAGTTTATTTGTTGGAGATTATTATTGGGATTTTGGAGTTCCAGGAATTACCTCAGATACCTCAACTTTAGCAAATCCTATTTTCACATATCCAGATTCGGGAACATATACCGTGATGCTCATTATTGGATCTCAAAATCTATCTTGTCCGGATACTTCCTTTCGACAAGTTATAATTGAACCAATTTTAAGTCCATTTTTCGGAGCCCCATTGGATCAATGTTTACTAGGAAATTCATTTGATTTTAATGCTGGAGGAGCTTTTTATGATAGTACAACAATAACTTGGGATTTTGATAGTACAGCTACTCCAAGGATTTCTTCATTAAGGAATCCAACTGGGATTGTTTATAGCTCGAGTGGAGTCAAGGTAATTAGTGTTAGATATAGAGATTTTGGTTGTGATACTACTTTTGTAGATTCCATAGAAGTATTTGAGACTCCGGTTTCTGATTTTTCTTATACCGATAACCATTGTATTAATTATACAATTGAATTTCATGATTCAAGTTTATTTGTTGGAGATTATTATTGGGATTTTGGAGTTCCAGGAATTACCTCAGATACTTCAACTTTAACAAATCCTATTTTCACATATCCAGATTCGGGAACATATACCGTGATGCTCATTATTGGATCTCAAAATCTATCTTGTCCGGATACTTCCTATCAACAAGTTATAATTGAACCAATTTTAAATCCATATTACCTTAAGCCAGCTAATCAATGTTTTACAGGAAATTTATTTAATTTTAATGCTGGAGGAGCTTTTTATGATAGTACAATAATAACTTGGGATTTTGGTACTTCTGCTTTACCTAGTACTTCTAATAATCAAAACCCAACAGGTGTTGTTTATACAACACAAGGAATGAAACCAATTAGTATTCGCTATCAAGATTTTGGTTGTGATACTACTTTTGTAGATTCAGTTCATGTTTATGAATTACCAGTTGCCAATTTTACTATTGATTATGTTATTTGTGTAGATTTAATTACTAGTTTTATTGACTCTAGTTTGTTTTCAGGTACTTACCAATGGGATTTTGGAGTTCCAGGAATTACTTCTGATACCTCCTCTTTACAAAATCCAGTTTATCAATACCAAGATACAGGAGTTTACACTGTAAGACTAATTGTTACTTCTCAATATCTGCTTTGTGCACCTGATACCGTATACAAACAAGTAAGAATTTATCCTGTACTAAGACCAGAATTTAATTTACCAGCTAATCAATGTTTTGTAGGCAATGTATTTAATTTTGCTGCTGATACTAGTAGTATTTATTACACTACAACAAAATTTTCTTGGGATTTTGGACCTTCTGCTACTCCAAATTCGGATACCACTCTTAATCCACCAACTGTTGTATTCAATAGTAGTGGAAAGAAAGCTATTAGCTTAATTTTTACAGATTTTGCTTGTGTTATAACAAAAACCGATACTATTGAAGTTTATGACAACCCAGTATCTAATATTGCATATACAGATAATAATTGCCATGATTTATCTTTACAATTTATTGATACTACTCAATTTGCAACAAAATACTACTGGAATTTTGGTGTAACAACGAGTACAGCAGATACTTCAAGTATGGCAAGTCCTTTGTTTAATTATCCAGATTCTGGTATTTATACAGTAAGACTTATTGCAGATGGAAATACATCTTTATGTCCAGATACCTCATATAAGCAAGTTAGTTTGAATCCAATTTTACAACCCTATTTCATCAAACCAGCAAACCAATGTTTAGCGGGAAATAGTTTTGATTTTATGGACGGAGGAGTTAATTTCCCTGGAACTTTAATAGAGTGGGATTTTGGACCTGGAGCAACACCAGCAACTTCTACAAATCAAAACCCAACCGGAATTGTTTATAGCACAAGCGGATTAAAACCAGTCACAATTCGATACAGAGAGTTTGGTTGTGATACTTCTTACACAGATACGATTGAAATTTATGACAATCCTGTTTCCAATTTTTCTTATTCCATTGATAATTGTATTGGTATGGATGTACAATTCCATGATTCTTCTCAATTTAATTCAGGATATTATTGGGATTTTGGTGTAACAACAAGTACAACAGATACTTCAACATCAGCTAATCCTATTTTTACTTTTCCAGATTCTGGACTTTATACGGTAATGTTGTCAGTAGATGGGAATATTTCTCTATGTCCTGATACATCTTATTTACAAATACGTATAAATCCTATTTTAAGTCCTTCTTATATTTTACCCGTTGATCAATGTTTAAAATTTAATTTATTTGATTTTAATGCTGGAGGAGCATTTTTTCCAACCACACAAATAGATTGGGATTTTGGCACAGGAGCAACACCAGCAACTTCTTCAATTCAGAGCCCTACTGGCATTGTATACAATAGCATAGGGAAGAAAGCAGTGAGTTTAAGATATCGAGATTTTGGTTGTGACACAACTTTTATAGACTCTGTAGAAGTTCATATTTCTCCATCTGCTGATTTTGTTTTTTCAAATAATAATTGCTTGGATTTCAATATCCAGTTTACTGACTCAAGTTCAAATACTAACTTGTACACTTGGGATTTTGGTTTAGTAACAAGTACCTCAGATACCTCTACTCTAGCCAATCCTAATTTTACTTTTCCAGATTCAGGAACTTATGACGTCATGCTCATCGCAGGAACAAGTACCTCTATTTGTCCAGACACTTCAATTCAAGCAGTTACATTGTATCCTCTGTTGAATCCATATTTTAATGCACCACAAAACCAATGTATAAATGGTAATTCTTTTGATTTTCAAGCTGGAGGAGCATTTTATGGTACAACACAAATAGAATGGGATTTTGGTCCAACAGCTACACCAAGTACTTTCACAGGAGCAAACCCAACAGGAATAGTATATAATACGATAGGTAAAAAAGCTATAACCGTAAGATACAGAGCAAATGGATGTGATACAAGCTATACAGACTCAATAGAAATTTATGTTTCTCCAAATTCTAATTTTTCTTTTTCTGCTAATAATTGTGTCGATTATTTTATCCAGTTTAGTGATTCTAGTTCAGATTCTAAAGATTACTACTGGGATTTTGGTGACCCAACAACTTTAGCAGATACATCTATATTAGCTAATCCATCTTATACTTTCCCAGATTCTGGAACTTATACAGTCATGTTAGTTATGGGGTCGAAAACATCAATTTGTCCGGATACTCTCTACCAACAAATAATTATTTATCCTCTTTTGAGTCCTAGTTTTGCACCTCCTAGCAATCAATGTATAAATGGTAATTCTTTTGATTTTCAAGCTGGAGGAGCATTTTATGGTACAACACAAATAGATTGGGATTTTGGCCCAACAGCTACACCAAGTACTTTTACAGGAGCAAACCCAACAGGAATAGCATATAACACGATAGGTGAAAAAGCTATCACTGTAAGATATAGAGCAAATGGATGTGATACTTCCTTTACTGATACTATAGAGGTTTATCCTTCGCCCGTTTCAGATTTTAGGATAAATGACGTGGATTATTGTATTGGAGATTCTGTCCCAATAGATTTAGTGAGTTTATCTAATGCAAGTTATAATCATTTTTGGAGTTTTGGAGATGGAGGTACTTCAACACAAGTGGCACCCGTTTATACTTATCAAAGTACTGGTGTTTTTTCAGTAACATTAATTGTAGAGAACAGTTATGGTTGTTTTGATACACTCGCACAACCGAATGTAATAAATGTTTTCCCGAGTCCTACAGCTTTATTTGCACCATTAGAAATAAATACTTCCTATTACTATCCGTATGTAACTTTTACTAATAATTCAATAAATTATAATTTCTCAACTTTTGATAATGGAAATGGAGTGTTAGTATCACCTTTTAGTACTTATGATTCTGAATATTCAATTGAAGGATTTTATTACCCGAGACTGATTGTAGAGAATAACTCAGGTTGTTTTGATACGATTACAGGCAAGTTGTTTTACGAAATGAAATACAACTTATACATTGCCAATTCTTTTACTCCAAACGATGATGGGCTGAATGATGTATTCAAACCTGTAATTAATATAGATTCAAATTATAATTTCAAAATCTTTAATCGATGGGGAGAATTAATATTTGAAACTAATGATGTTAACGAAGGTTGGGATGGATCAGATCCCATCGGAAAACCATTAATGTCCGGTTCCTTTGTCTATAGAATAGTATATCGAGACCCAAAAGGAAAATCCAAGGAGATAATTGGTCATGTTAATTTAATAAGATAGAAAACGATTAGTTGATTCTGGGTTCTGTCGCATTAAACTAAAATCGACTGATTTTTGTCATTTTTGATAAAAGTTGAAAAACCTATATCTTTGTTTATTAGTGATTTAACTTTCTGAAGGAAGTGTAATTCTATTGAAATACGTTTGAAAAATAATTAATGCGACAGAACCAAATCGCTAAATGTTATATCCATTAAAGAAATTGGAGTAAACAATGTAAAAAAGCTCTATTGAAAGACCAAGAAATATTTTGGAATAAATATAGTCAAAAAGAGTGCTGCTCTATATTTCTTGATTATTTAAATGACTAAGCTATTTTTTTTATATTTGGATTATGGTAAAATCTATAAATATGACAGTTTTATATAAAACAATTATACTACTTATCTTTTGCTTTAACAACAAGTTGTAATTCTTCTCAATTAGAATCCGAATTAGAAATGTTAAAACAAGAGAACGAATCCTTAGAAAACGAAATATCAGAAGCTAAAGATGAGTTTTTCTTTTTAGAAGAAGAACTAAATGAAAAAATAGAAGAACTTCAAGATGAAAAAAAGACAATAAGTTCTGAGGTAACGAACTTAAGTTATTATTTAACTGATATGCAAAATTCAATCAATAATGGCTGGGATAATTATCAAGATTGGGATTATACCCTAAGCACAATTCAAAACAATTTAAATAATATGACCTATTCTATTGATGAAATATTATCGAATTATTAAATTGAATCTGTTCTGTCGTCCTAAAAAAATAATAAATTTAAATAGTAGTTTTCAAAAAAAATACACAATAACATACGCAATTACGCATAAAAA
>JAHEIE010000012.1:29246-42994 GCA_024639505.1 Crocinitomicaceae bacterium
TTCCTATATATTAGTTAGTTGAGGTTTCTTTTTGTACCCGAGGCCGGAATCGAACCGGCACATCAAAGATACACGAGTTTGAGTCGTGCGCGTCTACCAGTTCCGCCACTCGGGCATTTGTGATTTTTTAGGCTTCCACTCTGGTAGTATTTTAAGGTGGCAACTCGTGCCCGTTTCAAAATAAGCGGATGCAAATTTAAGTATAGTTTTTACTTTACCAACAAATTTCTAGTAAAAAATTAAGGCATTCCCGATTAAATACTTAATTTTGCAATCCATTGCAAGGAATTATGTCCAATACTATTTTATTTTCAGGAAGTGCCCACAGAGAGTTTGCACAGAAAGTTGCAGACCACAAAGGCTGTAAACTTGGTAACGTAAAGTTACAGAACTTTAGTGACGGAGAAATCCAAGCATCTTATGAAGAAACAGTGCGAGGAAAAGAAGTGTACATCATACAACCCACAGTTTGTTCAGATAGCATTATGGAACTTATGATCATGATTGATGCAGCTAAAAGAGCATCAGCAGCTAAAATTATAGCTGTAGTTCCTTATTATGGATATGCAAGACAAGACAGAAAAGACAGACCAAGAGTTGCGATTGGAGCAAAATTAGTAGCTAAAATGCTAGCTGCTGCGGGAGCCCACCGAATCATGACCATGGATCTACATGCTGATCAAATCCAAGGGTTCTTCTCATTCCCAATCGATCACATGTTTGCTTCGTCTATTTTCCTTCCTTATTTGGAAGAACAAAAAATTCCAAACCTTACTATTGTGGCACCAGACACTGGAGCTACCAAAAGAGCAAACAATTACGCTAAGTATTTGAATGCTGATTTGGCTATTTGTTACAAACAAAGAAAAGTAGCGAATGAAGTGTCGGAAATGACATTGATTGGTGAAGTGAAAGGAAGAAATGTAATCATCATGGATGACATGATAGATACGGCAGGAACTATGGTAAAGGCGGCTCAAATGATTGCTAATCAAGGAGCATTATCGGTAAGAGCAATGTGTTCACATGCAGTGTTATCGGGACCGGCTTACGAAAGAATAGCTGAATCTGTATTGACAGAACTGATTGTGACGGATTCTATTCCATTAAGAACAGACAAAGACACGAGTAAAATAAAAGTATTAAGCGTTTCAAAATTATTTGCAGACGTCATAAATAGGGTTGAAAAGCATGAGTCAATTAGTACTCATTTTGTACAATAAATAAAAACAAACAAAAACAAAAAACAAATGAAAACAGTATCATTGAGCGGTTCTTCTAGAGAGAACGTAGGGAGTAAAGATGCGAAAATCTTGAGAAAAGAAGGACGTGTACCAGGAGTATTATACGGGAACGGAGAAAACCTTCATTTTCATGTAAAAGAGACTGAATTAAACAAATTGGTTTTTACACCAGATGTTAACTTCATCCAAATTGAAATGGACGGAAAATCTTACAAAGCGATTTTCAAAGAAATCCAATTTCACCCAGTAACAGACAGAATCACACACTTTGATTTAATGGCGGTAACTGAAGATAAATTGGTGACAATTGCATTGCCAGTAAGATTAACAGGAAACTCACCAGGTGTATTGAACGGGGGTAAATTAAGACAAAACTACAGAAAGTTGAAAGTGAAAGCTTTGGCAAAAGACTTGCCAGAATTCATTACTTTGGACATCAGTAAATTGAGAATTGGAATGGCTATCCGTTTGGGTGAAATCGAAATTCCTAATGTAACTTTATTGGGTGACATGAGAGATGTTGCCGTATCTATCAAAACTTCAAGAAACGCTGTTGCGGATGAAGAAGAAGATACTGAAGGTGAAGGAGAAGCTGCTGCTGAAGGAGAAGCTGCTGCTGAATAATTCAGATTATTATGAAGTACCTGATTGTAGGCTTGGGAAATATTGGTGAAGAATACGCGAATACCCGCCACAACATAGGATTTAAAGTACTGGACGCTCTTATTGAGTCGTCCAGTTCTTGTTTTGAGACTTCTCGTTATGGAGACGTTGCCAAAATAAAATACAAAGGAAGAACGCTCATTCTTCTGAAGCCCTCTACCTACATGAATTTAAGCGGTAACGCAGTAAATTACTGGATGCAAGAGGAAAAAGTATCATTGTCCAACACACTTATTATTACAGATGATCTTGCTTTGCCTTTTGGCAAACTTAGGTTAAAAGGAAAAGGAAGTGATGGCGGTCACAACGGACTCAAACACTTGATTCAAGTTCTAAAAACTGCACAATATGCACGACTTAGGTTTGGAATTGGCGCAGAGTTCTCAAAAGGAAAACAAGTAGACTACGTCCTAGGCACTTGGGACAAGCAAGAGCAAAAAGAGCTTCCATTTTTGATTGACACATCTATCCAATACATACAATCATTTGTAACCATTGGGCTGAACAGAACTATGAACGACCTAAACAAGAACAAATAAATCACAAGATTTGTTGGCTGTCTTCCCGTGGTAATTGTTTAGTTTACTTATATTTGGTTAGGAAAAAATTAGTTTAAATTCATGCCAAAAAAAATTCTTCAAATCACGCACAAACCTGCATATCCTGCGATTGATGGTGGTTGTTTAGAGATGGCAAAAATGACTCAATTCTATTTGAATCATTCAGAATTTGACCTTTCTATTTTTACTTTGTGTACCTACAAACACCCTTGGTCGAGGAACGCTTTTGCAGAGGCTGGAATTTCTGAAGATAAAATTGAAGCTGTAAAAGTAAACACCAAACCAACAATTTGGGCAGGAATAAAGGCTCTTTTTACGGGTAAATCATTTAATCTTAGCCGATTTCATTCACCTAAAGTCACCAGAAAACTTGCAGAAATATTGCAGCAAAATGAATTTGATGTAATACAATTTGAAAGTATTTTCTCTGCCCAACTTTGGGAGATTGCCAAGACAAATTCGAATGCCAAACTTATCTTAAATGCGCCCAACATTGAACATGAATTGTGGGAACAATATACGAAAGCAGCCAAAGGAGTTAAAAAACCAATTTTTAAATTTCTTACCAAAAAACTAAAGTCTGAAGAAATTAAGATTTGGAAGGAAATGGATGCTATATTTTGCATCACTCCCGAGGTAGAACAATCAATTGTTTCCTTTGTGCCAATACAAACAAAAGTCCTCCCATTCTTTGTAGAAAATACCAACCTGAATTTTGTTGACAAGAACAAAAAGGAACTTTCATTCTTTCATATTGGCGCCATGGATTGGAAACCAAACAAAGAGGGAGTAACTTGGTTTATTCACCAAATTTGGAACGATTTATCTTGTTCTTCTCCGCTTCATTTGGCCGGAAAAGGAATGGGAAAAACTCTTTTTTTATCAAAAAAAGTAAAAGAACATGGGTTTGTTTCTGACGCAAAATCCTTTATGCAAGAGCACGATGTAATGGTGGTTCCGTTGCTCAATGGTAGCGGTATGCGAATCAAAATTATTGAAGCCATGTCGCTGGGTAAGTGCGTGATTTCTACTGCAATTGGAGCCGAAGGAATTGCTTCCACACCCAATAAAAACATCATAATTGCGAATACAACTGATGAATTTAAAAGAGCTATTTTAGAACTAAATTCAAACCCTGATATAGCGAACAAAATTGGACAAAACGCTAAATTATTAATTGATGAAAAATATAGTGCCAGTGCATTGGAAAAAGAGATTTTGCCATTTATAAATTCCATTCTTAACTTAGAGAAATGAAAAATGTAGTTTTTATCACTTCTCGGTTTCCTTTTCCTTTGGACAAAGGGGATAAATTAAGAGCATATTATCAGCTCAGGGAAATGTCTAAAACCTGTGAAATTCATTTGATTTCTATTTCGAGAGAAAAAGTATATCCTGAGCAACTAGAAGAACTTAACAAATATTGTAAGTCTATTTCGGTGTATTCTCTTTCCTTTTTTCAATCCTTTTTGGGACTATTTTGGGCACTTTTTAGAGGAAAACCCTTTCAGGTTGGTTTATTTTACAACTGGGGTGTCAAAAAGAAAATAGCCAGAAGAATAAAGGCCATACAACCCAATCACATCTATTGTCAACTCATAAGAGCTGCCGAATACGCTAAAGATGAATTCACAATTCCAAAAACGATAGACTTTATGGACGTGCTGTCCAAGGGAATTGAACGAAGAATATCTTCTTCTCCTTTTTATTTGAAAAGACTGCTCGAAATTGAAGCCGAAAGACTGAAGATTTATGAAAATATCATGTTCGAATATTTTGACCATCATAGTATCATTTCTTCTCAAGATCAAGAACTCATTTACCACACTTCAAGAGAGAAAATAGCTATTATCCCAAATGGAATTGACACGGATTTTTTCTCTCCTAGTGTTAAATTGGAAAAGAAATTCAACTTTTTATTTAATGGAAACATGCAGTACCAACCGAATGTGACTTCGGCCCTTTATATTGCAAAAAAAATAATGCCTCTGGTCTGGGAAAGCCATCCCAAAGCCAATTTGCTTATTTCAGGAACTAGTCCTACCCAAGAAGTCAAAAATCTGGAAAATGATAAGATTGTGGTTTCTGGTTGGATGGACGATATTAGAGATGCCTACAATTCTGCCGAAATTTTTATAGCTCCGATGCAAATTGGTACTGGATTGCAAAACAAATTGCTGGAGGCAATGGCGATGAACATGCCTTGTGTCACCTCTAAACTGGCAAACAATGCTTTGAAAGCAACCCATAACGAAACTATTTTGATTGGAAAAAACAAAGAAGAATATGCCAAAATGATGTGTGAACTTCTTGACAACAAAGCCAAAAGGGAAGAGATTGGAAGAAATGGAAAAGAGTTTGTTTCGTCTAACTTTGACTGGGAAAGTACCACCAAAAAACTATTGACAACAATGGGTTTATGAACGAAATTGACTTGTTGACGTAAAAAACGATGCAGGTAGCAAACTACTTTTCATTGTTTTAAAAAATTGAATTAACTTACTTCCATGAAAAATAAATTGAGCCTTCTACTTTTTGTCATTATGTGTTTGGGCGTTAGCAATGCAACATCACAATCCAATGCCCAAAGTGAATCTCAGATTCAATTGCTCATTATTTCTTTTCAGCAAAATAGATTTACAAAGCCAGCAAAAGCGCAAAAAGATATCGAAAAAGCTATTGAGCTTTCACAATCCATTGAATCTAAAAACTACTTGGTATCCACAAAAGTATTGCTAGGTGAGTTCTATGACAATCGCAACAATACACAAAAAGCATTATTAGAATTTACAGAGGCGAGAAAAATTGCTAAATCCATTGGCGATATTTCTGGTTTGGCTTTATGCGAATACAACTTAGGTTTTTTGTACCACAAACAAAAAGGTAAAAAAGAGATTGCCTTGAAACATTTTAATGAGGCAGTGGATTTCTCTAAAAAAGCAAAGGAAAAATTATTGCTTGCAAAATCTTACAATGCCGTTTCGTTTACTCACTACGATCTGGATCAATTGGACAAAGCTGAGCAAAACTCTATCAATGCCTTGATTCTATTTAGGGAATTAAACCAACGAAACAGGATGGCTCAAAGCTACATGACATTGGCTAGGGTGAACAACAAAAAGGATGAGTTTAAAACGGCAATTCAATATCTGGATAGCGCCATGGTGATTTTTAAAGAATCGAATAACACTCCTGAATTTAATAATTCGAAACTGATTAAAGGAGAAATTTATTACAGAAAAGAAGAATACCGACAGGCAATAAAAGTAGTGAAAGAGGTGGAAGAAGACCCTACAGTAATGGGCGACCAACGCTTGTATGCTTTAGAGTTGCTTTATTTGATTAATAAATCGATGAACAAAACTTCTGCCTCACTCGATTACCTAGAAGCTTCTAAAAGTATTCAGGATAGCTTGGCTCGATTGCAGAGAGATAAATTAATGGAAAGCGTGCTATCCGAAGTAGAAGCCCAAAACAAATTAGAAACCTTAGAAAAAGAAGCCGAAATTAATGAGCTAATCTTGAAGGAAAGCCAATATTTAACTTGGTTTCTTGTTGGAATTTCTATCCTACTTTTGTTAGTTGCTCTTGTGTCATTTTTGTTTTATCGTCAAAACAAAATGAAATCTGAAAGGGAAAAGCTTAAACTGGAACAAGAAAGTATTCAGCTCGAACAAAAGCTACTGCGAACCCAAATGAATCCTCATTTTATTGCCAATTCCTTGGCTGCGATTCAAGGGAATATTTACAAACAAGACAAGGAAAAATCTGTAACCTACCTTTCTAAGTTTGCAAAACTAATGCGTTTTATACTCGAGAGTTCGAGAGAAAAAGAAGTTTTGTTAGAGAAAGAAATCTTGAGTCTGACTCATTATTTAGACCTTCAAAAACTCTTACTCGAAGAAAAACTTACGTACAACATTCATCTCTCTCCCGAATTGAACCCGGAAGATTACAAAATTCCTCCAATGCTTATTCAACCGTTTGTGGAGAATGCAATCGTACATGGAATTGAACTAAAAAACGAACCAGGAAAGGTGGAGTTGAGATTTGAAAAAGAAGGTGATTTTCTTAAAGTTAGCGTGAAAGATGATGGGTTGGGAAGAGCCAAAGTGAATGAAATATACGAGAAAAGAAAATCCAGCCATTTGTCTTTTTCTACCAATATAACGAATGAAAGAATAGAAAAAATGAACACCGAATTGAAAGGAAACATTCGTTCTGTGACAACCGATGTAATAAAATCTGGAGAGGTTTCTGGCACTCTTGTAGAGCTTTTACTTCCATTAAAAAACGTATACTAAACCCGCACTTATGAAAACAGTAATTGTAGACGACAGAAACAGTATCAGAGAATTTATCACTCAACTATTGAGTAATATCAATGGAATTGAAGTAGTGGGGGAAGCAGAAAATGTGACCAATGCCATTTCTCTTATTAATAAAACCAAGCCCGAGCTTATTCTTCTTGACATTCAACTACCCGATGGAAATGGGTTTGAGATTTTAGAAGGACTTACCTACAGCGATTACAAAGTGATTTTTGTAACCTCTCACGAAGAGTTTGCTATCAAAGCTTTTAAATATAGCGCATTAGACTATGTAGTGAAACCTATTGAGCCCGAAGTATTCTATTCTGCTATAGAAAAGGCAAAAACTCATTTTTCGGCTGGCGACCAACAGCTCAAAATAAAAAGTTTGATTGAAAATTTGACAGGAAACAAAACCTCAAAAAAATTAGTGTTGAATACCCAAGAAACTGTTCATGTGGTAAATAGCGATGAAATTTCGCGTTGCGAATCGGATGGTAGCTACACTTTGGTATATTTTCAAGAAAGAAAAATCATGATTTCGCGTAAGCTCAAGGAGTTTGAAGAAATGCTAAGCGGTTTATCCTTTTATCGGTCTCACCGGTCTCATTTAATCAACCTGAATTGTGTAGACCGCTACGAAAAAAAAGATGGTGGATACATCATCATGAAAGACAATACTTCTATTCCACTTTCATCTGCAAAAAAAGAAGAATTCTTTGAGCTTTTGGTTGCGATAAACTCGTAATTCACTGTAATTACCAATCCATACTGTCTTGTCTGTTTTTGAGTTTCAAACTCGAGTAAATTTTCTATATTTGTTCTGAAAGAGTGCAAGAACAAAGAGAAATTTATAACCGATTATCCAATTACTCACTCTTCTATTTCACAAAAACTTAAACTTATGGAAAACCAACATTTTTTAGACCAAGATTCATTGATTATGGAAAAGGAAAGACCAACATTTCTTACCGTTCTGTGTATCATTACGTTTGTGGTAAGTGGAATTTTTTCTCTTTCATCTATTTACAGTGCCCTCACCTACGACAAAGAGGCTCAAATCGTTGCAAATGAAAAAGGTTTAGAACAAATGTATACAATGGCTGCCGAAGACGAAACAGGAACAATGAGCCAAGTTATTCCATCTATGGAGGTGTTCAACCAAGAAAACATCGAGAATGCAACTGTCATTCTTTCTATCAATGTATTAGGTTCGATATTGTCATTGCTTGGAGCAATTATGATGTATCAAATGAAAAAAACTGGATTTCATTTGTACCTAAGTTCAAAAGTAATTAGTATGATTCCGCTTTTGTTTTTTACACTTTCGTTGCCTGTTTTTATTACTTACGGATTTTTCCTTTTCTTCACAATTGCATTCGTAATTATGTATTCAAGGAACCTAAAGCACTTGCAGTAACGAACTAATTTTTGTTGGCGAGTTGCCCACAAGCCGCATCAATGTCCTTTCCTCTACTTCTTCTTACATTGGCAGGAACACCATTTTTTTCTAGGAAATTTGCAAATCTATCAGTCGATTTTGGATCAGATTTTTCAAACTCTCCCCCCTCTATTGGATTGTACTCTATCAAATTTACTTTGGAAGGAACATGCTGACAAAAATTTACTAGCTCTTGTGCCTCCTTTAGCGAATCATTCACTCCATTGAATAAGCAATACTCATAGGTCACCATATTTCCCGTTTTTTCGTAATAATATTTCAATGCTTCTGCCAAAGACTCCAGCGAATTTTGTTGATTAATCTCCATGATTTTATCTCTCGCCTCGTCATTTGTCGCATGCAGTGAAAGAGCCAAATTAAACTTCACTCCATCGTCTCCTAGCTTTGTAATCATTTTGGCGATTCCAGCTGTAGACACGGTAATTCTTCGCGAAGCCATTCCCAATCCTTCATCCGAAGTAATTTTCTTTACCGATTCTAACGTGTTTTTATAGTTGAGAAGTGGTTCGCCCATTCCCATGTACACAATGTTTGTAAGACCTTTTTGGTAGTTTTCTTTGGCCAAATTGTTTATCTCTACCACCTGATCATATATTTCATCATAGGTAAGATTTCTCATTCGTTTCAATTTTCCTGTAGCACAAAACGAACATGCCAAACTACATCCTACTTGCGAAGAAATACAAGCAGTCATTCTCTTTTTTGTGGGAATTAACACACCTTCTACAATACTACCGTCATACAATTTGAAACCACACTTAATGGTACCGTCTTTACTAATCTGCTTAGTATCGATGGCAAGTTTATTGAAGTAAAAATGATTTTTTAGTAATTCTCTGGTATCCTTCGAGATATTACTCATGGAGTCAAAATCTGTGAATGATTTTTTCCATACCCAATCAAAAACTTGATTGGCTCTAAATTTTTTTTCACCCTGCGATTCAAAAAAAGCTATTAACTCTTCTTGTGAAAGAGCTCTTATATTTCTCTTTTTGATTTCTGATTTCATCTTTAATCTAATTCAGGAAAGTCAATCAAATCTATAACAATCAATGTATTTGGGTAGTCACCCTTTATTTCATACTGAAATTTTTCTGCCTCCAGTCTTGTTCTAAAATTCCCTACTCTCAACCTAAAGTTTGGTGCTTTGTAGTCGATGTAGGTTTGTTGTTGCCCATTTGCTGCAACCATACTTTTTCTTACGTCATCTACCGTAGATTTTGTTGAGGATGAAATAACCTGTACTCTGTATCCCTTTGTTTTTGGCTTTTTTGATTCTCCGCCAGCTATTTCTTGAGAAACTTTATCAATCCTCGAATCTTTTATTATCGTTACCTTTCCCGGTAATTCTGATGGTTTCAACTTGTAAATGGTATCGGTAGAGCTAGCCACTTTAGCCGTGTCTACTTTTTGTGTTGGATACAATTTCCAGTTTCCATTATTGGTGGAATCTTGTCCGAATAATGTTCCCAAAACGAGGATGGCTGACAACAGTGTGACAATAAAATTTTTCATGCTTTGATAGTTTATGTATAAGCTTGGCAAGTATAATGCCAAGAATTAGTTATTGGTTCGGCCAAATTCAACGATTCGCTATTATTTTGAAATGATATCGTACAATTTATCCAATTTTGGAGTCAAAATCACTTCAATTCTTCGGTTAGCCGCTTTGTCTTCACCCAGGGGATTAAATTGACTTCTTCCTGCAGCAGACAATATTTTTGGACTTACCTCGCTGTTATCCACCATAATTTCTACGACAGAAGTTGCTCTTAGCACACTCAATTCCCAGTTATTTTTTGGGTGAGCACTTGATTTCAAAGCATCAGAATCCGTGTGACCTTCCACAACTATTTCTAACTCTTCTTCCCCTTCCAAAGCCTTTGCCAATTGAATTACCGCTACTTTTCCTTCTGTTCCCACTTTAGTACTTCCTGAAGCAAACAATAATTTCGCCTCTAAACTTACGTACACTTTTCCATTTTTTTGAATTACTGTCAATCCTTTGTTTTCAAAGGCCAACAAAGCTTTTGACACTTTTTCTTTCAACGCGTTCACTGCTGCGTCTTTTTCTGCGATCAGTTCCTCTAGTTCCTTTACTCTTTGCTCTCTTAGCTCCAAAGCTCTTTGCTTGTTTTCGAGAGTAATTTTCAATTCATTCAATGTTTTTTCTAGCTTGTTTAGCTCATCTTCTTTCGCCTGTAGCTCTTTTTGAGTTTTATCCAACTTAGCAGTCAACGTTGTGTTTTCTCTTGATGAATTTGCCAATAATCTGTCATATCTCAACAAGATATCATCGTGAAGCGATTTTAGTTTGTCGTATTGCTGTTCTTTTTCCAAGAACTTTCTTTTCGAATTTGTGAGTTCTTCCTGCATCTCAGTAAGCCCTGCCTTTTGGGTCGTAAGCAACTGATTCAACTCGGTATTTTCGTTTTTAAACTTTTCGTTTTCAGCTTGAAATTTTGCCAAATCTTCCTGACATTGTTCGCTTTTGGCTTTTAAATCTTCGTACTTCTTTGCTGGCACACAAGCAAAAATCAAGGTAGAAACTACCAATAAACTAGCTACTCTTTTCATAATTATTGTTTAAATTTTACCCAACTCACTCTAGCGTAATTTGGGATAATAACACACAAATATAAGGATAATGAACGGCTTGGATTCCGCTCAAAGGATAAGTAAATAAAAGGGGATTGTTAATTACTTTCAGTGAATTAACGACTTGTAGACAACAATTTTCTCCTTTTAATCTCGGATGAAATCAAAGACAATTCTCTGCTAGTTTGTCCCGCAACAGATGTATTTTCCTCGGCTCTTCTTATCAAATAAGGAATTACTTCTTTTACTGGGCCGTAAGGAACGTACTTGGCAACATTAAAACCTTGACTTGACAAGTTGAAACTAATGTGGTCACTCATTCCCAACAGTTGTGCAAAATAATAAGCCGAATCAGATTTGTCGAGCTGTTTTTCTGCCAATAAATTTACCATTAGCATGGAGCTTTGCTCGTTGTGCGTTCCTACACAAACAGCTATTTTGTTCTCTACACAATATTCAACAGCCAGGTCATAATCTTTATCAGTGGCAGGTTTATCAATTTGTATTGGAGATTTATAGCCTTTCGTTTCAGCTCGTTTTCTCTCTTTTTCCATGTAGGCACCTCTCACAAGTTTCACGCCCACTTTGTATCCTGATGATTCACCTTTGAGGTATGAATCCTTCAAAAACTGCAACCTATCCCAACGGTACAATTGAATCGTATTGTAAACAATCGCCTTTTCTTTGTTGAATTTCTCCATCATTTCCTCACAAATTCTATCGATAGAATCTTGAATCCAGGACTCTTCCGCATCTATTAAAATTGGAGTATCTGCCTCAAAAGCAGCTTTGCACAATCTTTCTACTCGTGCGATTCCAGCCAAATAATCTTCGTTGTAATTCTCTAGTTGGTTATTGTATTTTTCCAATAAATCGAACTGAATAACCCCCGAGGTTTTGAAAACAATGAAGGGAATTTCCTTACTCACTTTTGCCAATTCAATTCCTCTTTCTAACTCTTGACAGCATTTTTCCAATTCAGCTTCTTCTTCCTTTGCCTCCAAAGAATAATCCAAAATTGTACCCACACCATAGTCGTGCAGTTTATTGATTACTGGTTTGCATTCGGCAATGTTTTCGCCACCACAAAACTGTTTGAAAATTGTTTTTTTTATAATTCCAGTTATTGGCAAACGCAAGCCAAGTGCAACATTTGTTGCCATTTTTCCAAATGCAATTAGTGCATTGTTTCCAATCAATTTAAACAAACGGTGAGCCCATTTCAATTCAGAATTGGATTTACCAGAAAAAGCTACTTCAGTGTTCTCGAAAGAAAGCATAGGCGATTCAATAAGTGTTAGTAGCATTTTTGCCTCCAAAAATGCTTGTCAAATGTACGGCATTTATTTTTTAAATTTCCGACCAGTTTTTAACTTTTTATTCTGCCTATCAATTCGTGAATTCATACTCATTGATGGCATCCAAATCTATTAAAACACTTCCGTCCGCTCCTATGGTATTTGTCTTTTTGAAATTGGCATTTTCTATAATCTCCTTGGCTTTGTATGAGGTTCTTGCAAATACCGGATGACTATATGTTTCCTCCACAGATTTTACCAAAACCAATAGTTCCAACTTCATATCTATCAATTTTTTAATCGTAAATTTACGGAACAGACTCTCTTCATTTATTGGATGAACTACTGTCCATTGAGAAGGCAACATTTTTACTTCGCTAAGCTCTAGTTCCAACCTGCTATATCCTCTTTTTATAGACCCATTTTCAGAAATATTGTAAGTTGCAATCACCTGAATACTTGTTTCCAAAAGAACGCTATTTCGCTTGTTCGCCAATTTAAACATCAGGCCCTTCCCATTGTTTTTGGTATAATCAGAAATCAAGGCATTTTCGCTAAACACAAGTTTCAAATTAGGTTTTGAAAACCGACCAAACAGTAAACCAGTGGCCAGAGAGAACGATAGCAATCCTACCATTGCTTCAATTGATGCTACGAAATTTACAGGAATTCCTTTGGGTGAAATCGTTCCGTAACCTACAGTTGTAAAAGTTTGAGAACTAAAATATAGGCAGCTCATAAAATCGAGAAAAAAACCGCCTCGGTCAGCTCCTATGAGATTTTCAGCTCCTAAAATAAAATAGAGCAAGGCAAAAATCACATTCAAACTAAAGTAAGCCAAAAACAAAAATAAGATAAACTTGCTCCAAGACATCTCTAGCAGATGGCTGTAAGTGTCTCTCAGTTTGTTTATCGAACCTTGTTTCACCACATTGAACGAACCATCTTTGTTTATGAGTCTTTTTTCTTTGGAGTTGAATTTTTCACCAAAACCTACATCTTTTTCGTTTGCCATGACTTTGGTTTTTATAGAACTTCTAATAATTCTACAGTAAAATTAAGGGACGAAAACGGAGGGATTTTTCCTGCTGCTCGGGATCCGTAACCCAAATTTGCAGGAATATACAATTCGTAAACAGCTCCTTCTTTCATGAGCAACAATCCTTCTTGCCATCCCTGAATTACCTGATTCAATCTAAAAACAAGTGGTTTTCCTCTTTGAATTGAGCTATCGAATACTGTTCCGTCATTCAGAGTTCCTTCGTAATGCACACGCACTTGACTCGTTGATTTGGGAGTCTTTCCAAATCCAGGTTTAATTACCTTGTAACTCAATCCACTTGGTAAATGTATGGTGTCGCCTACTGGCATTTTTTGCTCCATCACAGAACTAGTTTCTTGAAACTTTGTTGATTTGTACGAACTACATCCGATGAATAATAATCCTGAGCATAGAATAGAATTTAGCGTTTTAGTCATAATAAAAGGTATAAAAAAAGCACCCACGCTTTTTGCGGAGTGCTTTTAAAAATAAATAAAAAATTAAGAATTACTCTTCGTTCTTCTTAATTTCTAATAATTCTACTTCGAAAATCAAAGTTGAGTATGGCTCT
>JAHEIE010000074.1 GCA_024639505.1 Crocinitomicaceae bacterium
TCTTATTGATTCGGTAACTTGCATCAATACCCGGTAAAAACACACCATCAAAATCAGAAAAATAACTTGCCTGAACTCCTGGAGTGATAAACAGTTTTTGATTCAATAATGAGAATTTATGCTCCAAAAATGCTGTTTGCACCTGACGGTTTCTGTTTCCAAGGTTATTACTTTGAATCCAAACCTCACTGATATCAATACCAAAGGCAGTTTCCCCAAGTTTGTTTTTGCTTATCAGGTTTAAGTTAACTCCAGCTGTATTATTGATATGCATGTTTCTAAAAACACTTGGATTTTGCCTCAAAAACACATATTCGTCTTGATTTCTTCTCCAATAAATCGAAGCATTCATGGATAAAACTTCAGTCAACTGATTTTCATATTTACCAGAAACCACACTCGTTTGTGTTTCTTCATACTGATCTACAAAATCGGGTGAAGAATAAAATCCATTTGCTCCAAATTTCTTTTCGGTGAAACCTCCCATAAAAGAAAGGGATTGTTTGAGGTTGTTTTTTCTTTTCAATTTCACATCACTCGAATAAAAAGCATTTGTGATTTCATAGTCCGTATTGTACTTGTATCCATCCGATGCATTTCTGTTCAAAGAAATCAAATGACTTGCTTTTTTACCTTTAAAACCTCCAGAAACAGTCACATCGTACAAATTGAAATCTCCTGCAACTACTTTTTGTGAAAGGAAGGATTCTGTTGGAATCTTTGTAATGATATTGATAACACCTGCCAAGGCATTTTGCCCATACACTCTTGCTCCGGCTCCTTTTATCACCTCAATTCTTTCGATCGAAGCTACGTCAACCGGAATATTCAGTGCGTGGTGTCCAGTTTGAGGATCACTCATTCGTACTCCATTCAGCAAAATTAAAACTTGATCAAAAGTACTTCCTCTTATTCCGGCATCTGCCTGAACTCCATTTACTCCTCTTTGGCGAATATCAACCCCGGCAACCTGAACAAGTAATTCATTGATGCTTATGGCTGGGGTATTTTTAATTTTTTCTTTACTTAGAACTACCACACTTTTCCCTTCTTCCATTTCTGTAAATGAAATTCTATCTGTTTCCAAAGTATATTCCTTTAATGTTAATATCGGTATAGTTTCTACTTTAACTTTTTCTTGTGAATTAGCTAAAAATGAAGCTAATACAAATATAATTGTCAATTTTTTCATTACTCTATTTTTTATTTGAGAGCACAATAATAGAAACTTTTGAACTTCTATCCGATTCTGAGCAAACAAAAAAGCCACTTATTTTCATAAGTGGCTTCTTGCTTTTTATTAATCAGTCTGTTAAAAGAAAATGAACTTTATTCTTCTTCTAGACCTTCATTCTTCCAATCGGTCTTGTCGTATAAACTCCTTTTTACTCTGTAAAGTAGGTAATACATTACAGGAACAAAAATCAAAGTAAGGAATGTAGCGAAAGTCAATCCATAAATAATTGTTTCACTCATCGGACCAAAGAACATTGCGTTGTCTCCACCAAAATAGATGTTGGCATCATATTTCGTCATCAATCCAATAAAATCAATGTTTAATCCAATAGCCAAAGGCAACAATCCAAGAACAGTAGTAATTGCAGTAAGCAATACTGGTCTCAATCTTGTTTTACCTCCTTCGATAATGGATTCTACAACCAAATTATCTGGCAACCAATCTTCGGCATTCAGCCCCAATTCTTCCTTCTTTCTTTCTCTTATTAAATTGGTGTAATCAATCAAAACAATGGCATTATTTACCACAACCCCTGCCAATGAAATGATACCAATCATTGTCATAATGATAATAAAATCATGTTGAGTGATTACTAATCCTAAAAATACTCCTATCAAACTCAACACTACTGCTGTAAGAATAATTGTAGGTGTAGAATAAGAGTTAAACTGCATCACAATTACCAAAAGAATCAAGAAAACTGCGAATCCTAAAGCTCCCGAAAGGAAACTCATTTCTTCGGCTTGTTGCTCTTGTCCTCCAGTAAACGCAAACGAATATCCATCGGCCTTAAACTCTTTTCCTTCAGATGATTTCATCCATTTCTCTAGGTCTTTCTTTAAAATTTCTACCACTTCATTTCCATTGGCATCAGACGTAACATCCGAATAAATAGTTACAACTTGATTTAAGTCTTTTCTTACCACTGAACCGTAAGTAGATCTTTCCTTCGAATCTTTGATTACCGAACGTATTGGAATGTTCAATAATTGACCTTTGTTATTTCTAAAGGCTATTTTTTGATCCAAAATTTCATCAATGTTATTTCTCTTTTCTTTATTCAATCTGACATTAATGTCATACGTTTCATCTCCTTTTTTGTAAGTAGAAATATCACTTCCAAATACAGCAGTTCTTATTGTAGAACCAATTTGTTGAGTGGAAAGACCGAATCGAATCGCTTTGTTTCTATCCACTTCAAGTAATAATTCTGGTTTCCCAGTTTCCACATCCAGTCTCAATTTCTCTATTCCTTGTACATTTTCATTAGTCAATGTTTTAAGAATAACTTGTGACTTTTCTATTGTTTCGTCATAATCTCCAGGTCCCCACACTTCGATATTAATTGGTGGATCTTGCGGTGGTCCGTTCTGATTTTTAGTAATTACTATACTCACATCTGCAGTAAACTTTCCTTTCAGCACTTCTCTCAATTCCTCCATTACAGCCTGTGTACTCAATGCTTTCCCTGTTGAATCAAATCTATCTTCAAAGTCGGCAAATTGCACTGCAACTCTGGCTTTATGAGGCGTACTTCCTCCTGCCATTTGTCCACTTGCTGGGTCAGAAGTTCCTTCGCCAACTTGCGCCAATATAGAAGAAATAAAAGGTTTTTTCTCCTTGATTACTTTTCCTTCTTCATTTTTGAAACTTACTTCGTTGTAGTAGTTTTTATACTTTTTATACACTGTTGTATCAATAATCGCTTCTACCTCTTTAGTGATTTGATTTGTAACTTCAATGTCTGTTCCGATAGGAGTTTCAATATAAATATTTACATATAAAGGTTCGTTTTCAGGGAAGAACAATACTTTAGGTGGAAACAATCCCATTAAAACAAAAGAGAAAATAAGCAAACCAATTGTTCCAAAAAGAACTTTTCTTGGGATTTTCATTGCTCTTTTCAAGAAATTTTCATAAAAGTTCTCAAGTTTTGGAAGAGCATTTTCTTGGAATCTTTTAGTTCCTGGAGTAAAAAAGAATAGATTTAAGAATGTTAAAACTCCTCCCACCACTAGTAAATTACTAAGTAAGGTTGCTCCAGCAACTGCAAACAACAATCCAAGTCCAATAGAGATTCCTGCTAATATCATTAATCTTTTTTTGTTGGCAACTTTCGTTTCTACACTCATCCATACTGCTGCAAATACTGGGTTAATTACCAAAGCAATAAACAATGAGGATCCTAATACAATCATCAAAGTAAGAGGTAAATATTTCATGAACTCACCAATAATTCCCGGCCACATGGCAAGAGGTACAAAAGCAGCAAGTGTTGTAGCTGTAGAAGCTATAATTGGAAGAGCTACCTCTCCCACTCCATATTTGGCAGCATTCACAGCGCTATAGCCTTCATCCATCAATCGGTATACGTTTTCTACTACCACAATTCCATTATCTACCAGCATTCCTAGCGCAAGAACTAGCGAAAACAAAACCATAGTATTCAAGGTAATTCCCATCGAATCCAAAATCATAAATGACATAAACATCGACAATGGAATTGCTACTCCTACGAATAAAGCATTTTTAAGTCCTAAAAAGAACATCAAAACAAGTACAACTAGTATAATTCCAAAAATAATGGAGTTCTCTAGGTTACTCACCATTCCTCTGGTTGCCGAAGATTGATCGTTTGTAATACTAACATCTACACCTTCTGGAATTCCTTTTCTCTCCGCAACTATTTTTTTGATTTTATCCGCTGCTTCAAGCAAGTTTTCACCACTACGTTTTTTGATATCGAGCATTACTACAGGCTCCTGAAATTGACGAGCATAAGACGAAATATCTGCGTCACCAAACGTAACGTTTGCAATTTCGTGCAAGTAAATTTCATTTTCTCCACCCTCGCTTTTTACAATAATATTCTTTATCTCTTCTACATCTTGAAACTCTCCTTCTATTCTTACAGAACGATTTTTTCCTCCTAGCAAAATTTCTCCACCAGGCATTGTTACGTTCTCAGACCGAATCGAGTTGATCACATCATTAAAAGAAACTTGCATTGCTTCAGCTTCGTATTTTTTTAATTCAATTTTGATCTTTTTTTCTTGAATTCCACGAATGTCTACCGCATTAATTTCTGACAAAGCTTCGATTTGATCTTCTAACACTTCTCCGTATTTTTTCAAATCATCGGTTGTGTAATTTCCTGATAGATTTATATTCATCACCGGCATTTCAGAAAAATCTACTTCACGTATTGTGGGTTCAAAATCCAAAGAAGGAAACTCTGGTTTTGCTCTTGCATCAGCAATTGCATCCTGAACTTTTCTTCTTCCTTCTTCAATAGAAATATTGAAATTAAATTCAATTTTGATAGAAGAATATCCATAAATAGAAGTCGATGTGATTTCTTTCACATCTTTGATAGAGTTAAACTCTTTCTCAAATGGCGCAGTTATTTTATCCTCAATAAACTCAGGAGAACCTCCTGGATAAGGAGTTCCTACATAAATTTCTGGGATTACAAGTTCCGGAAAACTTTCTTTCGGCATAGATATGTAAGCGGACAATCCTGCAATAAAAATCAATGCAGCAATCAAGAACACTGTTTTTCTGTTATTTACTGATAAAGTAGTCAAACCAAACTGTTTCAGTTTGCCCGACTTTTGTTCGTTTATTTCGTTCATAATAGTTGTTTGTTCTATAATTACAATTCAGTTACTTTCTGTCCGTCCGAAACCGCAGAAGCTCCTTTCGTAATGATCGTTTGACCCGCTTTCACTTCTGATTTTTCACTAATCTGAGTTTTATTTCCTTTTACGTACAATACATCCACACTTCTCATTTTAGCAATTCCATTTTCGTATACATACACATATTTAGATCCCTCGCTATCAGTCAATACACTTTGAGAAGGAATAATAATAGCATTTTGTGTAAAATCTTTTTCAACTGTAACCTCCGCAATCAAATTTGGAATAATTGCTTTGTCTTTGTTGCTCACCTCTATTTGAATTGGGAAAGTTCTGTTTGTTGGATTAATATATTTTCCAATGCTCGATACTTTTGCCTCAATCACTTTATTGTTAAGAGATGGAAAGTTCATCGAAACTTTATTTCCTACTTCAATATCCATCAAATATGCTTCAGATACTTCTGCTTTTACTTTTACCTTGTCCAAGTTTACAATTCGCATCATTGGCATAGCTGGAGAAGCCATTTCGCCAAGTTTTGTGTAAATCTCATCTACATATCCACTAAATGGTGCAACCACTCTCGACTTTGATGCCTGAGTTTTTAGGGTAGATAATCTTGATTCTAATGACTCTACTTGATTTTTTGCTTGAATAAAATTCGCTTCAGCACCAATTCCCTGTTTTTTAAGATTCTCTTGCTTTTCCAATAAGTATTCTGCCAATTCAAGAGATTTCTCAATTTCCTTGATGTTTTTATTAAGAATTTCAGAATCCAAGGTAGCTAATGTTTTTCCTGCATGCACATACTGTCCTTCTTTTACGTTGATAGCTTTCACCATTCCTTGAGTTTCAGGACCAAGCATAATAGTCTTATCCGCTTCTACACTTCCTTGAAAAGTTACATCTTCTGAAATGGAATTGTTTGAAACGGTATCCAAAGAAACCAATGGGTAATTGTTTTCTCTAGTCGAATCCATTTCCAGAATTTTTGCCTCAACTCTATTCAAACTGTCTTCCAGGGAAGCAATTTTTGATTCAAACTCTGATTTTTTATTTAATAGTTCTCCCAATAGAGTTTTAGTTTCTTTGGAACCACATCCCACAAGAAAAGAACTTGCTAATACAGTAATTGCGATAAATTTAATTTTCATACTTATAGTTTTATAAATGTTGTTGGTTTCTTGTTATAGTTTATTTGTGATTTTGTCCAATTCAATTTTTGCAGACACCAAGTTGTACATGGACTGAATATATTGAGTTTGTGCAGATAAATATTGAGTCTGAATTTGTGATAAATCCAATGATGTAATTAGTCCTTCCTTGAATTTTATTTGATAATTGTTGTAGATCTTTTTTGAAATAGAAACTGCTTCTTTGCTTGTAGTGTATGTGTCAAACGCATTGTCGTAATTCGTTTTGGCCGATTGAGTTTGGATGGATAATCCTTTTTCTAATTGAGACAAACTATTTTCGGTTTGTTTCAATTGAATTTTTGCCTGAGACACTTTTGAACTTCTAGATCCACTCGAAAAAATAGGAACAGACAAATTTAATCCCCAAATTGTAGTTGGAAACCATGGCTGACCAGACTCCAGCAAATCAAAATCATTTCTTAATGCATTTTGTTGATGTGTAAAAAAGGCATTTAATGAAGGTAAATATTGTGATTGCTCATATTTTACATTCAATACATTCAGTTCTCTTTGTTGATTCAGTAACAAGAAGTCAATGTTTTGATTAATTTCTGAAGTAACTTCGCTTTGAGATGCATCCAAACTAGAAATTACAGCATCAAAATCAGAAGTAAGAGAAATAGATTCATTCACATCCATTCCCATCTGAAATTTCAATAAATTCTTAGTATTATCCCATTGTCTTTTTGCTCCGTTTAATGAGTTTTTTGCTTGCAATACATTCAAAGAAAGCTGAGTAACATTATCTTCCTCAATTAAACCTTGGTCAAACAATCCTTTTGTTTGGTCGTATATAGTTTGAGCCGTAGCTGCTATTTCTGTTAAAGTAACCACTGTTTTTTCGGCAACCAAAGCTCCGTAGTATGCTTTGATCACATTTTCTTTTACATCTTGAATTGTTTTAGTTTTTTGAAACTCACTCACCTTCTTAAATTTCTTAGAAGTTTGAAGACCTACTAAATAACTACCATTAAATATCAATTGATTGGCGTTCAATGAACCTTTTGCATTGAATTCTGTTCCAAATTGTAACGAAACCAATTCATCTGCCGGAGCAGCAGGATTAAAGGCATTGGCAGGTGCAACAGTAATAGGAATATCCAAAAAGTTTTGGAACTCTCCTGCTGCAGATACCTGAGGCAAACCTATCGCTCTAGTTTCTTTTACCTTTTGGTTGGCGCTTTCTATACCCAAAACTGCATTCTTCAAAGAAGCATTGTTCTTGGTCGCAAAATCTATTGCTTCTTCTAGCGAATAAGATTGTTGAGCAGAGGAATTTAATCCTGCTAAACAAGCTAAAGCTATAATTATGAGTGGTTTTTTCATATTGTTAGTTTATTCTTTTTTTCTATTAAATATTGTCTTCCTTTTTCATTCACAATTCCTCGCAAATGATACTCTATCATTTCTGTATATACTTCTTCAACAGAGAATTTCCCTAGAGGAAAAATCTCTTGATTAAAAATTAAATCTATTTTTTCGGAGTAAAGTTTTGCTACTACTTCAGCATTAATTATCGACACATAAAAACCTTCGTCTATCCCTCTTTCAATGTTTGCTCTGATACAATTAAAAACATCAACCCTTTTATGGTTAATAAATAAACTCCATGCTTTAGGATGGTATTTTTCCAAATCATACATCAATGATGGATTCACTGTTTTTAATTTCTCAATCAGCACTTGTGAAAAAGCAAATGTTTCTTCAATGGCATTTGTAGAGGAATTGGTAAGAGATGACAATTTTTGCATTTCGCTATTTAGATCCATCTTCATCAAAGTAGATACGATTGCATTCTTATCCTTAAAATATTTATACAAAGTTTTTTTGGATACACCGAGTTCTTTGGCGATATCATCCATTGTCACACTTTTGATTCCATATTTCATGAAAAGTGCTAAAATTTGATTCAAATATTTTATCTTTTGTTCTTCCACGGCACAAAAGTAGTTTAAATAAACTTAGAAGGAAACTTTTTACACAAAAAAAGTTTCCAAAGTTTTTTTAAACTAAAAAACAGAGTTAATCAGCTATTTAACAGCCTTTAAACTCAAATCTAAATTCTTGACCGAATGAGTCAAAGCACCTATAGAAACGAAATCTACCCCACATTCTGCATAATTTCTAATGGTTTCAATTGTGATTCCGCCAGAGGCTTCTGTTTCAAATTTATTGCCAATCAATTCTACAGCTTTCCTTATATCTGCATATGAAAAGTTATCCAGCATGATTCGGTCCACGTTTCCTATTTCAAGCACTTGTTTTACTTCATCTAGGTTTCTGGTTTCAATCTCAATTTTCAAATCTTTGCCTATTGATTTCAGGTAATTATTTGTTTTTGAAATCGCTTTTTCAATTCCTCCTGCGTAATCAATGTGATTGTCCTTTAGCATAATCATGTCGTACAAACCAAAACGATGGTTCGCTCCTCCTCCAATTCTTACAGCCCATTTTTCTAAAAAACGTAACAATGGTGTTGTTTTTCTTGTATCGAGCAAAGTTGTTGGTAAATCCGAAATCAATGAAGAAACTTCAAAAGTTTTTGTAGCTACTGCACTCATTCTTTGCATGCAATTTAGCACCAATCGTTCAGCTTTCAGAATGGCGTGTGTATTCCCCGAAACGTAAAAAGCAATGTCTCCTACTTTCATTGCATCTCCATCGACCATTAAGATTTCTAAAACAGAGTTAGGATCGAAATAATGAAATATTGATTGAGCCAATTCAACACCGGCCAAAATACCATCTTGCTTTACCAAAAGTTTGGCTTTTCCAGTTTCATCTGCTGGAATACAGGCAAGTGAAGAATGATCACCGTCTTTGATGTCTTCTTGTATCGCCAATTCAATAAATTCTCTAATTTCTTTCTCTGTAATTTTCATCAAAAATTTTTTTATCAAATATACTGATTTTGTCAAGAGA
>JAHEIE010000077.1 GCA_024639505.1 Crocinitomicaceae bacterium
TTGAGAGGGGTTGGGTGTGTGTTATTTTATTTTTTTGTTCATCTGTCATTCTGGACTTGATCCAGAATCTAAAGTTATACATTAAACAATGCGAATGTAAATCACTAGATCCCAAATCAATTTTGGGATGACACTTGTTAATTTAGTTCATCAGTTAAGTTGGGCTTTCCCAAATACTCGGGACAGGCTGTTTCATTTTTTTTTCGAAAAACCACTAAGCTTATTGCACAAAACTGAACCCTGAGGTTTTCAATTTATTGAAAAGAACTCGAAGGGTGACTTCACCCTTCGAACCTAAATTCAAATATTAATTACTCTGATCAATCTTCCTTACCATTGTCAAAATAGTAGCAATTGCCACAGTTTCTCCAGTTTGATCGTACACATCTACCAAGAATTTTACAATTCCTTTTGCAATGTCTTCCTCTTCTCTTTTTTCTCCCTCAATTTTTTCTTTCACCGTGAATTTAACCCCGATTGTAGTTCCAACGTACACAGGTTTTATAAAACGAGCTTCTTCCAATCCGTAGTTTAATAAAACAGGTCCTTTTGCAGGGTCTACAAATAATCCGGCAGCTTTGGAAAGGATAAAATATCCGTGAGCCACACGCTCTTCAAAAATGGTTCCTTCAAGAGAAGTTACGTCCATGTGGGCATAAAAATTATCGCCACTTACGTTAGCAAAGTTCACGATATCTGTTTCAGTAACTGTGTGTTTTGCAGTCATCCAAGTCTCCCCAATTTCAAGTTCTTCAAAGTGTTTTCTGAAAGGATGCACGTTATCGAATTTAAATTCTCCACCAGTTTGGTATTGGTTGGTAATAGCCGTTAAGGTTGTTGGCGAACCTTGAATTGCAGTTCGTTGCAAGTAGTGTTTTACACCTCTCATTCCTCCCATTTCTTCGCCACCTCCAGCTCTTCCAGGTCCTCCGTGAGTTAGCATTGGCATTGGTGAACCGTGTCCTGTACTTTCTTTGGCACAATCTGCGTTTAGCACTAGTATTCTTCCGTGCATTGCGGCAGCCCCGAGCACAAATTCTTTAGCAATTTGGTTGTCAGCTGTTACGATTGAGCAAACCAATGAACCTTTCCCCATTTTGGCAAGTTCTATGGCTTCGTCAATTGTTTTGTAAGGAATTATCGTAGATACTGGTCCAAATGCTTCGATGTTGTGACAATCAGTTTTGTTAAATGGATCGTCATTTAAAAATAGAATAGGAGATAAGAAAGCTCCTTTGCTTTTGTCTGCTCCAGTTACTTCAAAATCCGTCAAACTACCAAAAACTATGTCTTGTGTTTCTGCCAGTTTATTTACTTGAGTTGTAACTTCCTCTACTTGTTCTTTTCCAGCTAATGCACCCATTCTTACACCTTCTGTGCTAGGATCACCAATCACTGTTTTGGCAAGTCTCTGTCCTAATGCAATTTGCACATCTTCAACTAATTTTTCTGGAACTAAGACTCTACGTATTGCGGTACATTTCTGTCCGGCTTTCACAGTCATTTCTCTTTGTACTTCTTTAATAAACAAATCAAATTCTGGAGTTCCAGGAACTGCATCTACTCCCAAAACGGAACAGTTTAGTGAATCAGCTTCCATATTAAATGGTACAGATTCTTGAACCAATCGTGGGTGAGATTTTAGCATTTGTCCTGTACTTGCCGAACCCGTAAATGTAATTACATCTTGACTTTCTACATGATCCAAAATTCCTCTTGCCGATCCACAAATTAATTGCAAAGAACCTTCTGGTAATATTCCTGACGCTACAATTTCTCTCACAACAGCTTCTGTCAAATAAGAAGTTACCGTTGCAGGTTTTACAATTGCAGGAACTCCGGCAAGTAAATTTACGGCTATCTTTTCTAGCATTCCCCACACCGGAAAGTTGAAGGCATTGATATGGATTGCAACCCCTTGTTTTGATGTAAGAATATGGTGTCCGATAAAAGTTCCGTTTTTTGAAAGTGGAGCAATTTCTCCGTCAAGTGCAAAGGATTCATTTGGGAATTGTTTCCTAAGCGATGCATTAGAAAATAAGTTTCCAATTCCACCTTCGATGTCAATCCATGAATCTACTTTTGTTGCACCGGTAAAGGCACTAATTCTATAAAACTCTTCTTTTTTTTCTAATAAATGAAATGCCAAAGCTTTAAGCATTCTTCCTCTTTCGTGGAAGGTTAATTTACGCAAAGCAGGCGAACCAACTTCACGAGCGTAGGTCATCATGTCTCCAAAATCCAACCCATTTGAGGTTGCTTCAGCTACTAATTCTCCGTTGATGGCGTTTACTAATTTTTGTCCTTCTCCTTCACCGTTTACCCATTTCCCTTGGGCATAGTTTTGTAATTTCATATCTATGTTGAGCTAGTTTTTGTGTAACAAATTTCAGAGAGTAAATATACAGAATGGTTTAGGAAAATGCTAATGACTGATAATAATCCTATATGCGATTGTTATTCCGCACTTGATGCGGAATCTTATTCACTGAAATGTTACCAAATCTAATGTTAAGTTTTCAGTTGTTCGTGTCATTCCAAACTTGATTTGGAATCTAAAGTTTGACATTTCATTATATCGTTTATTCCTTTTAACTTTTATATTAAAGGGATTAGAATTTTACTTTAAGAGCTAAATTCTCAATAAAATACTAGATTCCAAATCAAGTTTGGAATGACAGATGAAAACAGAAATTCGATTTACAATAAAAATGAAGGGTTGAGCGAATGAAATTCCTTGGTTTCGGAATTACATAGAATTGAGTTTTTAGGATTTTTCGTTCGAAAAAATGTCTCGAATTATAGTTTTTGAACCACAGGTTTAACTTTTTTAATTCAACACCTTGTTTTATAGGTTAAAGTTTTAGATCATTTTCATGTAAGACTTTACAATCCCTTTTTTTTACAACATGAGATTCTGGATCAAGTCCAGAATGACAATCTAAGAGAAAGCGAAAAGTTTTGGGATATTACTTTTTCTTCTCCGAGGAAGAAAAAAGCGAAGCAAAAAACTTCTTTAGAATTTCAATAAACCCTCCTTTTATTTCATCGTTTAGCTTAGCCATAATTAGTTTGTTTTCGGTTGTTAGAAATTAAATATAACAAAAAAAGCCCGAGATTGAAGTCAATCTCGGGCTTTTGTAATTCTCTTGGTTATTTACTGAGCGTAAAATAATTTGATAAACTCTTCTTGGTTTACTTCTTTTTCTTGAACTTTCACATTGTTCTTGAAGTAATCAGACACTTTGTTTTTGTATAAGTAATCAAAGATTTTTTTCGTTTCATCTTGGTTTTGTAGCACTTGCATAGCATTTGCTTCCAACGCTTCGTCTTCTGGAGTAGGCATTCCGTATTGAGCGTATTGTTGTACCAACATTCCTTTTACGTAATCTTTCACCTCTTCTACTTCTACTTTGATGTCGTTTTCTTGAATCACTTTGTTTTCAATCAATTGCCATTTCAATTGATCAGAGTACTGAGGATATTCTTTTTCTATTTCTTCCATAGAAACTTCTTTCTCGTTCGAAACTTTAATCCATTCTTTCAAGAATTCATCCGGAAGAGAGATGTTCATTTTCTTTACAAAATGATCTGCAATTGATTTTTGAAATAGTCTTTCGCTATCGTTTACAAAAGCAACACTCAATTCCTCTTCAATTTTAGCTCTGAATGACTTTTCGTCTTTTACAGTATCTTTTCCGTGAATTTTATCGAATAAATCTTGGTCCAATGGAGCAGGTTCCAATCTTTTTATTTCTTCCACAGTAAAGTTGAAGTTTCCTGTTGCCTTGTCCAATTCATCTTTTTTGATGTGCAACATGGCAGCCATGTCAGCATCACCTTTCGATACAGTTTTAGGATCAATAATCAAGGAATCACCTTTCTGTAATCCAACAAATTTCTTTTGAATTTTTGCATCTTCAATCATTGGGATAGAAACAGTTGATTTAGCAGTAATTCCATCCGCCAAAGCTTTGTCTTTGTCATCCAACTGAACAAATTCTCCAAAAACCATATCTCCTGCTTCAGATTTGTCAGCTTCTTTCATCTGACCATATCTCTTTTGGAAATCTTCTATTTGTTTGTCAATTGTTTCTTTTTCAACTTTTATTTTATGAAAAGTAACTTTGTCTTTTGACGATGGTTTTACTTCAAATTCTGGAGCTAAACCAATTTTGTATCCAAACTCAAAATCGCTTCCAGCTTCCCACTTATCAAAAGTTGTGTGAGCATCAGAAGGGATAGGATTCCCCAATACATTCAATTTATTTTCTTGAATGTGGCTGTATAATTTTTCATTGATGATTCTGTTCAATTCATCTGCAAGGATAGATTGACCATACTTTTTCTTTACCATTCCCATAGGAACTTTTCCTGGTCTGAAACCTGGCTCGGTCATCTGCTTTCTTGCTTCTGCAAGCTTGTTCTCATATTGCCCCGTGTAATCTTCTGGAGTCAATTTGATTTTGATGATGGCGTTTAAGTCATCTACTTTTTCTTCTGTAATGTTCATCGTTTTCAGAATTTATGTATTAAAAAAATATCAAAATAATTGATACAAAAAAGGCATCCCGATTTGTCGGAACGCCTTTTGTGTTGTGCGGGCGGAGAGACTCGAACTCTCACACCTTGCGGCACTAGATCCTAAGTCTAGCGCGTCTACCAATTCCGCCACGCCCGCTAATATTTCGAAAAATATTGGATGCAAAGATAAGTTTTATTTTTATAAAGTCCTAACTATCTAAGAAAAGTAACAGATTTTTTTTTGAGAATGATTATCTCGTTACATTTGGGTATTAATCAATAGCCAATGTTGTGTTGAAAAAAAGATACAAAATATTGGAATATCACTACCCATAGAAGTGCTTTACTGCAATAGTTGGGAATATAATTAAAGCGAATAATGATTTGGAATAAGAGAGATAAAGTAGTTTTAATCCTATTCGGTTTTTTAGTTTTGTACTCGTCTGTCTCATTGGTTAATCATTATTGCTTTCGAACTTCTGCCCTCGATTTAGGAGCCTACACAAATGCGTTGTACGACTATATTCATTTTCAATGGAATGATAGTACAGTTTTCAAACAAACAAGAGAGAACCTCCTTGCAGATCACTTTGATATCTACTTAATTCTTTTGTCTCCTCTATCTCTTCTATTTGGCACCTATACTCTTCTTATTGTGCAGATTGTTGCTCTGGTTTTTGGAGGCTATGGTATTTTTCGTTATTTCGAATCGAAAGCAAGTGGTTTTCTGTCCCTTTTTGCGATGCTTTATTTCCTTAGCTTTTTTGGTGTTTTTTCAGCAATTTCGTTCGATTATCATAGCAATGTAGTTTCTGCCTGTTTAATTCCTTGGTTTTTTTTGTTTGCGCATCAGAGAAAGAGAATTCCTACGTTGATCTTGTTCGTTTTTATTTTGATCGGAAAAGAAAATATCTCACTGTGGATGTTTTTTATCTGTTTGGCATTCATTTTTGAGTTTCGAAATGACTTAAGCTCAATGAAACTTTATGCAGGGTTAGCATTTATTTCATTGTTTTACTTTCTGGGCGTTACTCAAGTTGTGATGCCGGCCATTTCGGAATCGAATCAATTCCATCATTTCAAATACTCTGCTTTGGGCAAAAATTATGGGGAGGCCATTGCTTTTCTTCTCAGGCATCCATTCGATGCAGTTCAATTACTTTTTATTAATCATTCCGAGTTTAGTCACGCGAATTGGATCAAGGCTGAAATGCATTTGATTTTGATTTTGACTGGTTTACCTATTTTGTTCGTGAAACCCAAGTTCTTGTTCATGCTGATTCCAATTTTTGCCCAAAAAATGTTTCATGACAATCCAAACGTTTGGGGTGTATACGGACAATACAACATTGAGTTCGCACCAATTCTTAGTCTAGGAGTTTTTGAGGTAGTTTCTCAAATCAGAAAGAAAGCACAAGCAAAGAATGTGTCTTACCTCATTCTTTTTTTATGCATAATTACTACCATTCGGATAATGGACTATTCAGTGGCATACTCGGACAAAGCGCAAGTGAGATTTTATAAAAAAGAACATTATGTGCGGCAGTTTAATATTCAAAAGATTCGGCAACAATTGAATGCTATTCCGTCAACTGCCATAGTGAGTGCTCAATCTACATTTCTTCCTCATTTGTCTTATCGAGATTATTGCTATCAGCTTCCTAACATATTGGATGCGGAATATATGGTGTTTTCCGTTAGCGAAAATCCTTATCCAATGACCTCTCGTGCTTTTAACTTGTTCGTTGAGGAAATATTAAGTTCCAAACATTGGCAGATTATGGTCTCTGATAATGATTTTTACATTTTGAAAAAGATCTAGACGATTATTGAGATTGGGAAAAAATATCGAATTCAGTTTCACGTTATAAACATCAATCAGTTTATTACTCCCACCAAATAAACCAACAAAGGGCTTAATTTTAATTATTTTCGAAGATTGAGAACCCTTGCGAAGGATTTTCATCACATGTAATAACCAATCTAACTAATAAAAATATACAACTATGTTTGATTCTAAAGAATTTGAAAAGTACGCAACAAAACACGCAGGAATAAATAGCAATGTCCTAAATGGATACGTGAATAATGTAACTCCCTACATTATTGAAGAAAGACAGCTGAATGTTGCACAAATGGATGTGTTTTCTAGATTGATGATGGACAGAATCATCTTTTTGGGAACAGGAATAAACGACCAAGTTGCAAATATTATTCAGGCTCAATTGTTGTTTTTGCAGTCTGTTGATGCAAAGAAAGACATTCAAATTTACATCAACTCTCCAGGAGGTTCTGTGTATGCTGGTTTAGGAATTTATGATACAATGCAGTACATCCAACCCGATGTAGCAACTATTTGTACAGGAATGGCAGCATCTATGGGTGCAGTATTGTTGTGTGCAGGAACAGATGGAAAAAGATCTGCACTGAAACACTCGAGAGTAATGATTCACCAGCCATTGGGAGGAGCTCAGGGTCAGGCCAGCGATATGGAAATCACATTGAAAGAGATTCAAAAACTTAAAAAAGAATTGTACACAATTATTTCTGATCACTCAAAACAAGACTACGACAAAGTGTGGGCAGACAGTGATAGAGATTACTGGATGACTTCGGGAGAAGCTAAAGATTACGGTATGATTGATGAAGTGTTGACAAGCACGCCAAAAAAATAAAAGCATGATCAAAATATTTCGTTCCCTGTTAGTTTTTATCGGGATTATTCTTGTTTCTGGTTCAGCCTGGACTCAACTTACCGAGACTTATACAGAAAAGTATAAGGCTTACCGAGATGGGTTAGAATTATATGACAAAGGTGCCTTTGGTGCTGCACAAGAAAAATTTGGATTTATAATTGAACAGATAAAAGATGAGCAAGTTGAGATTCAAATAAGTGCCGAGTATTTGCACGCTGTGTGTGCCTTGGAGTTGTTTCATAAGGATGCTCAATATTTATTGTCGCAATTTGCTTTAAAACATCCAGACTCGCCTAAAACGAAGAAGATATTCTTTTTGCTAGGGAATGATTATTACAGAAAGAAGAAATTTAAAGATGCTATTGAATGGTACGAAAAGGTAGATAAATACGACTTGTCGGATGACGAGAAAACGGAGTATTTCTTTAAATTGGGATACAGTTATTTCAGTAAAGAAGAGTTTGCGAAATCGAAGCAGGCTTTTTATGAAATAAAAGATCAAAAGGAATCGGATTATTACGGTCCTTCTCAATATTATTATGCTCATTTATCCTACCAAGATGAAAAATATCAAACCGCTTTAGAGGGTTTTAGAAATATAGAAAATGATCCAGGGTTCAGTCCGATCGTCCCTTATTACATTTCTCAAATCTTGTTCAAACAAAAAAAATACGACAAGGCAATTGAATATATTCCTACTGCGTTGGCGGGCGAAGGGATAAAAAGAGAGGCAGAAATTAAAGGGATTTTAGGTTCTTCGTATTTCAAACTAAAACAATACAAGGAGGCAATTCCTTACTTGACTGATTACTTTGTAAAAACTGCCAAGAAATCCATTGATGATTACTATCAATTAGGCTATTCTTATTATAAAACAGAGGAATATGCTAGTGCAATAAAATACCTAGGTAGAGTAGCGTCCAAAGAAACTAAAAGAGCTCAGGTTTGTAATTTCTTGTTGGCCGAGTGTTATGTAAAAACAGACAAAAAGCAATTTGCAAAAACGGCTTTCAAAAGAGCTTATGACCTTGGTTTGGATGAGCAACTTACCGAAGATGCCTTATTTGGTTATGCCAAAACAACTTATGAATTGAGCTACAATCCGTACGATGAAGCCACAGAGATTTTTCATAAATTTTTAACGGAATATCCTAAGTCTACAAAAACGGATCAGGTTTATGAATACCTTCTTGATGTGTATACTACTACCAAAAATTATGAGGCGGCACTGCAGTCAATCAATAGGATAGAGGATAAGAATTATAAAATAAAAGAAGCGTTTCAGAAGTTGAGTTACAACCGAGCAACGGAGTTGTTTTACAAAAGAAACTACAAGGAAGCGATTAAACATTACGAAGACGTAAATACTTATCCCGTAAACACTCAGCTTACTTCTGAGAGTAAGTTTTGGATTGCAGAAGCTCATTACAAGCAAAAGAAATACAGCCAAGCAATTTCTGAATACCAAGCCTATAAATCGATGCCAGGTGCAGTAAACTCTGAACTTGCCAAGACAGTGGACTACAATGTGGGATATGGTTATTTTGAACAAAAAATGTATCCTCAAAGTATTTTGGCTTTCAGGAATTTCATTAAATCTTCTGATGATAAAGAAAAAATGAGCGAAGCTAATTTGAGACTGGGAGATGCTTACTTTTTGACTCAAAATGACGAAGAGGCTGTTAAGTATTATCAAAATGCCATTGACCTGAATCAGCAAAACGTAGAT
>JAHEIE010000015.1 GCA_024639505.1 Crocinitomicaceae bacterium
CTTTGGACAAATAGGAGATTCAGTGTATTACGTAGATGGATTTGGAGATACCACTAAAGTATATGTAGACAACGATACAGTCATCACAACTTTGACCGCAAACGGAAACGGAGTGTTTACTTATTTGAATGAAGCAGGAACAAGCGTATCGTTTGACATCAAAGACACAAACGCAACAAGCTTTGGACAAATAGGAGATTCAGTGTATTACGTAGATGGATTTGGAGATACCACTAAAGTATATGTAGACAACGATACAGTCATCACAACTTTGACTGCAAACGGAAACGGAGTGTTTACTTATTTGAATGAGGCGGGAACGAGCGTTTCATTCGACATCAAAGACACGAACTCAACAAGCTTTGGGCAAATAGGTGATAGCGTATTTTACGTAGATGGATTTGGAGATACAAGTAAAATATTTGTAAGTGGAACTCAGGTGGTAACAACATTGCGAGATAATTTTAACGGATCCTACACTTATTTCAATGAATCGGGAGATAGTGTGGCTTTTAATACGTTGGACACAAATGCAACGAGCTTTGGGCAAATAGGTGATTCAGTGTATTACGTAGATGGATTTGGAGATACAAGTAAAGTGTATGTAGACAACGATACAGTGATTACTACTTTGACAGCAAACGGAAATGGAGTGTTTATTTATTTGAATGAAGCTGGAACAAGCGTATCGTTTGACATCAAAGACACGAACTCAACAAGCTTTGGACAAATAGGAGATTCAGTGTATTACGTAGATGGATTTGGAGATACCACTAAAGTGTATGTAGACAACGATACAGTGATTACTACTTTAACTGCAAATGGAAACGGAGTGTTTACTTATTTGAATGAAGCTGGAACAAGCGTATCGTTCGACATCAAAGACACGAACTCAACAAGCTTTGGACAAATAGGAGATTCATTGTATTATGTAGATGGATTCGGAGATACAAGTAAAGTATATGTTGACAACGATACAGTCATTACTACTTTAACTGCAAATGGAAACGGAGTGTTTACTTATTTGAATGAAGCTGGAACAAGCGTATCGTTCGACATCAAAGACACGAACTCAACAAGCTTTGGGCAAATAGGTGATAGCGTATTTTACGTAGATGGATTTGGAGATACCACTAAAGTGTATGTAGACAACGATACAGTCATTACAACTTTGACCGCAAACGGAAACGGAGTGTTTACTTATTTGAATGAAGCAGGAACAAGCGTATCGTTTGACATCAAAGACACAAATTCAACAAGCTTTGGTCAAATAGGTGATAGCGTATTTTACGTAGATGGATTTGGAGATACAAGTAAAGTATATGTTGACAATATTACAAGTGTTGATCATCCAAGAAATGATACTTTATCCATTATTCAGGGAAATAACACAATTAAAGTTGACCTTGCGAATACAATGGCAGAGATTTATGATTCTGTTGGAGGAAATGCAATTGGAAATTCTTTTACGGATATATCTTTCGGAATTAGTGGAATAGTGGATGCAAATTATACGGCAGCAGCTAGCACTATTACAGTGTTAAAGTCAGGAAGGTACAGGATATCTTACAGAGTAACTGCAGAAATGGTTTCGGGTAACAATCGAAGCGCAACTGAGTACAGACTTGTTTTGAATAGCGTTAATGTTCCAGGTACTAAGTCCTCTGCCGTTCACAGGAATGACAATATCAGTGAGTCAACGGTGACAGTTACGAAGGTTTTGCAACTCTCTGCAGGAGACATTATCAAGGTGCAAGGAAGAAGGTATGAAGGTGAGTCTTCGATTGAAACAACCAAAAACGGGTCATCATTGTTAATTGAAAAATTATAAATCAACTAATTAAAAGCTAAACAGAGAAAAGGAAGAGAAAGGGATTTCTCTTCCTTTTTTTTTAGTCTGAATTATTGTAATTTCACGCCAACAACAAGGCTAAGATTATGCAAGAAAACAACTTCCTGAAATTCACAAAACAAGTAGTACACAACATGCCAGTAGATTGGCTTACTCTTACTACCCACAGACTAGATATTTACAACGAGTCGAAAGCTAAAACTGAGTTTTTGGAACAATTTGAAGTATTATTTGCTCAAAACAATTCGGAGGAGAATGAATTGATGGAACTCCCAACTGCTTACGATTACATCCGACTGGGACATCCTTTGTCTTGTGTATTGGAATGGACGCTTGCCAGAACTCACAAATTGAATCCACAAAGCGTAATTAGTTTCTCTTCGGAAACTGCTCCTGTATTATCCGTGTTGAGAACCAATTTATTAAAAAATAAAAATACACTCGTTGCCTATTTCAGCAGTCTTCCCAAGGGATTTGATGAAGTAGCAATTAAAAAAATATATGGGTACAAATTTGAGACACAAAAAGTATCAAATCGATCAGAAATAAAAGATTTTGAGGGAAGTGTATTATACATTTCCGAAGAAACAGATGATTATTCGGTATTTAATAACATTGACTTTCATGTTTCTATTCAATCTGGATTAGGAAGTATGTTGTTTATTCTGGGCGAAAACAAGGATTATGTCTCTGACATACAACATGTAAGAAGAAGAGAAACCATTGCTATGACTCCTTCTAATTCTCTGATTGCATTGAACATCCTTCTAGGAAATACATCAAAAAGCACATCCAATTCGAACAGGGCTACTAACAAATCAAGTGTAATTGCTTCTATCAAAGAAATAACGGGAACCCAACTAGAACCAACAGTTGCTTCTAGTGGTTTATCCATGCAATATGCCATCATGATGGGATTGATAGATCATGCTCAAGAAAATCATCCCGACAAGGGAATTAGATTTGTGGTGCCAACAAATTGCTATGGAGGAACAAACGATCAAGCACGAAGAGTAGCAGCCTGTTTAGATAATGTAGAAGTGGTAGATCTGGCTGTTGATGGAGACAACGATATGGTACAAAGCATCGATGTAGTTTTAGAAAAAATTGCAAAAGAAGACGCTATTCCTTACATTATTGCAGAAATACCAACCAATCCTCGAGTAGAAGTTCCTGAATTGGAGCAGCTAAAAATAGTTTTGAGCAAAACTAGACAAACTGCCCAAGGAAATAAAGCTATAGATTCTGTCTTTATTTTGGATCAAACTTTTTGTCCTAATATTCATTTCTTAGGCGAAGGAGAAATATTATCTACTGTAAGAGCAATTTCTTATGCCAGTGGATCTAAATTCCCGAGTGGAGGAAAATGTACAGCGGGATATTGTGCAGGAAACAATTTTTCGGGAGAATTAATGGAAAAAATTCATCTTCATTTAGCAATTTGCGACAATGAAGCTACCGATTTACAATACGAAATATTGGCAGCTCAATTGCCTTCAATGAATCAAAGAATTGCAGATGCTTACACCAACACAAGAGAGTTTGTAAACTTTATAAAAGAACATTTACCAGAGGCGAAAATCAATTTTGTATCCGAAGAATTGGCAAAAGAAGGGTTCACTCCTTCAGTATTTTCATTGGATTTGCCTACTAAAGGAAATTCTCCAGTAGAAAGAGAAAACTACAAACGAGAATTGAACTTGGTGCTGATAAACAAAATGATTACCGAAATACCAACCGAAAGTAAATATTGCGTGAGCTATGGACAGTTGAAAGGATGTTATTGGACCATTCCAGCAACATCTACCCAAGGAACAACCAAAGAAGGTGACAAAGATTACATTGCACGAGTTGCTCTTTCTGGAAATATGGATTTAGAAAAACACAAAGCAGTCTTTTTGGATTTTGTGAATGGGATTAGTTAAATAATCACTTCTATTTCTTAATTTAATTTGTTGTAATTTCGAAAGAGTTGAAAAAAATAGTGTTGACTCATTAACAATGCAATTATTACGAAATTTAATAACCTTTCAAAAATATCTACTTCACCCAATGCAGTTACATGCATTGGAAATCTATAATTTTTTAAATCAACGAAAAGATATAGGTCATTCTCGTTTTGTGCGGATTATAATTAACTTCTTTAAACAAATAGCGTTTTGAGCCACATTTCATCACACTCTGAATCTAACTATTTCGATCTTGTGTTTGTCGGCTTTGGCGCAGCCAATTGTTTACTATTACTGCAATTAATTGAAAAAGGAATTTTAGATGGAAAAAAAATAGGAATTATTGAGCCGGAAGTTAAAAACAAAAATGACAGAACATTTTGTTTTTGGTCTACGGAAAAAGAATTAGAGGAACTAAATTTAACAAAATTAGTAAGTCATAGCTGGAATAAAATTGAAATTGGAGGGGTGAGTGAAGCCAATATTCAACCGATGAATTATTGGCACGTAAAAGGAATTGATTTGTATGATTTAACAAGAAAAAAACTATTACGGTTTGACGTAAGTTTCATCACTTCTTTTTTATCAAAAGTAGAGAAAATTGACTCGAAGAACTTTCTGTTGAGTATTAATGAAGGTAAGGTTTTAGCAAAAAATGTTTTTGATAGTAGACCGCCAGAATATTGCAAACCAAAAAAAAATGAAAGTCATATTTTTCAATCTTTCTTTGGATGGAAAATATCAACTAAGGACGACTGTTTTGATTCAGACAAAATGGTTATGATGGACTTTAATGTTCCTCAAGGAAACTTTACTCAGTTTGTTTATGTGTTGCCATTTGATTCAAAAAATGCTTTAATTGAGTTGACGCGATTCGGAAGTGAAAAAATATCACTTGAAAAGGCCAATGAAATACTTAATGAATATCTAAAATCTATAAGTAAAGATTATATAATCAATGAGATTGAAAAGGGAGTAATTCCAATGTCCAGTGCGCAGATTAAGTCAGAAACTTTAGGCGATAATTGGAGAAACATGGGAGCTCGAAATAATAAAGTTAAATGTACAACGGGTTTTGCTTTTCATGATATGGCAAAAGAGGCGAAATTAATATCTCAGCATTTTCCTAAAAAAGAAAGCTTAAATAGAAATAAACTGAGGTTTGCTTTTTATGATCGTTTATTACTCAAGATCTTGTTAGAAAATCCGGAAAAAGGTAAAGAAATATTTGAAATACTTTTTTCAAAAGTAAAAACTGCAAGGGTTCTAAATTTTCTTCAGGAGAGAACCACATTTTTAGAGGATATTTTGTTGTTTTCAAAATTACCTAAAATGATTTTTATTAAAATGGCAATTAGGGATTTTGTGTTTCAAATACAAAAGCGACCCATTGTATTACTTCCCTTTTTTTTTACTCTTTTTTCATTATTTTTATATTGGCTTGAATTAAGTAATTTAATCATAGGAATTTTGCTTTTAGGATTTTTTACGATAGGACTTTCTCATGGTGCGTTAGATCACCTTACAACGCTCAAAGAAATATCTTATTCAAGCCTAGTTAAATTTTCTTTGTTATATATTTTAAAGGCATTATTATATGGAGGAATTTGGTATGTGCTCCCTGACCTTGCACTATTTGGTTTTTTAATTTATTCTGCCTTTCATTTTGGTCAAGCAGATTTTAAAGAATGGAACATAAAAAGTAGATTTCACTCATTTTTTTGGGGATCAATTGTTCTATCCCTTATTTTGTTTTTTCACATAGAGGAATTTTATACTATCCTTAACCAAATACCAGGATTTGCAAATGAGTTTATAGAAGTAATAAGTCAATCAAGCGCCTTAATTGTAATTCAAATTCTAACCCTAATCTTAGGTTTTATATTAGGTTTACGTTATAAATCAAAAGGTATAGCAATCAGTTTAATTTATTTGGTTCTTTCATCTTTTTTGCCTGTCATGGTAAGTTTTGGTATTTATTTTATCTTCCAGCATAGCAAAAATGGCTGGAAACATTTGAAACAAGGGTTAGGATTTGGTTCCAGAAAACTTTTTTTATTATCTCTTCCCTTTAGCTCGTTGGCTACTCTAACAATTGTGCTTGCCTTTTTTGGTTTAAAAACCGACCAATGGGGTGTGTTTTTTATAATACTATCTTGCCTTAGTCTTCCACATGTTTTTTCGATGCATCATTTTTATATTCAAAACAGAAAAAATAAGGTATAAAAAAAGCGCGAATCTTTCGAATCGCGCTTCTTTTTTGTTAATACTAAATTACTAAGCGTTGCTTGCTGATTTCTTTACTGCTAGTGAGTATATCACTAATCCGAAACCAATTTTATTAATTGCATCCGCAATATTGTAAGCTACATCTATATTTCCTTCTGGCATAAAACTACTGTACCATCCAGTTGTTCCCATCATGTATCCTATTGGGTAAATTGCCCAACCTACAAGAACGAACCAACATAAAATTTTGTGAGCTTTTAAGACATCTCCACCAGCTGCTACAGCTAATTTCTTTGCACTTCCCAACCAAATTTCGTAAACAATGTAGAAATACGCTGCTCCTGAAATGAATCCCCAGAAAGCCGCTTGATCTTTGTAAACTGCCTCTCCGAAATAACCTGTTACTAGCATGATTACAGAAAATACAATCATTTTCCATAGTAATGCGGGTTTAGCACCAGCTACCTTTAGTATTAAGAAAAACTCAACACACATCAAAGGAACTGTTAGAATCCAATCTACATATCTGAAGAATGTTGGTGATTCAGCATGTGCCGCCCAATAGTCTCTCATGTAGAAGTAATGTACCGCTGCTATAAAGGTTATTAAACCAGATACCAGTACCGAAGTTCTCCATTTTTTATCAAATTGGTTTAATGATAAAAAGAAGAATGCTGCTGCAGCCATCATGGCCATGCAACCGACAAAAAAGGTAAACCCTACATAATCAGTTGGGTCGAGTTTAGAGACCATACCAAAGGTCATTTGTAAATTTTCCATAGTTATTAGTTTGTTTGTTTAATCAAATTAACAAAAGATTAAACTAAAAAACAAATATTTACTAAAAAATTGTTAAAATTTGATTTTTGGTTGGAATAAATTAATTTATTACAGGTGTAAAACAACCAATAAGTTGGGTTTGTATATTTGAAAAATGCATGATTTTATATGTTTCGGAAAAATGGATTTAGATAAACAAAAAGCAGTCTTTTTGGATTTTGTGAATGGGATAAAGTAACAAATCTGTTACAGCCTTCTATTCCCAATCATTTTTGAAATTAGTTTGTACAACTCACTTAATTCTTTATTGTCTTTAAGAATTTCGAGGTGATTATTCATTGTGAATGTATCGCCCCTCAATGCAGGCCCAGTTTGATTGTCAATCGCTTTACCTGTATTGTTTTTCTCAAATACTTCTTTGATTAATGGTTGCAATAAACTAAAATCTACTCCTTGGTTTTCGCATAAATCTTGCCCTATTACTTGCATGAAATTGGCGAAATTACATACAAAAACAGCTGACAAATGGAGTTTTTTCCTTTGTTCAGATGAGAGCTCAATGACTCTGTTCGTTAATTTTTGAGCTAAATCAGAAAGGTTTTTTAAGCTTTTTTCATTATTTGCTTCAATGCAAATTGGGATTTCGGTAAAATCGGCCTGGTGATTTTTTGTAAAGGTTTGTAACGGATAAAAACTACCAAAGTTAGAGGATGTAGAAATAAAGGAATCAATCCCAACACTTCCTGAGGTGTGAACCACTAATTTGTTGCCCAACTTCAATCGATTCCCAATTTCGGTAATCGAATTGTCAGTAGTAGCCAGAATATATAAATCACTTTTCTTGTTTATTTTGTCAAAATCATCAGTATGCTTAGCGTTTAGTTTTTCGGCTAAATATTTAGCATTCTTTATGCTTCTGCTGTACACATCAACCACATTCAAACCAGCCGAAACAAGAGCTGCTCCCAAGTTGTGAGCAACGTTTCCCGAACCGATAAGTGTGATGTTTTGTATCATTTTTCTCTTTTTACTCTGTATATCACGGCCATGATAGAGCCAACTAACATAAGTACCACACCCAACCAAAGTAAATTGATAAGTGGGAATGTTTTTGCTTGCATGATAATGAATTCTTTCCCTGTAATATCCAACGAAATTTTTCTTGGCGAAATTAATGTGGAATCTTCTGTGTAGGTAGGAATAGATATTCCCATCAGCGCAACTTTCATTCCGTAATCTTCATCTATAACTGGTAATGGGGGTTTCAAAGAGGAATCTTGCTGAATCAAATACACCAAAGTTTGTTGTTTAGCTTCCATTTTTTGTTGGTAATCCACAAATTTTAAATTCACAACACCTGCTTGGCTATTTCCTTCGTAAGGAAACTGCTGATTGTTTTCCACGATCACCATTCCGTGAGTTGTAACAATGGTATCTCCCACCTCAGCAATGTAGTTTTCGTAAGGCATATAACCGTCATTTTTTCCTTCGAATATAGCTGGATCTGGATATTTAATGTGTGAAAACACATCGTGACCTGCATAATGTTTAGTAGAAGGTTCGGCCACATTTCCAAATCTCTCGTTCAATTGAACAAATGGAGTTAACGTAAATTCTTTGACTCCCGGACGATGACTTTTCCATGCTTTTGCCAATGAATCGGGACCTACAAGCTGCCAGTATTTAGCATTTCCTGCGAAAAAATCTTTGGTTACCTTATGCGATTCTTTGGCTTGGTAATATTCTCCAAAATACTCAACTACAGTACCTTTTTCGTATGAAATAGGTTCGGGTTTAAAATAATCTACTTCGTAATAAATATTAATCCCTTCTTGTCTTCTGCTTCGGTACGACACAAAATATTCTCTCATGTAATTGGTGTCTCCCAATGTAATTTGAACATCTTCGTTGTTCTTGAATGTTTCGCTCAATGAGGCTAAATCAAATTTCCCGCCCTTGTTATGAGATAATTTTTTACTTTGAGAATTAGAAATAAGTGCTCCAAACAAAATTAAGCCAAAACCGATGTGCGCTATGGAAGCTCCTGCAAAATTGAGTTTTCCTTTCAGAAAACGCACAAAGTAATCCATATTCCCAACTACTGCATAGATAGAAGTAAAAAGCAAGGCTATGTAAACAAGAGTTTCTGCCGATGCAAATTCTAAGCCATCAAATGTAAATACCATCAAACTAATTGCTGTGAGAACCCCAGATACGATAAATGACAAGGCTATGTTTTTGAAAAATAATTTGGCTGGCATTCCTTTGTATCTCAAGAATTGGCCAAAACCAACAAAAAGAGTCACAAAAACAGCAAATGCACCTTGGCGAATGTTGTAATGCTGCAATACATTTTCTTTTCCTGCAATGTCTGTTCCAAATAATCTATTCCATACAGGAAATGAATTGTCTACAAATATTTGGATACAAGCAATGAACAAAACCAAACTACCCATAAACATCCAAAACTCTCTGCTCCACAATTTGTCTTCTGTTTTTGCTTTCGGAAAATTTTTGATTGAAGCAATCACAACAAAAACCAATGTAGCGATAGTTCCCAAAATGAATACAATTCCTGTTGCAGGAATTCCTGCTACTAAAGTTGCACTATCGGCAGTTAGTGTCATCACAAACAAAAAGATAGAAATTACGGTGTACATCAATCTGTGTTGTTTTCCTTTGAGTAGCATAAAGACTGATAGCCAAACAAAAAACAAAATGTACAGCAGCAATTGGCTTAACATTCCATTGTCTGTGAATGAATGAACAGAGCTATCGCCCAGCACTCCACTTTTGGTCAAAAAAGTAGAGTATAAAACCAAAATAAACGATAAGAAAGTAAGAATGTAAGTAAAAAACAAAGAGCTTCCTTTTCGTTGATTTGCCAACATCAAATGCCCTGCGCCTACCAAAGTCAACCAAGGAATATAAGAAACATTTTCGACTGGGTCCCAAGCCCAAAACCCTCCAAAACTAAGAGATTCATAAGCCCACATTCCTCCCATCAAAATTCCTACTCCCAGAACACCAACTCCCAAGAAAGTCCAGGTGATTGTTTCTTTAATCCACTCGTTCAGTTTGTTTCGCATAAGACCAGCAATGGCATAAGAAAACGGAACAACTGTTACTGCAAATCCGAAAAATAAGGTTGGAGGATGAATCACCATCCAATAATTTTGCAACAATGGATTAAGTCCTTGACCATCCTTAAACATTGGTAGTTTAGAAACGTAATCTTTCATTTCTGTCCAAGGTAATCCAAGGTTTTCTGGTAGATTTTTGATAAGAAGAAAAACGTTGTTTCCAATTTTGAAATCAAAAATAAAGATACCTAGCAACATAGAATTCAAGAATACCTGAGAAAGAACAAATATTGTCATGACGGAGGCTTCCCATTCTTTGGCTTTTTTTATCAAAACATTCCCAATCACTACATTCCAGAACATCCAAAGCAAGAAACTACCTTCTTGACCTCCCCAAAAACAAGAAATCAGGTATTCTAGTGGCATGGAATCATTGGAGTATTTCCATACATAGTGAAACTCATAAAAATGTCCATAAATCAATACATACAAAAGTGTAACAACACCTAACAAGCCAATAGAATGGATTCTGAAAGAGAGGCGACCTGCTTTTTTCCACTGAGAAGAAAGTGCTACATCATTTGAGTTTCGAAACGAAAAAAAATAGGAAAGCGCTGAAAATATTGCTGTTACGAAAGAAAAAAATACTAGAAAGTATCCAAAATTACTTAAAAATGTATGTTCCAATTTGATAGATTTTTGTTGACTACAAATATAGGGAATCAGGAATTGAGAAAAGGTATTTTGAACTGATTAATACTCTTTATTATTTTATATCAAGTGGATAAGGTGTTAATTAGTTAAGATGAGGATTATGGCTTTAGTTCGCCAAAAATCTCTGCGGCATGCTCAAAAATAATAAGATGACCCTCATCTTCATAGAGTTTCAATTCGGAGTTTCTGCACTCGTTCGTCATCAATTCAGCCCATTGATAAGGCACATTATTGTCTTCTTTTCCTTGCCAAAACTGAACTCTTCCTTTTATCTCTTTCAATTCAAAACCCCATTTTTCCACCAAAATAGTTGAGATTTCGTGAGCAACTCCTTGGCTACCATTTCTAAAAGACTCCTTGAACATAGATTCAATCACTTCCATCACTTTTTCATTTTTCAAAACCACCTGGTCAGGTTCGCTCATTATCTGCAGGAAATTTTTCAAGGCTTTTTTGGGCTTTTTTGCCAATTGTTTAGCTTGTACTTTCAATAAAATTTTCAATAAAAACGGCATTGATTTTGCCAAACTCAGCATAGTTTTTACCTCTTTCGAAAGTACTTTCTTACTTTCGGTGGTTAGTGGCGCAAATCCACTAATGATTCCTGTTTTGTGAATTTTTTCAGGAAATAAATACGAAAAACCGAGTGCAAATGGCGAGCCTGCCGACATGCCAACAACAGAGTAGGAGGCTAGCTCCAATTTCTCGGTAAGTACTTTTAAATCTTGAGCAAAACTTAAAATTGTTCCTGCAGGATTAAAATCAGAGATTCCGTGCCCCGGTCTGTCCACAGTGAGTATTCTCAATTCTTTTTCTTTCGCAAACGAAAGGTTATAGTGCATTTCCAATCTAGAACTTTGTGAACCATGACAATAAAGAATCGGAAAACCTGCGGGGTTTCCATATTCGGCAAATCCTAGTTTACGATTGTCTGGCAAAATGATGTGTTGTTCGGTTGGTTTCAAGAGTACTGAATTATTGGAAAATTATATCATTTCCAGTTAGTTAGTTTAGAATACAAAGGTAAGTAAATTTCAGTTTTTCAAGATTTCTAGATACTTAGATTTCATTTTTTTATTTCCATCCTTCTCACCTTAACAAGTTTTATATTTGTAACAGAAAAAATTAGAAAACAATGGAAAAAAAAACTCATACAATTCATATTATAGGTGGCGGAATAAGTGGACTTGTAGCAGCACAAGTACTCGAAAATCATGGTGTAAGCCCCGTAATTATAGAGGGTACAGACAAAGTAGGTGGCAGAGTGAAAACCGATACTGTAAATGGATATAAGTTAGATCATGGATTTCAGGTTTTGCTTACTGCATACCCAGCAGCCAAACAATACTTGGATTACGATTGTCTAGATTTACAAAAATTTGTTCCTGGTGCTTCAATTTTTAAAAATAAAAATCAAAAAATAATTGGAGATCCTCTCAGAGATATATCCTTGATTTTTTCTACTCTATTTTCAGGAATTGGTACTGTTTCCGACAAAATAAAAATAATGAAACTAAATACCTATTTGAAAAAGAAAAGCATAGAGGCGATTTTTGAAGAAAAAGAAGATAATACTTTCAATTATCTCAAGAATTACGGCTTTTCGGAAGGAATGATTGCTGATTTTTTTACACCATTTTTTAGTGGGATTTTTCTCGAAACCAAACTCGAAACATCCAGCCGAATGTTTGAGTTTGTATACAAAATGTTTGGCCAAGGAGCTGCAGCAGTTCCAAAAGGAGGAATGGAAGAAATTCCTAAACAACTGAAAAAGAATTTGAAGAACACAAAATTTCTATTCAATACCAAAGTGTCAAATGTAAAGGATGGAAAAATCAAATTGGCAGACGGAACCGAAATCCCTAGTGAATATACTATTATTGCTACCGAGCCAAGTAAGTTAGTTTCTAATTTGGCAAATCAATCTGTTGAGTGGAAATCGTGCGATACTTTGTATTTTAATGCTCCCAAAAGAATCATCAAAAAGCCACTTATTGGACTCGTTCCTGATAAAAATTCGTTAATTAATAACTTGTTTTATCCAACAAGTTTAGCCACTCAACCAGGTGGAGTGGAAGAACTACTGTCTGTAACGGTGATAAATAACAAAGGAATGAATGACGAAGAATTGACCAAAAAGGTGCAAAATGAACTCTCTGAGCTATGCGAGATTCGCGATACGCAATTCCTGAAATTGTATAAAATCCCAATGTCTTTGCCTGATTTGAGAGATTTACGTTATTCGATTTTACCCTCAGAAACTCACCTTTCGTCAGGAATTTTGTTGGCTGGCGATACTCAGCTCAATGGTTCTCTCAATGCCGCAATGATTTCAGGTGAAAGAGCGGCTTTGGCTGTTGTACAGGCTTTGGATAATTAGTAAATGCAGCTTTAGTTGGAGTGAATTATCTTGAACGTTTTTTATTTGGCTGATGGAGTTTTCGGAGCACAAGTCCATGCTTTTATGGCGGTCATAATTACTTTTTCTTTACCAATTTATTTTCCCTTTTTGACATTCATAAGAGATTTTTCAACAATATTATTTTTTTTAGAAAATGACACAAATATGACAGAATAATCGACTTAGTGGACTAGATGTTCAAAATGGATGTCTTTTTATGTTGAAAGATCAACTGTTTTTCTCATTCACAAACCTAATAATTTCTGTAAATTCGAACTCAAACAAAGGAACTCATGGAAAAACCAAGCTACAAACAAAAATTACATCAAATTCAAGCCGTTTTTTTGGATATTGACGGAGTCATTACAGATGGAAAAGTAATCATGCATCCTTCGGGTGAATTTCTAAGGAATATGAGTACTCGCGATGGGTATGCAATTAAAAAAGCAGCGAATTCTGGGGTAAAAGTATTTGTGATTTCGGGAGGTAGCTCCCAAAGTATGCGAAAGCGTTTGGAGTTTTTGGATGTATTAGAAATACACATGTCTGTGAAGGATAAAGTGGCTGTAATGAACGAAATTCTTGTTGCTCACAACTTAACTACTGCACAAGCATTGTACATGGGCGATGATATTCCTGATTATGAAATCATGCAAGAAGTAGGCATCTCTGCATGTCCCAAAGATGCATGCAACGAAATATTAGGAATAGCAGATTATGTTTCGCACAAAAATGGAGGAAATGGAGCTGTGCGAGATGTGCTAGAGCAAGTTCTAAAAATAAAAGGAAAATGGATGGACGAATTCACCACTCAGTCCAATTAATTGTAATATTCTTGATTTTATCTTTATGAAATACCAGCTCAATCGTTCCCAGTCTCATCAGCATTATTTGTTGATACAGCTAGCCGCAATAACTCCCGAAAACGAAACTATTCTTCAACTCCCAGCCTGGAGGCCAGGAAGATACGAACTAGGGAATTTTGCAAAAAACATCAAGGAATTCTATGTGACGAACAAGGATGGAAAAAAACTTGAGGTTCAGAAAACAACGAAAGATCAATGGCTTGTGAATACAACTGAGGTGAACGAAATAATTGTTTCTTACTCTTATTATTCAATTGATTTTAATGCAGGTTCAACATATTTGGGGTACGAAGTTTTGTACGTAAATCCTGTGAATTGCTTTGTGTACATTCCTAACCAAATCAACCAAACTTGTGAGGTAGAAATTCCTATAGAAAGCAATGAGAAAATAGCCTGTGGAGTTTCTTTTTTTGAGGGTAAAATTAGAACTCAAGATTTCCACGAATTGGCAGATACTCCTTTTCTTGTGAGTCAATATCTTCAAGAAAAAAGCTTTGAGGTGAATGACGTGAAATTTTATGTGTGGTTTTATGGCGAATGTAAACCACAATGGGAAAAAGTAATTATCGATTTCAAAAGATTCACGGAATATCAGGTTCAAAAATTTGGTGATTTTCCAGTAAAGGAATACCATTTTATCAATATCATTCATCCTCACAAAGCTTATCACGGTGTGGAACACACTACTTCTACCATAATAGTGTTGGGGCCGAGTTACGAGGTGATGAATGAGCGCTACGTGGATTTATTGGGTGTGAGTTCTCACGAATTGTATCACGCCTGGAACATCAAAACGATTCGCCCTGCCGAGATGAATCCTTACGATTATACGCAAGAAAATTATTCCAAATTGGGTTATGTAGCCGAAGGTGTAACGACTTACATGGGTGATTTGATGTTGCACGAGTCGGGAGTGTTTGATAAAAAAGCTTATGCCAATGAACTGAATCAATACTTACGAAGGCATTATTCAAACGGAGGAAGATTGAATAAATCCGTAGCAGATTCTTCTTATGATACTTGGCTGGATGGCTACTCGGTGGGAGCACCCGATAGAAAATCTTCCATTTACATCGAAGGAGCTTTGGTGTCTTTTATGATTGATACCAAGATTAGAGAAGGGAGTAATCACACAAGGTCGATGCATGACGTTATGAAAGATTTGTATGAAGATTTTGGTAAAAAAGCAATTGGATACACCGAATTGGATTATAAGAAAAGTATAGAAACTCACAGTAAACAATCTTTTGACGAATTTTTTGATCATTACATTTGGGGGTGCGAGGATTTTACGAATGAACTGAAAATTTGTTTGAAACAAAGAGGGTTTGAGCTAGTGAAAAACTCTTCTGCAAATGCAATGGAGCGGTTTGGGATAATTACAAAGCCAGAAGAACTAAAAGAGGCTGTGATTCTTCATGTGGCAGAGAATTCATCTGCTTGGAATTCTGGATTGGCACGAGAGGACAAAATAATTTCTGTAAATGGATATGTAATAGACAATAATCTGAATCAATGGTTGAATTATTTTGAAGGAGATTCTATTTCTATGCAAGTGGAAAAGGGAGGTAAATTGGAAGTTGTATCGTTGGGTTCTCCAAATGAATTTCAGTTTTGGGATTACAAAGTAACGGGATGAATAGAGAGGAAAAAATAGGAGAGGTGATGAGGCAATTTCCTGATTGGGAGAGGGAAGGTGAATATCTAAGGAAAACATTTGTATTTCCTTCCTTTCATTTGGCTATCCAATCTATGCAAGATTTGGTTTCGCATATCAATGAACTAAATCATCATCCGGAGTGGAATAATATATACAATCGTATAGAAGTGAAATTAACAACTCACGATACTGGTGGAATTACAGAGAAAGATCTCCAGCTTTTGGTTTTGATAGAAAAACACTGGGGTAAAAGTTAAATTACCCTTAAGAGTAATTGTGCCTTAGTAGATTACCATTCTTTTTTTAGTACTTTCGAGGCAAGTTTACTATCTTACTATTATGAAAAATAGATTTCTACTTTTGATTTTCTTTTTGAGCTGTTTCTTGGTCTCTTGCAGAACCGATCAAGTAACTGACACGAATAGCTTAAAAGAGAAAGAACAGCAGTTTTTGATCGAGCTAACCGATCGTTTTAGTCAAATTCTGTCACAAGAATCAAAAAGGGATTCATTGCATCTTTTAGTCAAAATGATAGAGATTCATTCCGAGAATCCATTTCCTTGGATGAGCGATCAAAAAGTTCTGAATGAAAATGCGCATTTTTTCTTGGAACAAGTTTCCAATACACTTTGCTATGGTTTGGATAGTTCTCAGTACGACATTGAGCGCATGCAGCAATTAGAAACAGAATTGATAGCAGATACAGCCAATATGGATTTGTTGGTGGAGAGTAATTATTTATTTACCAAAAACTACTTGCTCTTTGCTTCTCAACTCAAATATGGTTTGTTTAATCACCAAGATAAAGATTCGTTGTATTTTGAATGGAAGTTAGATTCTCTCTCGGCAGAAGATTTGGCTGAATTAAAAAATGGATTGTATCACAATGAATTGTCAAGTACCATAGAGAAAATGGAGCCACAGTTTGTGCAATACAAGCAACTGCGAAAGGCATGGGCAAATTACATGGAAGGCAAGAAATTTGGCAAACAAAAGATTCAGGTTCATTCCTTAAAAGAAGACTCTGCAAAAGCATACCAAAATGCTACAATAGCGCTGGTTAATTTTCAATATTTGGATTCAGCCCAATCTTCCAATGATTCCCTGTTTCAGTTAGCTCTAATTCAGTTTCAGCAGGATAATAATTTAGCGTCAGACGGAAGAATAGGAAGTGCCACAGCATTTGCTTTGTCGCAGAGTAATTACGAAAGAAAGTTAGCAGTTATTTCTTCTTTGGAAAAGTACAAGTGGGAAAAATTCGAGGAAGATTCTTTGTTGTACGTGAATATTCCTTCTTATGAGCTAAAAGTGATAGAGAAAAACAAAGTAGCCAAAATTTTTAGAGCTGTGGTGGGAAAAACGATCAATCAAACTCCTTCCTTTTCAGCGAATATGGATTATTTAATTTTGAATCCTTATTGGCATATTCCAAGAAGTATTTCGAGCAAAGAAATTTTACCAAAATTGAAAAAAGATTCTAATTTGGTGAACAAAAAAGGCTATACAATTTACGACAGCAAGCGAAATGTAGTGGATGCAAGCACAGTAGATTGGGGCAAGGTGAGCGAGAGTTCTTTTAATTATCGAATTTCACAAACTAGAAGTGGAGCAACAGCCTTGGGAAGAGTAAAGTTTATTTTTACAAATGAATATAGTATTTACATGCACGACACACCTTCCAAGAGTTTGTTCAAAAACGATGTAAGAGCCTACAGCCATGGTTGTGTAAGATTAGAAAATCCTTTGGAATTAGCAACTTATCTTATCTCGAGAAATGACGCGAATTTCACACAAGATTCTGTAGAGAATTTCGTTAAAACCGGTCAACAGAAGAAGTTTAATTTGAACTATCCTTTGCTAGTTTCTTTGCGTTACTTTTCTTGCGAAGGTTCCGAGGATGGAACTATGAGATTTTACAGAGACATTTACAAAAAAGAAACGCACATTAAATCTGCGGTAGAAAAACTATTTTATTCAAAGTCTGAGTAAAAAGTATCTACGAAATTTCTCGCTTTTAGGTAGCTGGAACTTCTTTTGTGTTTAGCGTCTTTGCTGTAAATGTAAAAACAAGATCCTTGAGAAATTGCATCAACGATTTCTTTGTATCCATCATGCGGAAGGGCAGGGCAACCGAAGCTTCGTCCTAATACATTGCCGTTGCTTTTCAAGAAATCTTTCGTGGCATAATCAGCTGAGTGAACCACAACACCCCGGTCAAATACATTGTCGTTGGAGTACTCTTTTCCATGTAACTTCATGGAATAGTCATATTTTCCATCGTAAATTTTGCCAGTCACAAAAAAACCGATACTACTCATTCTTGATTCAGACTCGTTGGAGAATTTGGTAGCATACAATGCTCCAGAATTTTTTCCGTGAGCAATAATGCTTTTGTATGCAATTTTTTTTTGTTCTAAATCAATTACAAAAAAACGTTCTTCATTGCTAGGTTTGGAGAAATCTATGAGCGTGAGGTATCGTTTGTCTTCTATTTCCTCCTTGTTTTTCATGGAATAATATCCTTTCATTCCTTGTTGAAACATAATGAAATTTAACTCAGGAGTTTTTAAGCAATCGTACAAAGATTCAGTGAAAGATTCAAAAGCCATTATCTTTTTTTCTACCGAAACAGATTCTACATCAAGATTGGCGAAATTCACAAATTTTTTCATTCCGCCCTTATTTATCATGCTATTGCTTGAGAAAATAAAAAAACTTAGGAGTAAAAAAAGGTATTTCATAAAATAAAAGATGGAGTCAGTTTTCCAAGTTGCAAGTATACGAAACGAGAGTAAAAAATGTTTATTGTTTAAGAGGATTTTAACTTATTGTTTGATGAATTTCAGAACCTGAATGTTATTGTTTTCTTCATTTGTTGATTTCACAAAGTAAATTCCTGCTGCTAAGTGAGCCACTTCGATTGATTGTTTGGTAGATTTTTGTACTACAGTTTTTCCTTCAATATCAATAATCTCGTAAGACATTTTTGTATTCACCTTTGACGTAATGTTCAAGGTTTCCGTTACTGGATTTGGATAAATTGTTAAATCTGCGTCTTCTTTTTCCTCATTAATTCCTGCTACTCTTGTGTCATAATAAAGTACAGAGTTGATAGTTGTTAATCCTACAGCCTCCAGTCCTTCGGCTTTCATTACTGGTAATCCAAAAGTTGCATCGTACCAAGTATATTCTATAATTTTGCGAGGTAAACCAAGTGGTGTTGAAAAAAACACAACTGAATCTACTTGATCCAAAGTTGTTTTTACTTTCAAAACGTTGTTGTGAGTTTGGTAGGGAGTGATTAAAGTTCCCCATCCTTCTACTTTCCATTTTCTGTCATAAGTCACTTTGTATTGTATGTTTTGACCAATGCTCGATAAATCTAATCCCCAAGCTCCAAAACTTGATCCAGAATCTTGATAAGTAAACGGAAACTTAAGAATAGTATCTGGACTGGAATATTCCGCCACAATTGGAATTGAAATTCCTGTGGAGTCAATTATTTTGAGACCTTTTATGTTTCCTATTAATCTGTTGTTTGCGTTTTTTGCCATTGTCATTACATCAAAAAGTGTAAAAACAAAAGCATCTAATGAATCTAAATCGACTACACCTACATTGGTTAGCCCATTCCATTTTGTGAGACATGTAAAACCTCCACCACCCAAAATACATTGGGCTATATAAGTTGCTTGATAACCCGATGCTGCCGGGGTAACAGTGTATCTTGAAGTATTTGCATCTGAACCTAAATTGGAATAGTCCCAAGTTACATTTGCTCCTGTGGTATCAAAATTATCTGAAGATAAAATAGTGGAAACCGATGACATGGGTATGCTATAATTTCCAGAGGCATAATTAGCGGAGGTGAATGTGCTCTGAGAATTTGCAAATAGGTAAGAGCAAAGTATTATTGTTAAGAATAACTTTTTCATTATTTTGATTTAGGGTTATATCACTAAAAGTAACAAAAAATTGTTAATTCAATAGTCTGGTTCAAAGAACTAATATGTTGTTTGAGCTTTTTTCTTTCCTTTTAAATAAAAGAAAATCATACCAGCAATACCTAAGCCAATCAAAATCATGGAGATGATTTCGGCTTGAGTTAATCCATTTCCGTATTCTACATTCACTCTTATTCTTTCTATCAATAATCTTTCGGCACCGGTAAAAAACACGTACAAACTGAATAATATTCCTGAAAATTTAATCATTTTTCTCAGCCCCCACATAATTGCAAACAAGATAAAACTCATGATTGTTTCGTAAAAGGGAGTTGGGTACACTGGGTTTGCCAGTTTGTGATTGTAATCAGGGAATATACTATTTACAATCTCTATTCCTTCATTATTAATGTTGTTTGGGTAATCGTAAGCCCACATCCAATCTGGCAAAAAAGCCATCCAATTCGGTTTTTCGTTGAGGTTGTCGATTCCCCAATCGCCATCTCCTGCAAATTGGCAGCCCACTCTTCCCAATCCATAAGCCAACAAAACAGTTGGGCCCAGTGCATCTAAAAACTGCATGATTGGTAATTTGTTCTTCCAGAAATAATAAATATTACCGAACACAGCTAAGATTACACCTCCGTATACAGTTAATCCGCCATTAAGGTCGCCAATGTTTCCAGAAGCCATAAATGCTGACCATAATTTCCCTGGTTGTTCCAAGAAAGCAAAAATTAATGCTCCCCCAATTCCTCCAACGATTCCTATCAAAGTTACATTTCCCATGTGTTCGTGAGGACGAACTTCTATTACTTTTTCGGTAGGTGTTTCTAATTTTTCTTTGTTCGCTTCTCTGTATTTCCAGAAAGCCATCAGGATTCCTCCCACAATTCCAGCTCCAATGTTTCCTTGGCTCGACAATAAAAAACCAACAAAATCATTAAACAATCCATCCACTGTGAATAATGGAATAAGTTTCATTCCAATGATAAATCCGAGAACTCCGTTGATAAAAATATCCAAAGGCGGAGCTCCTTTTCCAACAACTATTGTTTTTTTAGAACTTTTTATCCATCCCAAAGCTTCTCTTCGTTTTAGCTCTCTTGATCCGAACCAATTGGCTGCAATAAATCCAATTCCAATCCACAGCCCGAGCATGGGAATCATTTTTAAAAATTCGATTTCAATTCCAAATGCGCCTTTGAATAAATGGTGAAGGGTTGGATACATATTAATTGGTTAAGTGTTTCAATTCTGTTAATTGTCTTTTTTCTATGAATTCAATTTTCATCAATCCATCTCTATCTACTTCTGTCATTTTTACTGGCACAACATGGTTTACAATCAAAGGATTGAAAGGAGCTTTCACTTTCACATAATTGGAAGTAAAACCATTCATAATTCCATGTTCTTGGTCAGCTTCAAACAATACTTCCTCTGTGTGCTGTTCGTTTTGTAGGTAAAATGCTTTTTTCTTTTTCTCAGATAAAATCCTAAGTCGTTTACTTCGTTCCTTTCTTACCGACATCGGAACTGAATCTTTCATTTTTACTGCTGTTGTATTTGCTCTTTCCGAATAGGTGAATACATGCAAATAAGAGACCGGTAAATCCACTAAAAAAGAATAAGTTTCATCAAAGATTTCATCCGTTTCGCCAGGAAACCCTACAATTACATCTACACCAATACTGCAATTTGGCATAAGCTCCTTTATTTTTTCAATTCTAGATTGATACAGAGCTTTGTCGTATTTTCTCCTCATTGCTTTCAACAGAATATCCGATCCACTTTGCATCGGAATATGAAAATGAGGTACAAACTTATTCGACTTACTTACGAATTCAATGATCTCTGTAGAAAGTAAGTTAGGCTCGATAGAAGAAATTCTGAATCTTTCGATACCTTCTACTTTGTCAAGTTTTTTTATTAATTCAAAGAAGTTTTCTTCACATCCCTGCCCAAAATCTCCAATATTTACTCCTGTCAGCACAACCTCCTTTACATTCGTTTTGGCTATTTTTTTTGCTTCTACTAAAGTCTTGTCTATGCTGGCATTTCTACTTTTTCCTCTAGCCAAGGGAATGGTGCAAAATGTACAGAAATAATCACAGCCATCTTGAATTTTCATAAAAGTTCGAGTACGATCTCCCATCGAAAATCCAGGAACAAACTCTTTTGTTTCTTTTATTGAGTTGTTCTCGACATGAGCTATTTCCTTTTTGTCTGTATTCTCCAAATAGGCAGTTAAGTTAAATTTTTCCTGAGCACCCAAAACTAAATCAACTCCGGGAATTGCAGCAATTTCATCTGGCTTTAATTGAGCATAGCAACCTATGATTACAACAAATGCATTTGGATTAAAACCCAATGCTTTTTTTACAAGTTGTTTACATTTTTTATCTGCATTTTCTGTTACCGAACATGTATTAATAACATACATATCAGGAGTTTCATGAAAATCTACTTTCGCAAATCCCGCATCAACCAATTGCCTGGCAATTGTGGATGTTTCAGAAAAATTGAGTTTGCATCCTAAGGTGTAAAATGCTACTTTTTGGTATTGATTCATGTCTCTTTTAAACTTACACAAAGATAACAATTTGTATGGAAGTAATAAATCTCTTTTTAGTCTACTTTTGTATGAGGTCTTATGTTGAATATTAAACATAAAAAAAGCCATCAAATTACTGATGGCTTTTTATTGAATGAGCTACTTTGTTATAACTTATTCAATACAGTAATATGTCCGAAGTTTTCATAGTCTTCCCCAGTCTGTTTTGTTACTCCAACAATTCTCCATACGTATGCATCTTCTTCTACTTTTTGACCTTTATATCGTCCGTTCCATCCTTCTGTTTGACTTGTAGTTGAGAACATAAGTTCCCCCCAACGGTTAAAAATCATTAATTTATAACCTTCGTCAGTCAATCCTTCTACAATTGGAAGAAAAACCTCATTTACATCATCGTCATTAGGTGTAAAAGTATTAGGAGCATACAGCAATACTTCGTATTTAATAAAGAAAGGTTTACAAATACTATCTCTACATCCGAATTGATTTTCAACTTTCAAGCAATTCAAAAATCTTTTACCTCCATTTGCAGGGAATTCAAAATAGGTGTCTCTCGTATTTGCTCTCATAAAATCGCTAATGACCCATTCGTAGTCCAATGGCGCTCCATAATCTGTTGTATTAGTGAAATTCACTTTTGTATTGAATACATCCGTTTCTGGTCCTGGGTCAAAAGTAAAGTTTGCAATGGGTTGTGGATGAAGATTGATGTTGAATTCTTCAGAATAGCTACATCCTAGTGCATCAGTTACCGTTGCAGTATACGTTGTTGATACAGCAGGACTTTCTGTCATCGTAAACCCAGTACTTCCATTACTCCAACTCACAGAATAAGGAGGAGTTCCACCCAAAGGAATAGCGTTTATGGACGCAAATTTATTCAAACAAATAAAAGTATCTGGAATGGGTGTTAGAACTAGAGGTAACGGTTGATTTATTATTGCGATACTACGTGCAATACAACCATCGACAGTTTTTAGGGCTATAAGATAGGGACTTGCGGCTGCACATAAATTTGAAAAAACATTACCAGTTTGCCAAGTAGAACCATTATCTATACTGTATTCAGAAGCAGTTGCATCAATTATAGTTATAGAGCCATCGCAGGCATTGAAGCAATTTTCATCTCCTATTATTACTTGGTCTATTGTTTCCCCTAAAGGTTCAGATATATTGAAGGTGTTGATTGTGAAACATCCATTTTCATCTGTAATTTTCACTGTGTGAAGACCAGCACATAAATTTGTTCTCTTTTTAGTAACAGAAAATACGTTATCAAATTCCACTAGGTAATTACCTGTTGGGGAAGTTCCTCCCGACGGAACAGCCTCCACTTCTCCGTTACATATAGAGAAACATTTAGCATCTTCAATGATTAAATTAGGAATAATATTTGGAGGATTTGTCAAATTATAAATTAGGGTATCAGAACATCCTCCAGAGTCATATACAATACAGGTGTATGTGCCTGGAGCTAACCCTGTAAAACTATTGTTAGTTGAGGTAGTGGCACCATTGTTTATAGAATAAGTGTAAGGGGCTTGTCCTCCAAATGCATTTATAGTTATGGAACCATCATTTACGCCAATGCAACTTGGATCAACTTGAGTAATAGTTTGGTTAAGTATAACATAAATGTCGTTAATCAGGGTGTCAATTAATAATGTACATCCGTTTTCTGAAATTAGTTCTACTTTGTATAATCCTGGACCAGGAATGTAAAACCCTTGATTTGTATCCCCAGGAAGTAGTGCGGTTGGTGCACCACCATACCATTGGTAGGATAAGTATCCTGAGTCTGCTTCGAGGAATATTCCTTTGCAATCTTGAGTTTTTTTTATCTCAGGCAAGAAACAATTTCCATCAATATATGCTCTTCCAGCATGCGCTCCATAACCGCAATCGGCTACAGTAAATTGAACGGTTATTTCTTGTCCAATGTAGTTAGACAAATCAACTGTAATTCTAGCCCATGGTTTGTATTTCCAATTTGATGTCCCAACTCTTTGAAAAGCTGTTGTTTGAGAAATTACATCATAATTTCCGCATGATGGGATTGGTAGATTGTTGGTGTCCAAAAATTCCACTGTAAAGAAAGGAACCTCGTTTGCTGGATGTCCAGAAGGATCATTAAAAACGACTGCAAAATCATACGTAAAATACGGTTTGAAAGCAGTAATCTGTGCTTTGTGAATTATTCTGCTCACTTCAAAACCTCCTCCTTCATCTCCAAGTTGTATGGAATATGTACCTCCTCGTGGGTTCAGTTTTGTAATAGCCGGAGCATCCATGTCAACTCCACCTGTGACAATAGTATGTTGTGCATTTGCTCCAAAGCCTGAAGTTCCTGTTGTTAAATTTTGAATTGCGTAATTAGTATGCGTTGTACCTGGGAAATTTACATCTGCCACATACGGAAACCAATGCTGCCATGTTCCTAATTCAAAATCTACGTTATCACAATTTCCTGATTCAACGGTATGTGAATGTCCGATATGATTTAGATTAGAATATTGTGTTTTCCATAAAGTAAAACGATTCATGAATGTGGAACTATTTTTTAGAGAGTTGAAGTAATCATTATAGGCAGGAGACAGGTCTCGCGATGATATGATTCCTGAAATCATTTTTGAATAATTACTCATATAAAAGACTCTTAATTCTTTTTTCATGAACAGTTTAAATAATTCTTGATTTTGAATAGAAGTCGATTGTATTGAGGTTGAGTCAATTAATTTTTGAGTCAAATTATAACTCAAATCAAATTGATGAAGAGAATCTTCAATTAATACTTCCTTTGAAATGGCTTGAGAATATATCGTGCTTTTTACGATTATAAAAAGGCCTAGAATAAAAAAGAGTCGAATAGAAGATGCCATATTGATTAATGTTTGATTTAAAAACGACAAAAATATTTAAGGGTTGTTTTTAATCCCTAAAAATAGTAAAAAAAAATAAAAATGTTTGGAATCAATTGTATTTCAATACCAAAATCATCTTTTCTCTTTATTTGTAAAAATTAACAATAATTTGAAAAATCTATTAGGACAAATTGAAGGAATAATTTGTACTTTTAGAATTAATAACCGCAACAATGAGATTTTACCTGTTAGTTATATTTTTAATACTGGGTTTCTTGGCAAGTGCAACACACAACCGAGGAGGAGAAATATCCTATGTTCACCTCACAGGAAATACATATCGATTTACAATAACAACGTGCACAAAATCTAGCGCTATTGCAGATAGACCTGAATTGGAAATAACATGGGGGGATGGTACAGGAAAAGACACAGTTTTAAGATCCTCAACAGTTTCTATGGCTCCAGCCGATGCTCAAAAGAATTATTACATCATTGATCATACGTTTGCAGGTGCAGGAACTTTTCGTGTAACCATGGAAGATCCTAATAGAAATGCTGGAGTTATAAATATTGGCGGTGCTACCAATTCGGATCAATTTCCTTTTTGTATTGCCACAGAAATTGTGATTTCTCCATTTCTTAGAGTAAACAATTCTGTAGTTTTTAATGATTGTCCATGTCCAGAACTTGCTTGTGTAAACAAACGATATTGCTACAATCCTCAAGCTACCGATCCTGATGGTGATAGTCTTTCTTACAGCTTGGTTCCTTGTTTGGGGCTTAATTGTTTGGCAATGAGCACACCAGCTGTTTATCAATATCCAAGTAGCTTTGGTGGAACTATTTCTATCGATCCAGTAACAGGAACAATGTGCTGGTTGAATCCAGCCAGGTTGGGTGAGTACAATATTGCTGTTTTGGTAACAGAATGGAGAAATGGAGTAAAAATAGGAAGTGTGTTAAGGGATATTCAAATCACTGTAACGGTTTGCAACAATGATCCGCCATTAATTCGTTCAATAATGGATACTTGTGTTGTGGCAGGAAGTTCCATTTCAATACCAGTTTCAGCTACAGATCCCAATTTTGGTGATAGAATTACCTTGACGGCAACTGGAGCGCCATTAACGGGTGTGAGTAATCCAGGAAGTTTTACTTCGGTTTCAGGAATATCACCTATTTCTTCGAATTTTTCTTGGACTACAGATTGTTCCAACGTGAGGAAAGCACCATTTTCCTTATATTTTGTAGCAACTGATAATGGTTTGCAGGTAAATTTATCGGATTATCGTCAAGTAAATATTACAGTGAAAGCGCCACCTCCAACAGGTGTTGTTGCAACTCCCCTGAGTGGAAATGTTGTAGTTTCTTGGGATCAGTCAAATTGTTCGAATGCTAAAGGATACAAAGTTTACAGAAAAAAAGGAAGTAGTAATTCTTCGCCAGGTTGTTGTGGACAAAACTCTCCAATTGATATGGGATACACGTTCATAGGTCAAACCAATTCTCTTTCAGATACAAGTTTTGTAGATATAGCCAATTTATCAGTTGGTGAGGAATATTGTTATGTGGTTACAATTGTTTATCCTATTGATTATGAGAGTTGTATTTCTGACGAAGCTTGTGTTACTCTCAAAAGAGATGTTCCAATTATAACACATGTTACTGTTCTTAATACGGATTTGTCCTCGGGTGTAGATTCTATAATTTGGGCAAAAGCCACAGATATAGATACAGTAACTGATTATCCCCCTCCTTATTTGTACAAAATATTTCATCAATCGGGATTTACAGGAGCAAATAATTTGATTTATACTTCTCCATTTTATCCTAATCTTTCTTTAAGCGATACAGTTTTTGTTCATTCAGGGATTAATTCCCAAACTTCGCCTAACAATTATAGTGTGAGAATGTATCATTTTGTGGGAAGTGATACTTTGCTCATTGGTCAATCCAATTCGGCATCTTCAGTTTTTTTAACCACAATACCAAACGACAACCAAATAGCTCTGAATTGGACAGAAAATGTTCCTTGGACTAACAACTCTTATGAAATTTACCGTGGAAATTCAATTGGAGGAACCTTTGTTTTAATAGGAGCCACAACAGCGCAATCTTTTGTAGATAGTAATTTGCAAAATGGAAAAACCTACTGCTACAAGGTAAAAAGTATTGGTCAATACACAGATCCAAGTATTGTGAGTCCGTTAGAGAATTTTTCGCAAGAAGTTTGCGACAGTCCGCTTGATTTGACACCTCCTTGTCCTCCTGTTTTGGCCATCGACAATAGCTGTGAAGATGAACTGAATTATTTGAGTTGGACAAATCCAAATAACACCTGTTCTGATGATGTTACGCGCTATCGAGTTTTTTATTCTCCTACATCTGAAGGTCCATTTACTGAAATAAGTGTGATAAACGATCCTAACGATACCACTCTCACCCATGATGATATGGGCTCTATTGCTGGATGTTACTATGTTACGGCTTTGGATTCGGTGCAATATAACAATGAAAGCGAACCAAGTAATGTGGTTTGTGTAGATAATTGTCCTATTTACTTTTTGCCCAATGTTTTTACACCAAATGGCGATGGAATAAACGATGTTTTTATTCCAATTTTACCTTATAAATTTATTGACAGTATAGAATTTGTTATTTATAACCGTTGGGGAAACGAAGTTTTTAGAACTTCAGATCCAATGATAAATTGGACTGGAAAAGATTTAGAAACAGGAAAAGAAGTTGTGGATGGTGTATATTTTTATGCGTGTAGAGTTTACAGCATTAGGCTGTCTGGTGTTTCAGAAACCAAATTAAAAGGATCTATTAGTTTGTATAGAAATGGTTCTGGAAGAGCAAATTAATGGGAGATCTCGAGAGTAAAAACTCTTCCAAAAAATAAGTGTTTTTTTCAATCTGGATAGATTCAAAATAAACCCAAAAATCTAAAGAGTAAATTTTGACAAATGCGTATATTTGCGAATTACAAAAATTTACTATGATAAAAATTACTTTACCAGACGGTACAATCAAGGAATTTGAAGCAGGAGCATCGGCAATGGATGTAGCAATGTCAATCAGCGAAGGATTAGCAAGAAATGTATTGTCGGCAGAAATAAATGGAGAAATTTGGGATGCCACCCGACCTATTCATGAAGATTCTACTTTGAGTTTACTAACCTGGAACGACAAAGAAGGTAAAGCAACAATGTGGCATTCATCTGCTCACTTAATGGCAGAAGCATTGGAGTCTTTTTATCCTGGAATAAAATTAGCGATTGGTCCTCCAATTGAGAATGGATTTTATTACGATGTAGATTTTATGGAGTATGATTTTTCTGAAAAAGACTTAGCAAAAGTTGAACAGAAAATGAAAGAGCTAGCGAAGCAAAAATTGGAGTTTGTAAGAAAAGAAGTTTCAAAAGTAGAAGCATTAGCCTATTTTACAGAAAAGAATGATCCTTACAAGTTGGAATTAATCAACGAGCTAGAGGACGGAAGTATTACTTTTTATACTCAAGGAAACTTTACCGATTTGTGTAGAGGTCCTCACATTCCTAACACGGGAGTAATAAAAGCAGTAAAGCTATTGAGTGTTGCAGGAGCTTATTGGAGAGGAGATGAGAAGAACAAGCAGCTGACTCGTATTTACGGTATTACATTTCCTAAAGCGAAAGAATTGACTGAGTACCTTGAAATGCTGGAAGAGGCAAAAAAGAGAGATCATAGAAAATTAGGGAAAGAATTAGAATTGTTTACTTTTTCGCAAAAAGTAGGAATGGGACTTCCGTTGTGGTTGCCAAAAGGAACTGCATTGAGAGAAAGATTGTCCAATTTTTTGAAAAAAGCCCAAGATGAAACAGGATATGAGCAAGTAGCAACACCGCATATTGGACATAAAGATTTGTATGTAACTTCTGGTCATTATGAAAAATACGGAGAAGACTCGTTTCAATCTATCAAAACTCCAAATGAAGGGGAAGAGTTTTTATTGAAACCCATGAACTGCCCTCACCATTGCGAAATTTATAATGCATCACCTAAGTCTTACAAAGATTTGCCAGTGCGTTATGCAGAATTTGGAACAGTATACAGATACGAGCAAAGTGGAGAATTACATGGGTTGACAAGAGTGAGAGGTTTTACTCAAGATGATGCTCATATCTTTTGCATGCAAGACCAAGTGGAGGAAGAGTTTTCGAAGGTGATTGATTTGATTAAGTTTGTATTTAAAGCCTTAGATTTTCAGGATTACACAGCTCAAATTTCATTGAGAGATAAAACCAATAGAGAAAAATACATTGGTAGTGATGAGAACTGGGAAAAAGCAGAACAAGCAATTATCAACACAACCAAAGAGGCAGGGTTGAACACAGTTATAGAATATGGCGAAGCGGCATTTTATGGGCCTAAGTTAGATTTTATGGTGAAAGACGCAATAGGAAGAAGTTGGCAATTAGGAACAATCCAGGTAGATTATAACTTACCAGAAAGGTTTGAATTGGAATATACTGGAGCTGATAATCAGAAGCATAGACCTGTGATGATTCACCGAGCACCTTTTGGTTCTTTGGAGAGATTTGTGGCAGTATTGATAGAACATTGCGCAGGAAAATTCCCATTGTGGTTGGTTCCTACACAAGTTGCAATATTACCATTGAGTGAAAAATACAATGATTATTGTGAAAACCTTTCTAAATCTCTAAAAAATTACGATATTCGTGCCCTTGTAGACTCTAGAAACGAGAAAATTGGGAAGAAAATTAGAGATACTGAGTTGGAAAAAACTCCGTATATGCTAATTGTAGGGGAGAAGGAAGCCAATGAAAACGTGGTCTCTGTGAGGAAACAGGGCGAAGGCGACTTAGGTAGTTTTGCCTTAAATGATTTTGCAGAAATGCTGAATAAAGAAGTAGAAGAACAAATAAAATATTAACCAAAACTAAAGGTCATAGCGTTAAGAAATAACAATAGAAACAGAAGGTTCGAGAAAAAAGAGGACCCTCATAAAATCAACGAAAAAATTCGTGCTAGGGAAGTGCGTCTTGTTGGTGACAATGTAGAACCGCAAGTTGTAACCATTGACAAAGCCAGAAAAATGGCTGAGGATATGGAACTAGACTTGGTTGAAATTTCACCTAAGGCAAATCCACCAGTGTGTAAAATCATTGATTATAAGAAGTTCTTGTACGACCAAAAGAAAAAGCAAAAGGCTCTTAAGTCTAAGCAAACGAAGGTTGTTATAAAAGAGATACGCTTTGGTCCGAACACAGATGAGCACGATTTTAATTTTAAATTGAATCATGCCAAGAAATTCCTAGAAGAAGGAGCAAAAGTGAAAGCTTATGTATTCTTTAAAGGAAGAACAATTGTGTTCAAAGAAAGAGGTGAAGTATTACTTCTTAAGTTCGTCAGCGAACTAGAAGAGTACGGATTGCCAGAAGCCATGCCAAAGATGGAAGGTAAAAAAATGATAGTAAACTTAGTTCCAAAGAAAAAATAAACCATAAAAATTTTAGCAGTATGCCAAAAATGAAAACAAAATCTAGTGCCAAGAAGAGATTCAAGGTGACTGGTTCAGGAAAACTGAAAAGAAAACACGCTTTTAAAAGTCACATTTTGACTAAAAAAGCACACAAAAGAAAGAAAAACTTGACAAAAGCAACTTTAGTGGATAAAGCTGACGTAGCAAACATCAAGCAACAATTGTGTATGTAATACACACAAAAAAAAGGTTCAATTATTAACGCCAAGTATTCAGTAAACGAATAAAAAGACTTGAAAAAGCACTGACTACTAAAAAATTAAAAACATGCCAAGAACGACATATAGCGTAGCTTCACGTAAAAGAAGAAAAAAAATCATTAAAGCTGCCAAAGGATACTTTGGAAAGAGAAAAAATGTATACACTGTTGCGAAAAACGCAGTAGAAAAAGGAATGGCTTATTCTTACATTCACAGAAAACAAAAGAAAAGAAACTTTAGAAAATTGTGGATTTTAAGAATAAATGCTGCTGCAAGACTAAACGGAATGAGTTACTCAACCTTTATGGGTGCGTTTAACAAATCTGGAATGGTTATGAACAGAAAAGTATTGGCTGATTTAGCAATGAATCACCCAGAAGCTTTCAAAGCAGTAGTAGATCAATTAAAAAAATAAGGAATATTTCTTTCTTTGGAACAGAAAGTGAAAAGCCCTCAACTTGTTGAGGGCTTTTTTTATGCCTGATTTCTCGGTGGATTGATTATATTTGTTTCTTATTATGGGCTCAAAAATTTTATATTATTTACTGATTAAGCCAATTTCATTATTGCCTTATTTTGTGCTATATCGTATTTCTGATTTAGTTTTTTTGATAACCTATTACGGTTTTGGTTACAGAAAAAAAGTGATTAGGAATAATATCAATAATTCGTTTCCAGATCTATCGGAAAAGGAAAGAAACAGAATCGTAAGGAAATTTTATCTCCATTTTTGTGATTTGATTTTAGAATCGGTAAAGAACTTCTCAATTACATCCAATCAGGCAAAAAGAAGAATGAAATTTGAAAACATTGAGTTGCTCAATGAATATTATAAAAAAGGTAAGTCTGTAATATCTATTGGTGGTCATTATGGGAATTGGGAACTCTTTGCAGTGGCTGTCGCTAATGCTTCTAAATTAAAACAACTTGCTATTTACAAGCCACTTTCTAATGCTTTTTTTGATAATAAAATGAAATCGAGTAGAGGTAAATTTGGACTTGAAATGATTCCAATGAAAGAATCGAAATTATATTTTGAGAAAAAAGATAAAACACCAAGAACAATCATTTTTGGTTCAGATCAATGGCCTTCTAAACCAGAACGAGCTATTTGGGTGAGTTTTTTGGGAAGAGAAACGCCATTTTTATTCGGGGCAGAGAAGTATGCTAAAGAATTTGATTGGCCAGTAGTGTATTGTGAGATTATAAAAGAAAAAAGAGGGCACTTTATTGCAAAGTATCACAAACTAACAGATACACCAAGAGAAGTAAAAGAAGGAGATATAATTAAGGATTATGTGCAAATGTTAGAGAAGACTATTCAAAATGAGCCCGCATACTGGTTGTGGTCGCACAAAAGATGGAAGAAAACCAAAGAGGAAGTTTTTGAATCTGAAATCAATCATGGAAAAAATTAAAAACAACACATGGGAGCTGTCCTTTATTATTTATTTATTTTTCCAATTTCGATTTTGCCTTATTTTTTATTGAATGCAGTTTCTACTTTCATTTACTGGATATTGTATTACCTTCTGGGTTACCGAAAGTCTGTTGTAACAGAAAATATTTATTCTTCATTTCCTACTAAATCCAAACAAGAATTGGATGATATTGTGAAGGGATTCTACAAGTATTTTGCTGATCTGCTGGTAGAGGTTTTTAAGAATTTTACTATTTCTGAAAAAGCAATAAAGAAACGAGTGGTTTTTGAGAATGTTGAGGTTTTGAATACATTACACGACCAGAACAAATCGGTAATTATTGCAACCAGCCATCAAGGCAACTGGGAGATGCTTGCTATGGCTATTGGAGATTTGGGCAAACACAAACAAATGGCAATTTACAAACCATTGAAGAATAAATTTTTTGATAACAAAATGAAAGAAACCAGGCAGAAATTGGGATTAGAGATGTTTCCAATGTCAGATACAATCAAATATTTCAAGAAATCGTTTCCTTCTCCTGTTTCTATTTTCTTTGCTTCGGATCAGTGGCCATCGAATCCAAAAAGAGCCCATTGGACTAAGTTTTTGGAAAGAGATACACCTATATTATTGGGTGCCGAGCAATATGCAAAGTTATTTGATTGGCCGGTTGTGTATTGCGAAATGATAAAAACTACACGAGGTCATTATTCAGTAAGATTTGAAACCATAACGGAAACTCCCAAGGAAATGGAAAAAGGTAGGATTATGGATGATTATTGTGAAAAATTAGAGAAAACGATCCAAAGAAATCCAACGGATTGGCTTTGGTCGCACAGAAGATGGAAACGAACCAAAGAGGAAGTGTTTGCTGATTAATAATCTTTGAGAAAACTTGCTATAACTTTAACTATAATGAATAAAATACCACTAGCTGAACGATTGAGACCAACCACACTTGATACCTATTTGGGGCAAGAACAATTAATTGGTGAAGGTGCTTCTTTAAGAAAAGCAATTGATTCGGGATTCATTCCTTCTCTTATTTTGTGGGGTCCTCCGGGCGTTGGAAAAACTACTCTGGCAAATATTATTGCTAATTCGCTCAAGCGCCCTTTTTACACATTGAGTGCCATAAATTCTGGTGTAAAAGATATTAGAGAAATAATAAATAAAGTAAAAAGCCAAGGTATGTTTGGCGGAAGTAATGCGATTCTTTTCATTGATGAGATTCATCGGTTTAGCAAGTCTCAGCAAGATTCTTTGTTGGGAGCTGTCGAAAAAGGTATCATCACTCTGATTGGAGCTACTACAGAAAATCCTTCCTTCGAGGTAATTCCTGCATTGTTGTCAAGAAGTCAAGTTTATGTTTTGGAGCATTTTACAAAAGAAAATTTGGATAATTTGATAAGAAAGGCTGTGAAGGAAGACAGTGAATTGGCTCAATTATCCATTGAGATACAAGAAACGGAAGCTTTGATAAAATTATCTGGAGGTGATGCCAGAAAGTTATTGAATTTATTGGAGCTTGTGATAAGTAGTGCTGGAACGGAAAAAATAGAACTCAATAATGACCTCGTAAACAAGTTGATAAAAGACAAAACCTTGTTGTACGATAAATCAGGAGAACAACATTATGATGTTGTTTCTGCTTTTATTAAATCGATAAGGGGAAGTGATCCAAATGCAGGTTTGTATTATTTGGCTCGAATGATAGAGGGTGGAGAAGATGCTAAATTTATTGCGCGTAGATTATTAATTTTAGCTTCGGAGGATATTGGAAACGCTAATCCCACAGCTTTGGTTATTGCGACTAATTGTTTTCAGGCGGTTTCTATCATTGGATTTCCAGAGTCTCGTATAATTTTGGCACAGTGCGTTACTTACCTTGCCTGTTCTGCAAAGAGCAACGCGAGTTATGTTGCTATTGCAAATGCACAAGAGTTGGTTAAAGAAACAGGGAATTTACCTATTCCTCTGCATTTGAGAAATGCACCAACCAAGCTTATGAAGGAATTAAACTATGGGAAAGATTACCAATATTCTCACAATCACAAAGGTAATTTTGTAGACCAAGAATTTATGCCAGAAGAAATATCTGGCAAGAAACTATTTGAACCAGGAAATAATGCTCGTGAGGTCGAAATGAGAAAGAAGTTACAAGCCACTTGGAAAGAGAAATACGGGTATTAATGAAACTCAAAAAATAAAATTGCGCAGCAAGAGAGATTTTTTGAAAGTTGAATTAATCCCGAGACTAATCGGGATGGGTTAATTTTATTTCAAATGTTAATTATTAAATCCTGAATGATTCTATTGCTATAGATTTCTGCCTGCGCAGGAATGACAATAAAGAATAAGATTCTCGTTACATAGATTCCTGCCTACGCAGGAATGACAAATGTTTTGTATAGAATAAAATTGATTCTTAACAACAAGAAGCTCCATCTCCATTTTCAGCCCCAGAAGTAAATGGAATATTGCCTCCACAACCTTCAAAAATCCCGAAATGTGTGTCCCAATTTCCGTAGAAATCAAAATGCTGAGCTAGTCTTGTTTTATTAAGCATGTTGTAGGTATTTCCACAAACACTCATTATTTTTCCTTTTGGGAAAACGTGATGTTCATCTAATTTAAAACTCAGCATTTCTTCATCAATTCCACCTTTGTAGGCAACGGCTTGTCCATAATCCTCGCAGTCCGATTCTAATCCTTCAATTTTCCACAATCGATAGGTTACGGAATAAAATTTAATATCTCCTACCAAATCCTCAACATCTTCGTTTTCAATAGTTATTGGTTTGTCTTCAACTGCTCTGGGATCAGTAAATCCAGCCTTTTTTGCAGTTCTCAGGAAATCATTCCAATACAAAGCACCACTGAGACACTCACCCCAAAGTATTTTGTCTTCTTGCAAGTTTTTTGGGATTCTTCTGTCCGAATACACATCAGAAAAATACATTTCTCCTCCTAGTTTTAGTAACTCATATGCATCTTTCAATACTTTTTCTTTGTCCATTGCTAAGTTGATTACACAGTTTGAAATAATGATGTCAAAAGAACCTTTTTCAAGGTTTAATTCATCCAGTTTTTCAATGTTTCCTTTTATAAATTCTACATTCGATTTAGCATACCCAAATTTTTCTCTATGATATTCGATGTGGTCGTTTGCAACTTTCAGTTGTTCGTCCGTCATGTCGATTCCTACAACTGAGCCCGATTCTCCAACTAGCTTCGCAGCAATAAAACAATCTCTGCCACTTCCAGATCCTAAATCCAAAATTCGCAATCCTTTTACTTGAGAAGGAATTGTCAAACCGCATCCGTAATATTTTGCTTGAACTTCATCAGCTACCAAATTCAGTGCTTCGCGAATGTGTTTTGGCGGGCGAGTCAATGTGCAACAAGCATTTGTTTTTAAATCTTCAGACTTTTGCAGTTCTGTTCCGTAGTATTTTTGTACTTCTTTGTGTATGTAAGACATTGTGTTGTAGTATTATTGGCTATGGTTTAGTAAGAGAGTAAAAAGTATAATAATCATTTTCTTTAAGTTTTGCATAGGGCAACTCTATGTTCGTGCCAAATGCTTCCTTTAAAACGACAATGAGTTTTAAACCTTTCATTTTGTGGGCCTCAATAAAATCTTGGTTTTGAAGAGATGAGTTATTTGCTACCCAACCCTTTCTGTGTGCCAAATACATGGGAGTAGGTACATCGCCACTATTTATGAGAATTAGGTCCGATGAGTAAGAAACTTGATTTAAATCTTCTTCTAAACTTATTAAATTCTGATGCTGTTCGGGGATTCTAAAATCTACATGTTGGTTGAGAATTCCTTCTGCTACAATTCCTATCAATAAAAGAAAAGATTTGGATTGTAATGGGATTTTTGTAATTCCAAACCCTGCAACAAGAGCCATAGCAGGAATAAACGGAATCATGTAATAGGTGTGATGAGCGAATGTAAGTCCAGATTTAAAAAGAATTATCAGTATTGAAAATAAACTAATTCCAAATATCCAGAGTAGGAATTTGTACTTAGATTTTAGGGCAAAAAACACTCCAATAATAGATGTAATGAACCCAATATAGAATAAAGTAGTTCCATAAAATTTTTCTAAAAATAGTGGAGATTGGTCAATAAATTCTTGTAATCCGTTTTGAAAAGATTTACCCATGAAAAAATGCCAAAATTCAAATTGAATATTCAAATAAGGAACCCAATAGAAATACCAAAATAGGCTAGGAATGAGGAACAAACTTAACACAGTAGAGAATGAAATTTTGGTATAAATGGTGTATTTTTTTGAAAACAGAATCAACACAAAAGGGGTAAGTACAACCCCAGAAGGAAGTTTGGATAACACTCCCGTTCCTATCAATATACTACCAATCAAGAGGTGGAAGATAGTTTTTTTGTCTAAATAATTTGAGCAGTAATACATTCCGGCAATCACTAAGGAAACCGCAAAAGTATCGGGCATTATTTTTCTTGAAAAACTGAACCAAATAGAAAATAAGAGGATGATGGTGGCATTGAATGCCACTTTTTGATTGAAGTGTCGATAAATAATTTTGTAAAAATACCATGCACCGAAACTAGAAACAATAAGATTTATAAGTCGGCCAAACCAATGTTCATAGCCTAAAAGGAGAGAAAAGAGGTAAATTAGATAATTAAAAACAGGAAATTCCATACCGGTTATTCCAGTTTTTTCTCCAGCGATATCTATCCTTGGATATAGAATATTGTTATCTACTTCCATGAAATTTCGGGCAACCATAGTAACTGTGGTTTGTCGCCAATTGTGTCCAATCTCTATCGGTGGATCCGTAATTCCTATTAATTTAATAAGGAAAGTAAGAAGAATCCAAAATCGGATATCAGAAAGATATGAAGTGAATTTATTTTTCAATTTTTATAATTTCCTTGCAACCATTAACCCATCTCTCACTGGCATCAGTACGTTTTCAACTCTTGAATCTTCGTGTATTTTTTTATTGTATTCGTCCAATGCTTTTGTATCTGTGTCGGTTGTTACTTCCTCGGTGGTTACTTTTCCACTCCACAATACATTGTCAGCAATTATGAATCCGCCTTTGTTCACTTTATCAATCACCAAATCAAAATAATTGGAATAATTGTGCTTGTCGGCATCAATGAATACTAAATCAAAATCCAACTCCAATTCAGGAATGATGTCCATCGCGTTTCCAATTTTCATTTTTATTTGATTTCCAAACCCAGATTTCTCGAAATAAGAGTTAGCTATTGTTTCCAATTCATTATTGATATCAATTGTAATCAGTTTGCCATCAGGTTTCATTCCTTCGGCAAAACAAATTGCTGAATACCCCGTGTAAGTTCCAATCTCCAAAATATTTTTTGGCTGAATCATGTGACTAAACATACTCAAAATTCTTCCTTGAATATGTCCCGAAAGCATCCTTGGGATTAATACTTTGATGTGTGTTACTCTGTTTAGATCAGAAAGTATTTTGGTTTCACTTTGTGTGTGTTTACCAGAATATTCGTCTATTTCTTTGGGTAAAAATTCCATATTAGTTTTTTATAAATCGTTTTGTAACAAGAGTGTTTTGGGATTTTATTACTAAAAAATACAATCCTGTAGTAAGTTTAGATGTCTTAATTTTATTTCCTATTTCGGCCGATAAAGAACCAGTTTGTACCAGTATTCCTTCAGAACTGTAAATAGAATAGGTGAGTGGGTTTTGAGGTTTGTTAGTATAAAATATGGATAAATAATCAGTAACAGGGTTTGGAGAAATATTTATTTCAAACTCCATATTATTTTCTTCCAAGCTCAAAAAGGGAGAAAAGTTTAGTTCATATAATTTAGCTCCAGGGAAAAACCGATGATGTTCCTGTGTTATGTACAATGAATTTGGGTTTACAAAACTCACACCCTCTTTTTGGGTAAGCGAAAAATAGAAGGTTGAAGCTCTTCCATCGAAGAACCTATTTCCTGTAAATTGGTCAAAAATAGTGACTCTATCCATAGATAATACGGCCAATTTACCTGAAGGATGAAAGTCAGCTGCAGTTACCATAGGTGAGACAAAACTATCAACGAGCTGAGCAATATGATTTCCTGCTGTGTCCACCAATTGGTATAGTTTAGAAAATCCAGAACTTCCCCAGTTTTTAGAAATCAAAAACAAATGATTGTCATGGTGGAATAGTGCTTCACAATCTGAGTTTTGATTTGGATCAGGAAACTGTGTTTGATCAGAATAACTGTAACTTATAATTTCTGGAGTAACGTTATTTCCAATTACACTATCTGGATTAGGAATTTTATACACGACAAGATTGGTTCTATTATGATTGTTATTTCCTATATCGCCAATATACACGTTGCCCAAAACATCCTGTGTAATATCCTCAAAATCTACTGCAGTAACTCCGTTTAGGTAAATGGAATCTTGTAAGATTCCAATCGAATCTATTTTATAAATAATAGGTCCGTCACCGCTGTCATTGTGTATCCATGCTGCATTTTTGCCTCTAGTTATTATTCCCGAATTTTCATTCAAATAATTAGGAAACGTAGAAATGTTTCTCAAATTTTGTCCCATAGAATAAACGGAGGAGAGGATGAACAGAGGAATTAAAAAATGTTTTATCATTGGCTCACGAAGTTATAAATAATGTATCCCGAGTTTGCGTGTTCTCCTTTCAAGTCAGAGCTTACTTTTGTTGTTCTTTTGGCATAATCTAGCGCTTGGTTTAGGATACACTCGTTGGTTGTGGTGGTTTTGGCTGTATTCACCTTCACAGATTTTACCGAACCAATTTTATCCACTTTTATGTCTATTTGAACTTGTCCTCCACCTTTGCAAGTATAACTTGGAGCTACCGTATAGCATTCTCTACCCTTAACATTGCAATATCGGGTTACTTTTCCCGCATAGCTGTTTTCTGCTTCGGCACTTTTATCTTGCGTTTCATTTTCTTTGGTAGGAGTTTCTTTTATTGATCTGTTTGTCCCAGATTCTTTTTTTTTGTTTTTCTCATTTAAGGATTGATTGTTTCTTTCAATTACTTCATTTTCAATTTCTTGATTAATTCTACTTTCGCTAAAATTTGTCCTACTTTTCTTTCTAATGTCTTGAATATCTTGCATCAAATCTTTTATATCTTGATTCAATTCGTCAATGTTTTGCTCTGGCGGTAGAAGCATTTTTTCAATTTCTGCGGGCTCTCTAAAATCGAGTTCGAGAATTGCAGCATCTGAAAATACTGTCATTTCTGATTCAATTTTAGTTAAATTGAATGACAATAATACAAGTACATGAAGTACAATCGTAGCCAGTATGGCATACAAAGTAATGTCGTTTCTGTATTGTGTTTGATCTTTCATTCAAGGGTAAAGATAAGGGAAAAAAAAGAGCTTAAAAAGGGATAAATCCCTTTTTAAAATATTGGTTTTAGAAGACATTTTTTAGTAAGTTTGTTTTGTATTAACATAAAATAATAAATTGATGGATGATGTAATGAACAGAGATGAGATTTATTCTAATGCAGTAAGAGCAGGGAAGAGAACTTATTTTTTTGATGTAAAAGCGACAAGAGGTAACGACTTGTACGTAACAATCACAGAAAGTAAAAAGAAATACAAGGATGATGGAGAATTCTTTTTTGAAAAACATAAACTGTTTTTGTACAAAGAAGATTTCGAAAAATTCAAAGATGGTTTTGAAGATGTATTGTCTAAAATTGAAGAATTAAGAGCAACAGGAAACTACAAAGAGGACAATCCAGAAGATTATTCTTCTGATGTAAAGTTTGAAGATTTGTAAGCCAGAAATATAATACAAAAACTAAGAGTCTCAAGAAATTGAGGCTCTTTTTTATGCTCTAAAAAAATCCAATTGAGGTTTTTTGTCAATGATTCCAGCGTATTTTAACGTATGAAGTACATTTTCAAGTACCTTATCCGATATTTCTTCATTGGTACTCCATTCAGTTGCGTGAAACCAATCTTTCACATCTTCAAGTTTTTGATTGTACCTGTCGCTAACTTCTTGAATAGAGGTAGGCGAAGTCATAAATTGTTTTGAGGTAAAATAAATGACTTTGAGCATTTTGTCAATGGTACTTTTCTCATTTTCCAATATTCGGTTTGTAGCAGCAATCATAAAACACGGCCATGGAGTTACATAATCGCCAAGATGTTTCAATACTCCGCTATCTACATACGGTTTGGTAGTGTATTTTTCCCAATAAAAAGCGTCTGTTTCATTTTCAGAAAGAGATTCTAAGGCTCCCTCCAAATTTTTTATCACCAGAAACTGTTCTTTTTGAAGTTTTATCTTTTTTGCATTTGCATCTACTATTGGCATAAGATGCGATCCCGAACCAAATCGACTGATTGCATAATTTTTATCATAAATCTCACCGTAATGATTTACCGGATTATTTATTCCTGTGTAAACTCCCCAAATGAGAGGAGTATTCAAGTATTTGCCAATCAATTTGGATGGATTTCCGTTTACAATATCCGAAATGATTCCTTCGGTAAGCAAAATACAAACATCTATTTCATTGTTCCTCAGGGCCTGGGTCATTTGACCTGTTCCTCCCTTAAAAACAGTCCATTCAATTTCGATTCCTTCTTTTTCAAACAAACCATTTTCTATGGCTAAGTGCCAAGGAAGATTAAAATGCTCGGGAACTCCGCCCACTCTTATTTTTGTTAGTTTGCTCAATATTTTTGTCTTTCAATTTCTAATACCGTATTTTTCCGATAAGTCGGAAAAATTCAGCCTTCGGTTTATGCTGATTTGAACTCTGAGTTTCTCAACTTTGTGAGAAACATCTAAGTATGATTTCGTTAATTTTTACTTTTTATAAAATGTCATTTTGTATTTCACTGGAACTATTCCTTTGCTAATATCGGTTAACTTTCTTTTGTTTAGTCTTCGTTTCATTGGCGAAAGGTAATCAGTAAATAGTTTACCTTCGATGTGGTCGTATTCATGCTGAACAACTCTAGCGGCCAATCCAGTAAATTCTTCTTCTACTAATTCCCAGTTTTCATTGTAATAAGACATTACAACGTTGTCCTGCCTCCATACTTCCTCTCTTATTCCAGGAATACTTAGGCATCCTTCCTCAAATCCCCATTCTTCTCCATGCTCTTCTTCTATGATTGGATTGATAAAAACGCGCTTGAAAGTTTTCAAAAATTCATTTTCCTTTTCCTCTTCTTCATTTTCAGCTTCATCTTCGGCAAAAGGCGAGGCATCTATTATAAACAGTCTCAAAGCTTTGCCAATTTGTGGCGCAGCTAGTCCAACTCCATGCGAACCGTACATAGTTTCAAACATATTTTCAATCAATGTTTTGGTTTCCTCATTCAATTCCTCAATTTCTTCTGTTTCTTTTCTCAGAATAGGATGACCGTATGCGTAAATAGGTAATATCATTTTTTTTATTTTAAATAGGAGTAAGATTGAGAATCAAGAAAGCTCTGAAGAATGATGGTAGCACTTATTTTATCAACCATTTTTTTATCTCTTCTGTCCTTTTTCTTCATTCCTCCATCAAACATAGCTTTTTTCACCATTTTTGAAGTAAATCTTTCGTCCACTCTTTCAATTTTTATAGCTGGGTAAATTTTGCCTAGTTTTTTTGTTAATGTTTCCGAGGGTTTTGTAGCATCAGTGGGAAGATTTTGTAAGTTCATTGGTTTTCCTATCACAATAGTTTCAATTTCCTCTTCTGTCATAAGTTGAGCTAGGTATGAATAAATTTCATTGCTTGCAACGGTTGTTAATCCAGTCGCAAAAATTTTGGAACTATCCGTAATGGCAATTCCTGTTCTTTTCATTCCATAGTCAATGGCAAGTATTTTTCCCATGTAACAAAAGTAATAGTTTTTACACTTTAATATAAAAAACTGCCCGTTTTTAACTTTTAATTGGGTTCATTAAAAGTATTTGTTATTTTCAGTAACCGAATTTCCTTCTTCAATGATAAAAAATACAATAATTCTCTTTTTTTTAATAATTGCAAACTCTGCTTTTTCGCAAAACTGTTCTGTCGGAATTGTTGCTCCACATACTCAAAATGGAATTGTAATGACGAGTGTATTGACAGGAAGTGCAATACTATATTCTGGAACTTCCACAATGGCTGGATGTTGCTTTACATTTCCTACTCAAGGATATTCAATTGGAGCCCTTGGAACTTATAGCATAACCTTTTCTTTTTCCCAACCAATTGGTCAAATAACAATGTCAATAATTGGAGCAGGAACAATTAGTCAGGGAGGTGGAGCAAGTTCAGGAAATGAAGTTTTTTCTTTTATAACAAATACAGGTGTACCTTCAATCACTAACCATACATCTTGTTTTACTTCTGTTTCGGGACCAGTAATTACATCTGGACTTGGATCTACCATAGCTACATTTGGAGGTGGAATTCATTTTACTGTTTCAAATTCGATTCCATTTACTTCGTTAACAATTTCTGGTTTGGGAGGTCATGATGGAAGCGGCTTGGCGATCTGTGATTATTCTGCAATGAATT
>JAHEIE010000036.1 GCA_024639505.1 Crocinitomicaceae bacterium
TAAATATTGTTTTAGATTTGAAAATTAATGGTTACATTTATTTATTACAAATCAAAAAAAATCACAATATGAAAAATGTTTTATTTCTCGCTTTAAGCGTCTTAATGATTGCTAGTTGTGCTACATCAAATGAAGTTGCTTCAAATAAATTATTTCAAAAAAGAAAGTATACAAAAGGTTGGAATGTAAATTCTTTTCAAGCTATTGACAAATCAAATGGTAGTACGAAAGTAGAATTAGTTGTAAATTCTAATAATTATACTGAAACTGTAAAAGAATTTTCAGATCAGGATAAGTCAAGAATAGATAACCTTTCAAATTTTAATCACGAGTCAACATTTTCAGGTGAGTTGAACGAAATTGATTCCTATGAAGTTTTTGTACAAAACGAAAATTTTAACTCAATTAGCGTTGAAACTTCTGAAATTGCTTCTCATTTACTTTCACACAATGAACTAAATACGCACAAAGAAATGGTCGAAGTTTCTTTGGATTCAGTTTCTTCCAATCAATTGGAATCTAACAATTCATCAGATGATGATATGCTTATGTTGCTTTATTTGTGTGCTATACTTATTCCATTTGTTGCGGTAGGAATTTCAACAGATTGGGATGTTAAAAAAGTATTGATTAATGTACTTTTAACCTTCTTATGTTATATTCCTGGTGTAATTCATGCATTTATAACTATCAGAGATTATTACAGATAGAATTAAATAAACCTATTTTAAAGGGATGTGGAACTTAATTAAATTAATTATTTGGGTGACAATCCCTTTGATTTTATGGATACTTCCTTCCGATTTTTTTGACCAAGGAGAAAGTTTGTGCTTGTCTCAGGTTTTATTAAGTAAAGAGTGTCCAGGATGTGGAATTACCCGCAGTGTTCAACATGCTTTGCATTTTGAAGTTTTGGAGGCTTGGCAATACAACAAACTATTTGTGTTGGTTCTACCATTTCTTTTTTACTTGTGGGTTAAGGTTCTATTCCAATTATATAAAAAGAAATCACAATGAATTTTGCACAAATGTTAAAATTATTCACTGCCCTTTTCGTTTTGGTCGGTATGTTTTCTTGTTCTACTTCCAATGAAGTAGCTACAAATAAATTATTCCAGAAAAGAAAATACAACAAGGGTTGGCATGTTAATTCAATTCCAAATTATTCTGTATCTCACACAGTCAATAAAAATAAGGAATTGACGCAATCTAAAGCTACTCAAGATTCAGATACAAGTACGAGTCAGAAAGAGTCGAGAGAGTCAAACTCAATTTTTACTCAGGCAGAAACGCAATTGGTTTTTTATCCAAAATCCAAGCAGAACTTAATGAAACATAGTGAATCCACAGCGATGAAATCTACTTCTGCAACTTCTTTAATTAATCCAAGTGCAAGCTTTAGCGAAAAGTTCACAAACAATAACGAATTGTTTCTTGGTCAAAAAATGAAGTTGTTTGATCCTTGGCTTAGCGAGGAAGCCGTGCAAATTATCTTGGCAATTTTGGCAATATTAGTTTTGATTTTTACGGGAATCACACCTTTGGCTGTTTGGATTTCTGTAGGTCCTGGTCATGCTTTAAAAACAAATATGACTCTTTATGTAGCTTTTTGGCTTTGTGCTTTGGTGTTTGCAATGATTCTTCTGTTTTTATTCGTTTACACGTCCGCTTCTGCAGGAGTTGCTGCTGTTGTTCTCGCAATTTTATTTGGATTATTAACCGTTATTATTGGGGTTACAGCTTATATTCACGCTTTAGTTTCAATAATTCGTGGCTTCTAAAATTTTTCTCGTTTGATTTTCTCAGTTTCGGTAAACTGAATCGTTTTTACAATGATTTCTTTCGGCATTTTGTAGTTTTCTAACCCGATTTCTTGAAAATTTAGGCTTACTTCCTCTTGGGTAACTAGCACTAATTTTTCACCCAAAATGGAATCTTTCTTGGAAGTAATGTAGAAAATTAAATTTGGATAGTGTTTCTGAATTTTTTTTTCAATTTCTTCGGGCGAAATCTTAATTCCTCCCGAGTTGATCACATTATCTTTTCTTCCTAGCCATTTAAAACCATTTGGATAAAGTTCAACAATGTCATTGGTTGTAATTTTTTCTGGCATCAAAGTAGGGCAATCGATAACCAAACAGTTGTCCATGTTTACAGACACAGAGTAGGAAGGAAGTAACTCAAATACATCTGATTTTTTCTTTCCATTAAGTCGTTGCATTGCAATGTGACTGACGGTTTCTGTCATCCCATAAGTGGAATAAAATTGAGTATTATAATCTTTAATTTTATTAATAAAAGCAGTAGAAACAGCTCCGCCACCAATAATTACATGTTTTATGGTGTTCAGTTTCTCTGGAGTTTCGTTTAGGCAGAAGTTTACCTGCATAGGAGTAATTGCCAGAAAAGAGCAGGATTCGTTGAACTCTTTTAGAGGTGATGATTTTGGATTTTTGATCCATAAATTGTAACCAGAAACCAAAGCGCGAATCACCATCATTTTACCACCAATGTATTGTACTGGAATACACAAAAGAGCATTTGTTTCTTTGGTTAGTTTCAAAAAACTACAAGTATTTTTGGCGCTTTCGACAAAACTTTGCTTGGGAATGGCAATTTGTTTTGGAATTCCTGTCGAACCAGAAGTTTGGACAATAATATCTTTAGATTCCGAAAACCAGTCGCGCAGAAACTCTATGACTTCGTCAAAAAACGGTTTGTCTTCTCCATTCAGAAATGAGTGAGGAACTGGAATTTTATTTGATAAAATCTCCGTTTTGGAAAATGATTTTCCATTGAGGGTTATATGTTCTAAGGTTTCAAATTCCACTTAAATCCCATTTTAAATCTTTTCTGTAATGAATTTCATCGCCAATTACGCTCAACGGAGAAGGAATGTTGTTGGTGTACAATTTCCCAGTTCCAAGTCCTTGAAACATTGTGTTTCCTGTGGTAGCCACAAATTGCGAAATAGCATTCAGACCAATATTCGATTCCAAAGCAGAGGTAATCCACCATTTTATTCCTCTTTCTTCTGCAAGTTCAATCCATTGCTTACTTCCTTTTATTCCTCCAATTAATGAAGGTTTTAGAATGATATAAGGCGGATTAATTTCGTCCAAAGTTTTGGCTTTGTCCTCCCTCGTAAATTTCCCAATGAGTTCCTCGTCCAAAGCGATAGGTAAAGGACTTTCTTTGCACAATTGATTCATGGTGGCTGGCAATCCTTGTTTGATAGGTTGCTCAATGGAATGCAAGTCAAATTCAGCCAGTCGGTGGAGTTTTTCTAGAGCTTCTGCTGGTGAAAAAGCTCCGTTTGCGTCTACTCTAATCTCAATTTCAGAACTTTTTTCTCTTATTGATTTTAAGATATGTAACTCTTTTTCAAAATCAATGGCACCAATTTTTAATTTGATGCATCTAAATTCAGCGGCAATTTTTTCGTCTACTTGCTCCATCATGTTTTCAAAAGTTCCCATCCAAATTAATCCATTAATAGGAGTCGCTTTTTTTGAATTTGAGAATGAACTTTCGAACAGAATTTTACTTCCTTTTTTTTCTAAATCTAGCAAAGCTGTTTCCAGTCCAAAATGAATGGAAGGAAATTCCCTTAATCCTTTTTCTAACCAGAATTCATGGTCGTTTATTCTCTTAGAAACTTCGGCTACTTTTGTTTCGTAGGTTTCTGATTTTTCTGGATTTAAACCCGGTAAATAACTGCATTCGCCAATTCCTACTTCGGCAGGAATTTCCTCATTCCATACCTTTATAAACCAAGAATCTTTGGTTTGTAACCATCCTCTTGAAGTACCTCTTTCTTCGGTAAGATTGAGTGTGTATTTGGTGTAAGTCGCTTTTAGCATGAGAAGTAAATTCCTAAGAAATATAACAATGAAATCAAAAAAGTGGAAAGTGCTACTTTTTTCAATTCAGAATCGAGTGCTTTATTTTCATTTGTTTTTTTTACAAAAAATAAATGTTTGAATAAAACAAGGAATGGAAGTAGAAACAGCCATTGCCAATAGTTTTGAACTGTTAAATAGGTATGAATAACCAACATTGCCATTCCATCCAAAATCAAAAAGTAATGATAGGTTTTGGCTTTTTGAAGCCCCATTTTTACCACAACTGTATTTTTATTATTGGATTTGTCGTTGTGTTCGTCTCTCATGTTGTTTAGGTTAAGAACAGCCACAGAGAACAATCCGATGCTCAAGGCGGGTAAAACTTCCAATCCATCTAAGCTACCCGAGATTAAGAATTTGGATCCCAAAACACCAACTAAACCAAAAAATATAAAAACAAAAACATCTCCCATCCCAGAATAGCCATAAGCTCTTTTTCCAACGGTATAGTTGATGGCTGCACCCACGCACAAAACACCCAACACCAAGAATAGAATCAGGTATTTAGTTTCCATGAGTTGAGTTCCTAGATAAGACAAATAACCTCCCAGTACTAGAGAAATAATGGAAGTTACAACAAGGGCGACTTTCATTTCCGATTTAGAAATTAAGCCAGCTTGCATTGTTCTTTTCGGACCTACTCGGTTGTCATTATCTGTTCCTTTGCTAAAATCTCCGTAATCGTTAGCAAAATTTGATAGCACCTGAAAAGCAGTGGCAGTAGCAATGCATAGCCAAAATATAAGAAGATTGAACCCACTTGTGTAACTGAGTGCACCGCCCATAACAATTCCAGCTAAGGAAAGTGGAAGTGTTCTTAATCGCGCTGCTTTAATCCATTTCATTAATAATTATATTATTTTCAGAGTCATCCTGAATTTATATCAGGATCTTTTTTCTTTATTTTTTCACGGAAGTTATTCTTAGATATTATTCTTTTTGATTCAAAATTAATCAAGTTTCATTTAAATATTCTTTCCGTTGTAAAGCTTCCCAAAAATAGGGAATTCTAAACTCAAAAATTGCCCTTGTCACTAAAATTTCACGTATATTTACAAATAATATTAAACTTTCAATCATTTCTGAAAATGAGTAGCGAAAAAATAAACCCTTACGACAAAAAAGAAGTTCCCAAAACGGAGCAGGTAGCCGAAATGTTCGACAATATTTCTGGGAGATATGATTTTTTAAATCATTTTTTCTCTCTCGGAATTGATAAGATTTGGAGAAATAAAGTCCGAAATATTGTGAAAAACATTCCCAATAGTCAAATATTGGATGTCGCAACCGGAACAGGCGATTTGGCAATTGCTCTTTCCAAAATTGAAGGAACGAATATCATTGGAGTAGATATTTCTAATAAAATGCTGGATGTGGGACGAGTAAAAGTCCTAAAGAAAAAGCTGGAGGGAAGGGTTGATTTGAGAAATGGGGATTCATTGAAATTACCATTTGATGACAATCAGTTTGACGCTGTGACCGTAGCTTTTGGAGTCCGAAATTTTGAAAATATTGGTCGAGGCCTCAGCGAGATAAGTAGAGTATTGAAAGAAAATGGAAAAATCATTGTATTGGAATTTTCCAATCCTAAGAAGTTTCCTGTTAAGCAGTTGTTCAATTTTTACTCAAGAAAATTAATGCCTTCAGTGGGGAAAATCGTTTCTAAAGATAGCCGAGCTTATTCATATTTACCTGAGTCGGTTCAAGCTTTTCCTACGGAAGATAAATTTGCAAAAATCATAGAAGAAAATGGATTTTCTAACGCTACTTACGAAAATGTTTCTGGAGGAATCGCAGCCATTCATGTAGCCACGAAAAAGTAGGAAGTACGGAGCACGAAGTTGGAAGATGACGAGGTGAGGATAAAGAGGAGAGAACAAAGAATAAAGAATAAAGAACAAAGAGGAGAGGATAAAGAGAAAAAACAAATGATAGAGCTTTTTCCTTCGGATGGTTATCTAAATAGTGAAAAGATAGTATAAAGATGTAAGACTTGTTTGTAACGAAAAAGCTAAAACCAGCAACCGGCAAACCTTGTCCCGAGTATTCGGGAAGCAACTCACAACCAGTAAAAATGAAAATTAGCAATAAAATATCAGTTCAAAAAATCGTAGAGCAGTGTGAGCTGAAAGGGATTTGTGATATTGTTATTTCGCCTGGTTCTAGAAATGCTCCTTTTACAATTTCATTCACGAACAATCCATTTTTCAATTGTTACAGTGTGGTTGATGAACGCTCAGCAGCACATTTTGCTTTGGGAATTGCCCAGCAAAAAAATGTGCCCGTAGCAATTGTTTCTACTTCTGGAACGGCTGTACTCAATTACGCTCCAGCTATCGCAGAATCTTACATGCAAGGGATTCCTTTGTTGGTGATTACTGCCGACCGTCAAAGTAATGGGTTAGAAATTGGAGACGGACAAGCTATTGATCAAATAGGGGTTTACAGCAATTTTTGTGATAATAATTATAACCTAATTGAAGATGAAAACGACAATTCCGAGGTAAATTCGGCTAACATTCAAGAAGGATTTTACGAACTGATTCAGAACAAGAAAACAGTTCATTTGAATGTTCAGCTATCCGAGCCATTATATGACACAATGGAGATAGCACCAAAGGAAATTTGTCCGAAACATGCTGATTTCGAATCATTTTTGACTGTTTCTGATTTTTCAAAACAATTTATTGAGTCTTGGAACTCACATTCTTCCAAACTGATTTTGGTATCACAAAACAAGTTTGAAAACTTACAAGCAGGGCTAGAGAATTTAATTGAAACAGATAAAAATGTTGTGGTTCTTACCGAAACTACCGGAGATATTGTTTCGGATAACTTTTTCCCATGCATAGACCGAACAATCGAACTTATTGATAGAGAAAAACCTCATGGTTTTGTCCCAGATTTGATTGTTACAATTGGTCATTCAGTTATTTCAAAGAAAATAAAACAACTATTTAGAAATCATAAACCAAAGCAACACTGGAGCTTTTCGGAGGTGAGGAATGAAAACTTATTTAATTTGGAGAAAGTGGAAAAGTCAAACAAAGAAGCTGACTTTTTGGGATTGATAAGTGCCAATGGAGCAAATAGGAATGATCAGTCTCAGTTTTATACAAATTGGAAAGAGATAAAAACAAAATCTGAAGCTGGACACGATCAATTTTTAAGTCAAACTGGTTTTTCTGATTTGAAAGTGTTTCAATTTTTATCAAAGAATTTGCCAAGTTGTAACCTACAAATGGGAAATAGCTCGGTAGTGCGTTACATCCAGTTGTTCAATCAAAGAAACGACATTCGTTACAATAGTAATAGAGGTGTGAGTGGGATAGAAGGTTGTACGTCAACTGCTTTGGGTGCGCATCAGGTTACAAAAAAATCGATATTAATATCGGGTGACATTAGTTTTTTTTATGATTCAAATGCATTTTGGAACAATTATGTTTCTCCCGATTTTAAGGTAATAGTAATCAATAATGGCGAGGGCAATATTTTTAAGATACTTCCTCATCCAAAGAAAGACGAAACTTCCTTGCCATTTTTTACAACACCGCATCTAACTTCTGTCAAGAAATTTTGCGAACTTTATAACCTAAGTCACTTTAAAGCTGAAAATTTGTTAGAATTGGAAACACAATTCAATTCTTTTGTTTCGAATAACAGCCAGGCTTCGGTTTTAGAAATAGATACGAGTACAGTGAATAATGACGAGATATTAATGGAATATTTCGATTTTATACACGGATATAAATATAATAAATTGAATTAAAACAAAAACCAAAAGCTATGATAGCAATGGATGTAAAACAAAATATTACCGAAGTATTAGAACAAGATTTACAAAGAATTGATTCGCTTAAAAGAGAAATATTTTTTCAAGATAAGAAAGAAACTTCTACTTTGATTGCTACATTTTTGGAATATGTATTCAACAAACAAGGAAAAAATTTAAGACCAAAATTGGCTCTTCTTACTTCAAAAGTTGTGGGTAAAACGAATAGGTCTACCTATTTGTCCGCTATATTGATTGATATACTCCACGAAGCAACGTTGCTTCATGATGATGTTGTGGATGCAGCCGAATTGAGAAGGGGAGCGACTTCTGCAAATGTTGTTTTTGGAAACAAAGCAACTGTTTTGATGGGCGATTATTTGTTGTCCAAAATGATTGAAGTTTGTACCAAACAACAAGAATTTAAGTTGTTAGAAATCATTTCAACCACTCTAGTTTCTCTGTCCAAAGGAGAGTTAATTCAATTGAATGCTACCAAAGAGAATGAGTTTTCTGTGGATCAATTGACAAAAATTGCTGCTCTAAAAACGGGAAGTTTACTAAAGGCAAGTTGTTTGGCTGGAGCTTATTCAGCTGGTTTGAAAGAAGAAGAAGAGCAAGTCTGGAATGATTTTGCTGAGTATTTGGGTATAGCTTACCAAATAAAAGATGACATCATTGACTATGTGGAAAATGGCAAAGAAAGGTTTAAAGATATCAAAGAAGGTAAAGTAAATATCCCGATGGCTTTGGCTCTAGAAAATAGTGATAAAAATAACTCTGAGCATATCTTGACCTTGATTAAAGACAAAGAGAATTTTGATGCAAACATCAATGAAATTGAGCTTTTTCTTGAAAATAATTATGGTTTACAAAAAGCGGAAGAGCTTCAAGAAATGTATTTGCAAAAATCAATTTCAGAGTTGAAAAAACTATCAGGTTCTGAGGATTTGATTGGATTTACTGTAATGATAGGGAAGAGGAAATATTAGTATTTTTTAACA
>JAHEIE010000039.1 GCA_024639505.1 Crocinitomicaceae bacterium
CGAAACAGTAGGAATGGAGAAGGATTGGAACCAATCATGATTTCCGTTGCTAGGGTAAATCATAGCTAAGTCGGGTTCCAAAGATACAATTAACTCTTTGTCGGGGCTTTGGTCAGATCCTACATCCAAAGTTTGTTTCGATGCTAATCTTTCTTTTATTTTTTTGTTACTAATTCCTTGAGAATAAGTTACTCCCGAAATTTTATCTACTTCGTTTATCGCATTCATGAACGAAATGTAAGTAGATGAATAAGCCAATACACTATTAAAAGGCGTAGTCACTACTTTTATATTTCTCATTTCTGAATTCTTTTGAGCAGTTACCAAAAAGTGATCCAGTATTTCTTGCGTTTGCGGATTTGTAATAGTCACCACTGTTCCTTCATTTGTTTTGTAAAAAGAAAGTCCTTTGGCGTATTTTAAGTCAATTATTTCCTCAAATAGAACAGCCTCTTTGTCGGAATCTGATAGGCTACAATTTATTAGTAAAAATAGACCGAAGGCAATGAATATAAATTTACATTTCATTATGGATTAATTCTTTTGATGGACCAATTGGTTTTATTTTGGGTGTAGGTAACTCTGTCGTGAAGCCTTTTGGCTCTTCCTTGCCAAAATTCATAATAAAAAGGCACAACGAGATAACCGCCCCAGTGAGGAGGTCGAGGCACTTCTTGACCTTCAAATTTTCGAGTAAATTCCTCCAATCTTTCAGAGAGTTCTTTGTGGTTTTTTAACTCTTCGCTTTGGTGCGATGCCCAAGCTCCTAGCTGACTCTCACGTGGTCTGCTGGCAAAATAAGCATCAGAAAATTCAGAGTCAATTTTTTCGGCTTTGCCATAAATTCTAATTTGTCTTTCTTTCTCCGCCCAGAAAAAGTTCATCGATACCACAGGGTTTGCTTCAATATCTTGACCTTTTTTTCCTTTATAATTGGTAAAGAAAACATAGCCATTTTCTTCAATGCTTCGCAAATAAACTACACGTGACGAAGGAATATTGTCTTCGGAAACAGTAGCTAAGTGAAAGGCATACGGTTCAGAAACCATTTTATCCAGGGCTTCCTTGAACCAAGATTCGAATAATTCTTTTGGATTTTTTGGCACATTGGATTCATCCAAAGTTCCCACTTCAAATTCCCTTCTTTCGGTAGATATTGTTTTGTTTATTTCTGACATAAAACAAAAATAAGCAGAATTTGACTAAGAATGTCAGGTTCGATTAAAGATTAGATTTTAAATTTACCCCAATTAATGAGTCTTCGAAGATTTCTCCAGTTCGACAATATATTTTTATGGATAAATCGTGAATCGAGTCTATGGTTGGAATAGAATCATTGATAAAAGAAATAGAATTCACATAAAAATCATCATCATAATAATTAGTGTTATCTATATTGATGTCGTACGAGTAATCTTTCAATAGAATCATTGAAGATTGATTTAAAACTGAAAATAGACTATTTAGCTCAGTGTTTGAGGCGAAAGAGGAATTAAAATCCTGTGCAGAAACTACAGAAATAGAATCAATAGGGTTCACTAATTTGTTAAAACAGGGGTCAAAAACTTGCGACAAGGCCATTGCTTTATTCGTCAAATTGAATTGAAAATTTTGAACATAAAGACTCTCGTAGTTCAGGGTCATACGCAATGTTGTACGATTAATAGAATAATATGTATCACTTTGCATTGTAATTCCTGTTATGTTCCTTGTTTCGGGATGTTCGCAAGGTTTGTTACAGCTTTCTAAGTAAATAAAAACTGAATAAGGTAAAAGAAGTAAAAGGAGAGCTTTTTTTATCATAACTATTAAAATTGATATTGTAATTGAATCCCTCCCGTTAAGAAAAAACGATTAGGTTGGAAATTATCGTTGTGTACTTCTCTGCGAACAGACCCCATCAATTTAAGGAAAATTCTTTTTTTTTCTTGTTTAAATGAAATTTCAATTCCAAAAGGAAGGTAGGGATTTAGTCGAGTGTAGCTAGATAATGCTGTTTTGTATGAGTCTATTTCGTTTTCTAAAAAGGAATTGGTAACAAAAGCAGAACCTACTGAAGTGTAGGCAGAAAGTCCTAGACCAATGTAAATATCTATAAATTGTGTATTTGTTTTCGCCAGTGCGTATCCGCCAGCATACAGTTCGTGGAGTTGATAATCCACAGATATTTCGGCAGTTGTGTAGTTTGTGTCCGCAATCGAAACATTTTTATAAATTCTATCAAATATTTCTCCGGAGTTTTGATATCCAAAGTCTAATCCAAATTCAAATGCTGCATTTTTATTTTTGGATGTGATTATCCAAGCTGTATTTCCGCCAATTTGAAAAGTGGCTGTAGCTCGCTCTATACTTCCTGGTTCTCCTGCAATTGCAAAATGTTCTTTGTAAAAATTGCTATTTATAGTTTCTTCTGGAAAATATAAAGTACGATGAGGAACTAAAGCTAATTTCATTGAAAGACCTGCGCGAAAATATGTTCCTCGAACAGAGTCATTTAGGTAGTAACTATCTTGCGACCAATTAATTAAAGGAAGTAATATAAATAAAAGGAATAAGTTTTTTTTATTCAACATTTTTGATCGTTTTAATGTTATTTCCAATTTTAATAGTATCTCCAACTTTCTTTCCTAGCATTGATTTTCCTACGGGCGAATCGGTCGCTATAGCAAAGAAACTACTTCTTTCAGTTTTTATGTTTCCTATACCTACCGAAAGAAAAAACACGATAGATTCGCAATCAACTAAGCTACCAAAATTAATTGACTCATTGGTGATGGCTGGGTTAATTTTTTGTAAAGTTTCAACTTGATTTTGCAATGCTTTTAGCTGATTTGCAAGACGTTCGTTTTCTATGTGAGCCATTGCTCTTGATGTTTCGTGCTTGTCGCCAGCCGAACTTTTTGTATCAGAATTGGCCGAGTCTTGCGTGTCTTTAAGTGCTAATTCTAGTTCTGCCATTTTTCCCATCAAATGTTTTAGAGTTTCGTTCCAATAGTCAGATTTTTTCATAAAATTAAATCAAGATATTTATGTGTTTTTTATCCTTAATAAATATACTTTGTACGAAATTAACTATTTAAGTCATAGATTTTCTATTTTTGGGTTAAAATAAAATTAGCATGAAATACTCTATAGATTTAACGTATCAAACTCCAAGAGAATGGGCAGAAAACGCCATAAAAGACATGGATTCTTTACTTCAAGATCATGCTGATAATGAGCGAAAAGTATCGGCAATGGCTTTAGGAATTATTGCTAAATGTCCCGACAAAACAAAGTGGATTCCGCAGTTGATAGAAACTGCAATTGAAGAATTGGAGCATTTTGAAGGAGTGTATAAGTTCATGGAAAAAAGAGGTGTACAACTTCCTCAGAAAATGGCCGAAGACAAATACATGAAGAGGTTAATAGGTTCAATACGATCTGGAGTAGAAGAAAGATTGATAGATAGAATGTTGATAGCTAGTATTGTTGAGATGCGTGGAATGGAACGTTTCAAATTAATTAGCGAAGTTTTGGAAGATCCTGAGTTGAAACAATTTTATAAAGAAATATGGACGAGTGAAGCAAAGCATGGAACTATGTTTGTGAAATTAGCTCTGATGTATTGGGACAAAGACACGATTTATAAAAGGTTAGAAGAATTAAATAAAATAGAAGGGGAGATTTGTGAAGAACTGGAGTGGAGGAGCGCTATTCATTGATTTTTTTTTTATAAAAGAACAAAGAATAAAAAGTAAAGAGCAGTGAAAAGCTTAACCCAATTAATAGAAAAAATTCAATCAGAATTTACCTTTGAAACTTCTCGTAGTGGAGGAAAAGGTGGGCAACATGTGAACAAAACAGAATCGCGTGTTACTTTGGTGTGGAATTTTTGTAATTCTGAAAATCTGTCTGAAGAAGAAAAAGAATTGATTACAACCAAATGTAAAACCCATGTTTCGGGGGATTTTATTCGTGTTTCAACAGAGGAAAATAGATCTCAGGTTAAGAATAAAAAGTTGTCAATTTACAAATTAAAAAAAATACTAGAAGAGGTTTTTAGAAGAGAAAAACCGAGAAAAAAAACTCGAATCCCAAAATCGGTGAAAGAAAAAAGATTGAAGAACAAGAAATCAAATTCTGAGATAAAAAATTCGAGAAAAAAAATTGATAAAAGAGATTTTTAAAACAATACTTTAAAATCCCTTTAATTATTAAACCTAGTTTTATTAATTTAGCAATCACAATCAAAAAAAAGAATACAACTATGAACTATGATGTAATAATAGTAGGAACAGGACCAGGAGGATATGTTGCAGCGATAAGAGCTTCGCAATTAGGACTTAAGGTTGCAGTTATTGAAAAAGAAAGTTTAGGAGGAATTTGTCTAAACTGGGGATGTATTCCTACAAAAGCTCTATTGAAAAGTGCCAACGTTTTTGAATATATCAATCACGCAGCAGACTACGGAATTTCTGTAAAAGAGGCAAAGCACGATTTTGATGCAGTAGTAAAAAGAAGTAGAGGAGTGGCAGAAGGAATGAGTGGTGGAGTGAAATTCTTGATGAAGAAGAATAAAATTGAAGTGATTGAAGGAATGGGGAAAGTGATGCCAGGGAAAAAAGTCGCAGTTACAGGAACCGATGAAAAAGTAACAGAGTACTCTGCCGAAAGCATTATTATTGCAACTGGAGCAAGATCTCGTCAGTTGCCAAATCTACCTCAAGACGGTAAGAATATAATTGGGTACAGAGAAGCAATGACATTGCCTAAACAACCGAAAAGATTAGTAGTAGTAGGTTCTGGAGCAATTGGAGTTGAGTTTGCATATTTTTACAATGCAATGGGAACAGAAGTTACAATTGTAGAATACATGCCAAATATTGTACCGGTAGAAGATATAGATGTTTCTAAACAACTTGAAAAAAGTTTTAAGAAGCAAGGGATAAAAATAATGACTGGTTCTTCTGTTGAGAAAGTAGATGTAACATCAAATGGATGTTCGGTTTCTGTGAAAACGAAGAAAGGGGAAGAGAAAATAGAATGTGATGTTGTTCTTTCGGCTGTTGGAATTGAAGCAAATCTCGAAAACATTGGTTTAGAAGAAGTAGGAATAGCAACTGACAAAGGAAAGATTTTGGTAAGTGAAAATTACCAAACAAATATCCCAGGTTATTACGCAATAGGAGATTGTACTCCTGGTGCAGCTTTGGCTCACGTAGCTTCTGCCGAAGGGATTATTTGTGTAGAAGGAATTGCAGGACACAATCCAGAAGCATTGGATTACGGAAACATTCCAGGATGTACTTATTGTTCTCCTGAAGTTTCTTCAGTAGGAATGACAGAAGCACAAGCGAAAGAAGCAGGATACGAGATTAAAGTAGGGAAATTTCCTTTTTCTGCCTCAGGAAAAGCAAGTGCGGCAGGTCACAAAGATGGTTTTGTAAAATTAATTTTTGATGCAAAATACGGAGAATTACTTGGTGGTCACATGATTGGAAGTAACGTAACAGAAATGATTGCTGAACTTGTAGCTCTAAGAAAATTGGAAACTACAGGTCACGATATTATCAAAACTGTTCACCCTCATCCAACAATGAGTGAAGCAGTAATGGAAGCAGCAGCAGCAGCCTACGATGAAGTGATTCACTTGTAAATACAAATTCATTTATATATTAATCCCTTTTTAACTTCGGTTGAAAAGGGATTTTTTTTTTGGAAACAGTTCATTGTCATTCTTGCCTAGGCAGGAATCTTAAAGCGATAACTGATCCTAACTAATTAGATTTGCTTTTTCCGGTATATGAAAGTTAGTATGAGTTAGTTCTGAAATAATATTTGAAGATGTATGACCCTTTCAGGATCACTATTAGTATTTATGTTTTACTGTTATAAAAATGTAGTCCTATAGGGATTCTTTATTTATATTCTTCGCCCTGAAAGGGTGATATGTCTGTAATAAAAGTTGAGCAAACGGAATCATTGACCCATAATGGGTCAAACTATAAAAACAAACCTATAACACCATCCTAATCTCTTTCATCTCGATAAACCTAATCTCTTTCTGGTTCACTTTCATTTTGAGCAATCCAGTATCTTCAACATCTAAAATCTCACCAAGAAACTGACTGTTTGTATCTTTCCACTCGTAGGTCAATCCTGTTTGATATCCCAATAAATTTTGATAGTAATAATTTTTTATAGCCAATTGATTTCCTTGAGTTAGTATATTGTAATTATTATCCAGAATTGCTAAAAGTTTCTTTAGAACTAACTTTTTGTCAAGTGTTTCGGAAGTATGAGATTGTAAAGAAGTAGCTCCACTATTATGTGCAAATTGTGTTTGAGATACATTCAGTCCAATCCCAATTATTGAATTACTTAGGTGTTTTTTTTGAATCGAATTTTCAATTAAAATTCCACAGACCTTTTTGCTCTCAATCAATAAATCATTGGGCCATTTTATTTCTACTTTATTGGAATAATTCGAAATTAATTCATGCACAGAATTACAAACCATCATACTGAGTAAAAAATTTTGAGACAATTTTAAAAATGACATATTTAGATAAACACTAAAAGTTAAATTACTTCCAGCTTCGCTTTCCCAATTATTTCCTCTTTGACCTTTTCCGTGTGTCTGATAATGTGCCAAAATTACCGACCCATTCTCCACAATTGTCTCATTTGCCAGTTTGGAAAGGTAATTGTTAGTAGAATCGACAGAATCAAGTTCTATGATTGTGTGTCCTATTTTAACCGGAATATTTGCTCCAAATGTGTTCATGGTATAAATGTAAGTATCAATTCAATGACAACAATCATCTAAAAAGGAAAATCTTACACAGCACAACTTGAAAAATTGTAGTAAGTTTACGGAGCGTAAAAAAAATAAATGAACAAAGAAACAACTCAGTACACTAAACAGTTAGTAGATACTATCGTAGAAGGAATGAAAGAAGTGAAGGCTCACAACATAGTTTGTGTAGATTTAACAGACATTCCTAATTCAGTAACAGATTATTTCGTAATCTGTCATGGTGAATCGAATACACAAGTAGATTCTATTGCAAAATCAGTAGAAAAAGAAACAAGCAAACAACTTAGCGAAAAGCCTTACCACAAAGAAGGAAGTGATAATTCACTATGGGTTTTGTTGGATTATGTCAATGTGATGGTTCATGTTTTTTACAAAGAAACTAGAGATCATTATGACATCGAAGGATTGTGGGCAGACGCTAAATTAATTAACATTGAAGATTAAAGAACATGGCAAACGAAAATAAAAAAACACCGCCAAGGAATAATAAGAACAAAAACAACATGCCTAAATTCAATTTCTATTGGATTTACGGAATTGCTATAGCCGCAATTATCGGGTTTAGTGTGTTAGGTGGAGCAAACGGAGCGAAAGGAGTAATTGATAATTACAAGTTTCAGGAAATGGCTCAAAACGGTGAGGTAGAAAAAATTACTTACATCAAAAACACGGGAAAGGCAGAAGTGCGATTAAAAAGTGATGCGATTGCGAACAATGATGATTATAAATCATTCAGAAAACCAACAATGTTCAATCAATCTGCGCCTCATTTTGTGTTTGACGCACCTCCATCGGAAGATTTTTATAAAGAACTAAAAGAATTGAATAATAAGCTGCCTTCTGAAAAGCAGTTTACAATTAAATTTGGTGTTCAAGAAGATTACAGTTGGTTGGGGTCACTACTTTTTGTTGTGGTAATTATCATTGTATGGGTTTTAATAATGAGAAGAATGACTGGTGGCGCTGGAGGAGGCGGTGGCGGTGGCCAAATTTTCAATATTGGAAAATCAAAAGCAAAATTATTTGAAAAAGGAAAGAATGTAAATGTTTCTTTTAAAGATGTAGCTGGACTTGAAGGAGCAAAAGAAGAGGTTCAGGAGATTGTAGATTTCTTGAAAAACCCTAAGAAATATACGAATTTAGGAGCAAAAATACCCAAAGGAGCATTGCTTGTAGGACTACCTGGAACTGGAAAAACCTTATTGGCAAAAGCTGTGGCTGGAGAGGCGAAAGTGCCTTTTTTCTCTATGTCAGGTTCCGATTTTGTTGAAATGTTTGTGGGAGTGGGAGCTTCAAGAGTAAGAGATTTATTTAAGCAAGCGAAAGAAAAGTCTCCGTGCATTATTTTTATTGATGAAATTGATGCAATAGGAAAAGCGAGAGGAAATAACCCAAACATGGGAAGTAACGATGAAAGAGAGAACACTTTGAATCAATTACTTACAGAAATGGATGGTTTTGGAACGAACAGTGGAGTTATTATTTTGGCTGCTACAAACAGAGCTGATATTCTGGATAAAGCATTAATGAGAGCAGGTCGTTTTGACAGACAAATAAACGTTGAAATGCCTGATTTGAATGAAAGAAAAGAGATTTTTGAAGTTCACTTAAAGCCTCTTAAACTTGAAAAAGAATTTGATGTAGAATTCATGGCAAAGCAAACACCAGGGTTTTCTGGTGCCGACATAGCAAACCTATGTAATGAAGCTGCTTTGATTGCTGCCAGAAAGAAAAAGGATGTTGTTGAAAAACAAGATTTCTTGGATGCAGTGGATAGATTGATTGGTGGACTTGAGAAAAAGAACAAA
>JAHEIE010000023.1:31-32138 GCA_024639505.1 Crocinitomicaceae bacterium
CCCACATATACGATTCCAATTCCTTCGTTCCCCATTACTTCAATGTCTGTCCTCTGTGGCTTTTCTACATAACCTTTGGCATCCATCAAGATTACTTGTTGTTTTGCATAGCCAATTTGGTGTGCTCGGCTTAAGATTACTTCGTCTTGTCCTTCTCTCAAATAACCAAGCTCATACGCTTCTTGTCCCGAAGTAGAAACTTTGGCTTGACCAATTGTCAAGAATCTATTTCTCAATTGATTTGTTCTAATGTCACCTTCTTTTAATTCATCATTTAACCTGACAACAAATTCTTTGGTTCCGCCACCACTAGGAATCAATCCAACACCAAACTCTACCAATCCCATATAGGTTTCGGCATTGGCAATTACCTTGTCTGCATGTAAGCAAACTTCGCAACCTCCACCAAGAGCCATTCCGTGTGGCGCAGCAACCACAGGAATTGAAGAGTATCTTAATCTCATCATTGTATCTTGAAATGCTTTTACACTAAAATTCAATTCATCCCAATCTTGCTCGATTGCCATCATAAAAATCATCCCAACATTGGCACCAGCCGAGAAGTTTTGACCTTCGTTTGCAATCACAATTCCTTTCCATTGCGGATCGGTTTCTGCCAAATCAATAGCTTTGTTAAGACCTTGAAGAATTTCACCTCCAATCGTATTCATTTTGGTATGGAATTCAACATTCAATACTCCATCACCTAAATCAATAATATGAACTCCTGCGTTTTTCCATACTGTGTTGCTTTCTCTTAAGTTTTCAAGAGAAATTAAATTCTCAGTTCCAGGAATTACTTTGTACGTTTTACTGGAAATATCATAATACAAGCGAATTCCATTTTCTACTTTATAGAAAGACTCGTTACCAGCTTCAAGCATCTCATACACCCACTGTGCAGGCTTCAAGTCTGCTTTTTCCATTTGTTTGATAGCTGCTTTTACCCCAATTGCATCCCACGATTCAAAGGGACCAAGTTCCCAACCAAATCCAGCTTTCAAACCATCATCAATTCTATACAATTCATCAGATATTTCTGGAATTCGGTTGGTTACATATTGGAAAACTCCATTGAATGATTTTTTGTAAAATTCACCTGCTTTGTCGATTCCATTGTACAACATTTTGGTTCTGTCTTTCAAATTATCGACAGATTTTGTCATTTCCAGAGTTGGGAAATTACATCTCGTTTTCGACTGATATTCTAAGGTTTTAAGGTTCAATTCAAGGATTTCACTTTTCCCTTCTGCATTTTTTACTTTTTTGTAAAAACCTTGACCGGATTTACTTCCAAGCCATCCGTTTTCCACCATTTTGGAAACATAACTTGGTATTTCGAACAAATCTTTACGCTCGTCATTCGGGCAATTTTCTTTTACTCCGTTTGCTACATGAACCAAAGTATCCAATCCTACAACATCGCAAGTACGGAAAGTTGCCGATTTTGGTCTTCCCATTACTGGACCAGTCAATTTATCTACTTCACCAACCGTAAGTCCCATTTCTTCTACCGTGTGGAACAAAGCTTGAATGGAAAAGACCCCAACTCTGTTTGCAATAAATGCTGGAGTATCTTTTGCCAAAACAGTTGTTTTTCCTAATATTTTTGACCCATATTCCATCAAGAAATCAACCACGGCCGGGTCGGTTTTTGGAGTAGGAATTATTTCAAATAATTTTAAATAACGAGGAGGATTAAAAAAGTGAGTTCCTAAAAAGTGTTTTTGGAAATCTTCACTCCTTCCTTCCAACATCATATGAATAGGAATTCCTGAAGTATTAGAAGAAATAAGTGTTCCTGGCTTTCTGTGTTTTTCAATATTGGTAAAAACTTGTTTTTTTATGTCTAGTCTTTCCACCACCACTTCAATAATCCAATCTGCTTTGGACACTAGATGCAAATCGTCATCTATGTTTCCAGTCGTGATTCTACTTGTGTAGCTTTTGCTGTAAATTGGCGAAGGATTCGATTTTAACGATGACGTCAAAGCGTCATTCACAATTTTATTTCGAGCATTTTTGTCGTCAGTATCTGCGGCTTCTTTTGGTACAATATCCAAAAGGAGTACATCCAAACCTACATTGGCAAAATGACAGGCAATTCGAGATCCCATAACTCCAGAACCTATTACTGCTACTCTTTTAATGTTTCTTTTCATGTTAAATTTATATTGAGGTGAATTTGTCACTGTATGATTGACAAATAATGGTTGTTTTATTCATTCGTAAAAAAAATATGGTTTTCATCAATTAGCTCATTGATGTTTTCCATAACCCTAAAAAATATTTCGAGCTTCTTATTTTTAATGTTTTTTCTTAAATGTTCATTGAATTGAATCACTTTGTTTTTTGAAATCTCTCTTTTCTCTTTTCCAAGTTCTGTCAAGAAAATTCTAACTTTTCGTTTGTCATATTTGTCAGCTTCTCTGTAAATTACTTTCTCATCTTCCAGGTTTTTCAAGGTTCTTGTCAGGCTTCTTGCTTCCATACCCATTTTCGGACCTAAACTAGTAGAGGGAGTTCCTTCTTTTAGATCAATGTTCAACAAAACCATACCTGTAGCCATGCTCACACCATGTTCGGCAGCTTGTAAGTTGTACATTCTGGCAATTTTATGCCAAGTACTTCTTATATTAAAATCTATGGTTTCTTCTGGTTTCATTTATTTTATTTGAACGAATATAAGAATAATTTGTTATGCTTGCATAACAAATTTGTGTAAAATTTATTTAGAACCAAATAATATTGAGTGAAAATGACAGTAATTCAATGATAAATACTATATTCAAGATAAACATATAGTCTTTTGGTAACAGTGAGTTTTTAGTTTCGTTTTAAAAGGACGCAGCTTTACTTCAATTAAAAATAATCAATATGAAAAACATATTTCTAAGCATCTCTATATTTCTTTTAATCTCTGGATGTGTGAAAGAAAAAATTGATTTGGACAACATCAATTCTGATTCTTTTGACCCCAGTTTTGCTATTCCTATTGGAAACGTCAAGTTACAGTTGGGTAGAATAAATGATAGGGCCGACAGAGTTTTGGAAGTTAACGCGACTAACGGACTACTTGAACTGATCTATCTTAATTCTATTTTTGAGAGTCAATTCTTGGACTTTTATCAGCTTCCAAATCCAATATTGTCAGGAAATAGCTCTATGAATGCTGCCGAAGTTGTAGTTTTTAATTCAACACCCCTAGGGAGTTCATATAACATTAATACTTCCAATCTATCAATGATAACGGTTACGAACTCAGAACAAATGGATTCTCTTTTGATACAGACTGGAAGTTTGAGTTTGACTTTTAATTCAACTTATTCTCATTCTGTAAACTTAACTGTTACAATTCCTTCCTTGAGAAAAAATGGGGTAATTTATTCTGCCAATGTTCCATTAATTTATTCGGGCTCAACTCCAGTTAGTAATACCGCAAGCCTTAATTTAGATGGTTACACTTTGGATTTGACCGATGCCGGTACGACAAGCAATACTGTGAGAGTAAACATAAATGCTGTGTTTACTAAAGGTGCTGGAGCAGCCAACACTTCTGAGTCGATAGGGTACACTGCTAACTTTAACCTTTCTCAAGTTTCTGCAGCTTTTGGATATTTAGGAAATCGGACAATTTCTTATCAAGACTCAGTGAATATTGATTTGAATAATAACTTTCTAGGTGGTGCTGTAAGTTTCGCGGATCCCAGACTTGAGCTCGAAATCATAAATTCAACTGGTATTCCTTTTCAGTGTCAATTTAATTCTATTGTGGCTATTGGAAATGTATCAAACCCAAATATAAGCGGACCTGGACTTACTTCTATTCCTTTTATCAATAAAGCTTTTCAACTGGGCGATTCTACAATAACCAATCACCTAATTGACAACAGCAACACCTCCCCAACCCTTACAACGATATTTGGTGAAAGGCTTACCGCTTTAAATTACAACGCCTCAATTCAAATGAATCCTAATGGAGCAACCTCCAACTTTGTAGCTAATGTTTCCAAAATTGCAATTAATTCCAAAATTGCAATACCACTAAATGGATGGGGAAATGGATTTAAAATAAATGATACGACCTCAACTAATCTAAAGGATGTTATTGGAATAGACACCTCTGATGCGAAAAATTTAAAACAAATAACTCTTAGGATTTCTACAACTAACGGACTTCCTTTGGAATCAGAGATGCAAATCTATTTTTTAAATAACAATAATGTTTTGTTGGACTCTTTGTTTGTTTCTGGTTCTAAACAAATATTAGCTGCCCCAACTATTAATTTTTCTGGATCACCTTCTAGTTCCAATTATGGAAAAGTTTTAACCCCAAAAAAATCAACTTTTGATGTAGTGCTTACTAAAAACCAATATTTAAATTTAATAAGATTTGGACAAGAAAAATTGGTGTATTCCATTAAAATTAATACAATTAATAGCTCGGTTCCCAATAATGTTAAAATTTTCCCTGAAGATTTTGTCTCGTTGAAAGTATCTGCCAAAGTAGACTTACAAGTAGCTATTAACTAATTATCGCCCCATTTATGAAACTTTCACTAATTTCCCTATTTGTTGTTTTAACAGGTATTGTCTATTCCCAGCAAGACTTAAACCTGTATTATATGAACAATGTTCCTCAGTCTTTATATTTAAATCCAGCTTTTAAACCGCTTGGGAAAGTAAATATTGGATTACCAGCAATTTCTTCAATTTATTTTGATCACATAAACACCACATTTACTCCAAACAACCTGTTTGAAACTTCTAGCGGGCAAACAACCTTAGCTATCGATAATCTAAAAGGAAAAATAGGAAATAACAATTATTTTGGAGCCACTACCCGCATAGATTTGCTATCCTTTGGATTTAAGGCAGGGAAAAATTATTTCAGTTTTAATGCCACCGAAAATGTTTTTTTTCGTCTTAATTTATCTCGTGGGTTTTTGGAATTGCCTCTCTATGGAAACGCAGATTTTGATCATCATGAAGGCAATATTGATATGAGCAATACAGGTGTAAATTTCACTCATTATCGAGAATATGGGTTAGGATGGCAACGAGAGGTTTCAGATAAATTGAATATTGGTGTGAAAGCGAAACTCCTTGTTGGAAACTCCAATCTTTGGACCAAAACAAACACATTTAATCTACAAACGAACCAAGATACGTATGATTGGACAGTCTCTGGACAATTTGAAGGAAGATCTTCGGGGTTTGATTCGTCTTCATTTTTGATGAACGAAGATGTTGTAGGATATTTATTGAATAATAAAAACAAAGGAGTTGCCCTAGATATGGGAGCAACTTATCAGCTCACAAAAAAAATAAATGTAAACGCAAGTATTATCGATCTAGGTTTTATCCGATGGAATTCTGATAATTTTAATGTGAACACCAATGACGCATCCTTTGAGTTTCAGGGATTGGACCTTACAGAGGTGATTTATGCCGCAGATTCTGTTTCAGGAGATTCGTTGGAAGCACTTGTCGATAGATTGACACAATCTGCAGAAAATGAATTGTCGTACTCCGAAAATAATGACGCTTATACTAAAATGTTAATGGCGCGAATTCATTTGGGAGGAACCTATCAGTTGTATGAAGGGAAAAACTCGAAAGGTAAGGCAGGCATTTTGATTCAATCGGAATTTTATAACAGAACATTGCGTCCATCCTTTACTTTTTCATACAATCAAAGTGTTGGAAGATGGTTTCAAGCAGCCGTTTCTTATTCTATGGTAAATCGTGGATTCAATAATCTTGGAGTTGGTTTATCACTTAATTTAGGGCCAATTCAAGTATACGGTTCAATGGATAATGTGCTTGCTACTAGACTCACGGCTTTTCAAGAAAACTCTAACACCGCTTTTGCATATCCTACAAATAGCAAAAAGACTCACGTACATGCCGGTGTAAATTTCACATTCGGAAGAGAAAGAAAAGACACGGACAAAGATGGTATAAGTGATGACAAGGACAAATGCCCAGATGTGTTTGGGTTAAAAGAATTTGACGGATGTCCAGATACAGACGCAGATGGATGTCCAGACTGGAAAGATGAGTGCCCTGAAATTTCTGGAAAAATAAATGGTTGTCCAGACAGCGACAGTGATGGAATTTTAGACAAAAATGATGCTTGTCCCGAGGTAAAAGGAATTGCAGAGTTTAACGGATGCCCAGATACCGATAAAGATGGAGTTGAAGATAAAAATGACAAATGTCCCGTTGTTGCTGGATCTAAAGAGTTTGATGGATGTCCCGATTCTGATGGTGACAAAATAATAGACAAAGAAGATAATTGTCCATTAGTGGCAGGTCCAATAGAAAATAATGGGTGCCCTTGGGGAGATTCCGACAACGATAACGTGAAAGACAACGTGGACAAATGCCCAGAAGTTGCTGGCCCAATTGAAAACGATGGTTGTCCTTACACGGATAAAGATAATGACGGAGTTTTAGACAAAGATGATGCATGCCCTGAGCTTGCGGGAGTAAGGGAAAACAATGGTTGTCCTGAGATAGCAAAAGAAGAGCAAGAGGTGCTAAAAAGAGCTTTTGATAATTTGGAGTTTGAGACAGGAAAAGATGTAATAAAATCAAATTCGTATGCTTCGCTCAATGAATTGGCTCTGTTATTAGTAAAAAAGAAAGAGTGGAACTTAAAAATTTCTGGTCACACGGATAATGTGGGAGATAATAATGCGAATATGAACTTATCAAAATCTCGATCTATTGCGGTTAAAAAATATTTGGTAGAACGAGGAATAAAGGAAGAAAGACTTATTACATTATGGTTTGGCGAAACTCAACCGTTACAATCAAATGACACCCCAGAAGGACGCCAAAAAAATAGAAGAGTCGAGATGAATATTCAATTTTAATTTTACTTGTCGGGGATTTCTTGAGTTTTGTTTTTGATAATTTTGAGATAACATTGCACTACGTTGCAAATTTCTGTAATTTTGAATCAAAATAAATAAGGGCATGAGTATTTCCGAAATAGAAAATGAAATTATAGACGAGTTTTCGATGTTTGACGACTGGATGGAAAAGTACGAGCACATTATTGAACTGGGAAAAGAACTACCGATTATTGAAGAAAGTCAGAAGACGGACCAGAACATCATAAAAGGTTGCCAGTCGAGAGTGTGGTTGCATGCAAAAAAGGAAAATGGAATTATCGCCTACTCGGCAGACAGTGACGCAATTATTACCAAAGGAATTATAGCTTTATTAATAAGAGTACTCAACAATCAGGATCCTAAGGAAATTGTGGATGCAAAACTCGGATTTATTGATGAAATAGGACTCAAAGAACATTTGTCGCCAACTCGATCTAATGGATTAGTGAGTATGGTAAAACAAATGAAAGTATACGCTTTATTGATGCAACAAACTGCATAAAAAGATGAAAAAAAAGGAATTAGAAGATACGATAATAGCAGTGATTAAAACAATTTTTGATCCTGAAATCCCGGTAGATATTTATGAGTTGGGATTGATTTACGATGTTCGGATAGACAAGGAATTCAATGTAGAAGTAGACATGACACTTACCTCTCCATCGTGTCCTGTAGCAGAAACCTTACCCGTAGAGGTAGAGGACAAAATTAGAGGAATTGAAGTCGTGAAATCGGCTAAAGTTCAAGTAGTATTTGACCCAACTTGGACCAAAGACATGATGAGCGAAGAGGCTCAACTGGATTTAGGATTCATGTAAAGCATTACCTATGAAAACAGTAGGAGTTTATTTTCATTTGCACGAATCTTATCTCGACAAAGCCGCTTTGGATTTAGACGGAATAGAATCCTACATCCAAAACGAAAATACATTTACTGTTCATGCCGATGGGTACAGACCAAATATCAAATTACAAGTTAGCGAAACTGATTTTGAAACAGCTCTTTTAATTTTGCAAAAACTAAGAGAGGAGGAAGAATAAGATTTTGTTAAAAAAACACCTTTGATATCTTCGCAAATGGGATATTAAAAGGATGCAATTATTCCGTTAAATTTGCGTTTAACTCAAACGTAAAAAGCCCCAAAAGGCAATCAAATAATGGAAGACCTACCCCAAACAGAGCAAGTAGCATCGAAATCGAGATGGAAAAAACTAAAAAGAATTATTTTGGTTTTAGCCGCTCTCTTTTTATTGGTGTTGGTTTCTGGATTTGTTTTGGCAAATATTTACGAAAAAGAGATAAAAAAATATGCCATAGATGAAGTGAATACTTATCTGAAAGCAAAATTGAAAATAGAGGAAGACGATGTTTCGTTTTCTTTTTTCAAAAAATTCCCCAACGCAAGTCTCAATTTTTCAAACCTTCTTATTGAAGAAGAAAACTCAAAGGACACACTTCTTTTTGCTGAAAATTTTTCTTTAGAATTTGGTTTAGGATCACTTTTTTCTGGAAATTATGAAGTGAAAGAGATAGATTTGGATGATGCTCATCTTAATTTGATTGTGGACAACAAAGGGGAAGAGAACTACATTTTTTGGAAAAAATCTGAACAAACAGATTCAACTGAGGCTTCCTTGACTTTTAGTTTAAAAGAAGTGAATTTTAATCGAGTAGAAATAAATTACACAAACGAACAAACCAAAAATTTAGCTCAGTTTACTCTCAATTCTGCTCAGTTTGCGGGCGATTTCGCCTTGGATTCTTCAGTATTATCTATTCAGTCGGATTTGTGGATTTCGTCCATACAAAACGACAGTACAGTTTATTTTAATGATAAGTCGAGTCTGCTGTCGGTGGAAAAAGCTGTTTTTGACAAAGACAACGTTCGTCTAGAAAAAGGAAGTTTAAAAGTGGGCGAAATGTCGCTGGATCTCAATGCTATTTTTAACCTCAATAAGCAAAAAAACACGATTAGTGCAGTTGCTAAGAATGTAGAGATTTCCGAAGTCTTCTCTCTCATGCCAAACGAAGTGAGCGAAAAACTGAAAGCCTATAAAACGGATGGATTTGTGAATGGAAACATTGAAATAAAAACAAATAAAAAAGAGACAATCCCTAGGATAAAGGCAGATTTTCATATTGAAAAAGGAACTGTAACTGAAAGTAATTCTGGAGTGAAACTTCAAGATTTGGCATTGGATGGGAACTATGAATTATCACCTTTTACACAAAAAATAGAACTAACAAAAGGAAAGGGAAGACTAAGTGGCGGTGAATTTGAACTGAATGGAAAATTATTGGGTACAACCATCCAAACTATTTTAACGAACATCAAAGGAAATTTTAAACTGGACGAGTTAGCTCAGTTTTTGAATGTAGCTTCCATAGAAAATATGGGCGGAACACTTAATTTGAATAACGAATTTCGAGGAAGTTATAGAGACGGTAATTTATCAGTTTCAGAATTTTTGGGTACAGCAAAACTGAATGAAGCTTCATTGAAGCTAAAAAACAACAAAACGAGCTATACCAATTTTAATGGCAATATTACTTTCAACAGATTCAAATCTAATGCGAGTTTAACGGGGAATTACGGAAATTCTGACTTGTCGATTAGCAGTCAGTTTTCCAATTTTATTCCTTATTTGTTCAACAATCAAACGCTTGACGCTAACATTTATGTTCAATCTAAGTTTTTGGAGCTAGATGAATTATTGGGGAACGAAAAAGCTGAGGTAGAACAAGGAATGGATACATCTGGCGTTAAAATTCCTAATGACATTACGGCTACTTTGAGAGTTTCTGTCGAAAAACTTACTTATCAAAAGCATGAATTAGAACAAGTTTCGGGGTCGCTTGCCATGAATGGTAATGGAATTCGCACAAATGATTTGCTTTTTGTATCCAATAAAGGAAAAATAAATTTAAAAGGAAGTTTGACTGCAAACAATCAAGGATTTGAATTGAAATCAGACATTGTGCTAGGACAAATTGATATCAGTGATTTATTGTTGAGGTTCAATAATTTTGAGCAAAATGTGGTGCGAAGCGAGCACTTAACTGGAAGGGCAAATGCAATTATTTCAATTCAGTCCACTTTGAACGAACACTTGGAGCTAGATTTAAATTCCTTGATTGTAAATGCAGAATATTCCATTTCTGAAGGAGAATTAAAAAATCTAGAATTGTTTGAGGAAATCGGAGATTATTTAAAATCTAACGTGATATCTAAGAATATCGTAAAAGTGGATGAACTTTCAAAGAGGCTCAAATTGGTGAAGTTTTCTGAGTTTAGCAATACGCTCGAAATCAGAGACAGAATGATTCATATTCCTTCCATGATTATCAAAACTTCGGCAATGGATATTGGGCTTTACGGAACCCAAAGCTTTGATTTTGACATTAATTACGGAATAAACCTCAGGCTAAAAGATATTTTGACCAAAAAGAAAGACACTGAAGATGGATACATAGTGGATGATGGCAGCGGAGTGCGTTTATTTTTATTGATGACTGGGACTATTGACAAGCCTGTTTTTAAACTGGACAAAGAGGGGAGAAAAAATTATAAAGAAGAGCAGAGAGCACAAGAAAAGGGCAATGTAAAAGGAATTTTGAAAGATGAATTTGGACTTTTTAAAAATGACAGTTCAGCTAAAAAATCTCCAGAAAAACCAAAGGCTAAGCCAAAGTTTGAAGTGGAATGGGAAGAGAATAAATCGACCCCTACAACACCCAAAAAATCCGAGAGCCAAGAAGAAACAGAAGAGAAAGCTAAGAAGAGAAAGACTTGGTTGGATAAATTAAAAGGGGAGGAGGAAAAGAAAAAGAAAGTAGGTTTTGAAGTAGAATAGTTAAATTCTGTATTTGAAATCGGGTTAAAATCCTGAAAAAAACTAACTTTACTCTTCTCAAAAAAACAAGATATGAAAAACTTCATTGCATCAATTATTGTAGCCTTATCGGCATTCGTAGGATTTTCGCAAGTATACGATCCAGTAGACTGGGAGTATTCTGTAGAACAAAATGGAAATGAGGCAACTTTAATTTTTACAGCAACAATTGAAGAAGGATGGCACGTGTATTCGCAAGTATTGGAAAGTGAAGACGGACCAATAGCAACTGAAGTAACTTTCACTCCAAATCCAAACTACGAATTGTTAGGAAAAACTACCGAATCTAAAACCTACAATGAGTACGACCCTAATTTTGAGATGAATCTCACTTTTTTTAAAACCAAAGCTGTTTTAAAACAAAAAGTAAAACTAAAAACGGACAAACCCTTTAATATCGAAGGAGGGGTTTACTTCATGGTTTGTAACGAATCTATGTGTTTGCCGCCAAGTGACGAACGACATAATTTTGAGCTAAATGGAGATAATTCAACCCAAGAAAAAACAGATGCTCCTGGACTGAAATTAGTCGAAGGCGATGAGGTTGTAACCCAACAAGAAACGAATAGTGGATCAGGAATAGAAGATCCGATTGACTGGGAGATTACATCGAAAAAAATTGGAAAAAATACATTTGAAATATCGGCAAAAGCAAAGCTTGATAAGCATTGGCATATCTACGCAAACAGGCAAGTAAGTGATATGATTATTCCTACGGAATTTTACATTGCTGATTCAATGGGAAAGCTTCAAGGAGAAATAAAGGAGTTGGGTGACATTCATGAAGTATACGAGGAAGTAAACGATGCAGATAGCAGATATTATGAAGATGAGGTAACGTTTATTCAGCAATTTCAATCCGCAGAAGGACTCGCAAATTTCACTGTAGAGTTATCCTATATGCTTTGCGATACAAGTCACTGCTTAGCTCCAACTTACGAAGAAATAAAAGTAGACGTAGCTACCGGAAACATCATTAAAGGAGCAACTTCGAGTGTTGACAATAGTGGAGCATTAGAGATTTTGCCGGCAATGGAAAATTTTGATTTGGACAATCCAATTGCTGATTGTGGAGGAGAATCAACAAATTCAGAAGAAAAAAAAGGTCTTTGGCTGCTCTTTCTTTTGGGAATTGGTGGAGGACTTTTTGCAATATTAACTCCGTGTGTATATCCTATGATTCCTTTAACGGTAAGTTTCTTCACCAAAGGTGGTCAAGATTCCAAAGGTGGTTTTGGTAAAGCCGCTTTGTACGGATTGTTTATCTTTTTAATTTACACCTCGTTAAGTTTACCATTTTGGTTTACAGATGCCGACCCGCAAGTACTAAACGGAATAGCAACAAATCCGATTTTGAACCTAGTGTTTTTTGCTGTCTTTGTATTTTTCGCCTTTTCCTTTTTGGGTTATTATGAGCTTACACTTCCTTCAAAATGGAGCAACAAAGTAGATTCTGCCTCTAACGTAGGAGGAATTATTGGAATAGCATTAATGGCATTAACTCTTGCCTTGGTTTCATTTTCTTGTACTGGACCAATTTTGGGTTCTGTATTAGCTGGAGTGTTAAAAGATGGACCATTACCTCTCACAGTTGCTTTGGCTGGTTTCGGACTAGCACTTGGGTTGCCTTTCGCAATTTTTGCTGCTTTCCCTAGTTTAATGAAAAAACTGCCTTCTTCTGGGGGCTGGTTGAACTCAGTAAAAGTAGTTCTTGGATTTTTAGAGTTAGCTCTAGCTATTAAATTCTTATCCAATGCCGATTTAGTAATGCAGTGGGGATTAATAAAAAGAGAAGTATTCTTTGCATTATGGATTCTTATCGGATTAGGATTAGTAGCCTATTTATTTGGGCTCATCAAGTTTCCTCACGATCACGGAAAAACAAAATTATCTTTCTTTAGAGTGTCGTTTGCAATTATGATACTTGCTTTTGTGGTTTATTTAATTCCAGGATTAACTGGTGGAGAAAATGCAAACAGAAAACTAGTAAGTGGATTTCCACCACCGATGCATTACAGTTATTTTGGTGGAGAAATGTTCCATGCTTACAAAGATTATGAAGAAGGAAGAAAAGCAGCCGAAGAACAAGGAAAACCAATGTTGGTTGATTTTACAGGATGGGCATGTGTAAACTGTAGAGAAGTTGAAGAAAATATTTGGCCAAACGAAGAGGTAATGAAGTTGATTTCAGAAGAATTTATCTTGGTTTCATTGTACGTAGATGAAGACATTGAACTTGCAAAAGAAGATCAGGGAGAAGTGGATATTAAATACGACAACGGTAAGGTGAAAAAGAAGAAAATTAAAACAGTGGGTGACAAGTGGTTTACATTTGAAACTATCGTGTTTAAAAACAACGCTCAGCCGAGGTATATTTTGTTGTCAGATGACGGAAGATTGCTAAATAACCCAATCAGTTATGCCGACATCAAAAAAGGTGGTGGAGCTCAATTTTATGCAGATTTCTTGAAATGTGGATTGGAGGCTTACAAAACGATGAATTAGGAAAAAAGAACAAAATAAATTAATGAAAAACCCATTTATTGCCCTAGCGCTTGTGGTGATCGTTTCGTTGTGGTCTTGCAGCGAAGAAAAACCGCAAACACAAGAATTCCTTGATGAAGTGGAAGTTGTAACTCCTGACATGAGATTTGGATTCGATTTCAATGATTTTGATGTCCACCAGGGTTTGGTGGAGAAAGACTGGACGCTTAGTCATTTGTTTGCAAAATATGACGTGTCGCAAGCCGAAATAAATGAGGCATACCTTATTTCCAAAGATAGTTTAGACCTAAACTACATTGTCCCGAACAGAGAATATTATATGCTTTGCCGCATCGATGAAGATTCGGTAAACAACTTGCAGTACGCTATTTATATCAAAAATGCAGTAGAATATTTTATTTTTGATTTTAACGATACCGTGGCCGTTCAGGCAAAAAGAAAAACTGTAACAGTAGTTGAGAAAGAAATAAGTGCTCGAATAAGAAAAGGAGGAAACCTTTCTTTTGCGATAGATAGACAATTACAAAACCCAACCGTTACATATCCATTGGTAGATGAAATTGCCAATATTTATTCCTGGTCCATTGATTTTTTCCATTTGCAAGTAGACGATAAGCTGAAAATTATTTACGAAGAAAAAACCGTAGGAGGCGAAGCCATTGGAATAGGAAAAGTAAAAGCCATTTTATTTAATCATAAAAACACTGATTTCTATGCGTTTGGATATTCCATTGACTCTAGTTATAGTTTTTATACAGAGAAAGCAAAAACAATGAAAAGCATGTTTTTGTCAGCACCACTCAAGTATTCTCGAATGAGTTCGGGATACAATTTGAAACGTTACATCAAACTATACGGACGAGTAAAGCCTCACCTAGGAACGGATTATGCTGCACCATACGGAACGCCAATTTGGACTACCGCAGACGGAACAATATCTAGGGCTGGCTACGGGAGAGGAAACGGAAATTTTGTTAAAGTAAAGCACAACAAACAATACTCTACTCAATACTTGCACATGTCGCGTATTGCCAAAGGAATAAAAGTTGGAAAGTACGTAAAACAAGGAGAGATTATAGGATACGTAGGAAGTACAGGTTCATCTTCTGGAAATCATGTTTGTTACCGTTTTTGGAAAGATGGAAAACAAGTAGACTCACGAAAGCAAAACTTCAACAGTGCAAAACCTATGAAGGAAGTTCATGTCCCAAAATACTTGGAATACGTGGATTCTGTGAAGCCACTTTTGGATAAAATTATGTTTCCTGTTCTCGATACCATTTCGGATGACACAGATTCCACTTTGAATGAAGTGATGGATAGTTTGTAATTCTCTCAGGAATTAGCCATTAAAAAAGCATTTTTATCCCTAATTTTAACCAACCAAAAATACGGTTGACATGAATTTGATAGAAGAATTGACTTGGAGAGGGATGTTGCATGATAGCATGCCCGGAATGGAGGAACACATAGCAGAGCAAATGCGTGCGGCTTATGTTGGAATAGACCCAACAGCTGATTCATTGCACATTGGGCATTTGGTGTCTGTGATGATGCTAAAACATTTGCAGGTGGCAGGGCACAAGCCAATTGCGCTTGTGGGTGGTGCTACCGGAATGATTGGTGACCCAAGCGGAAAATCAGCAGAAAGAAACTTATTGGACGAAGAAACTCTTCGTAAAAATGAAGATGGACTAAAAGCTCAATTAAAAAAGTTTTTGGATTTTGAATCGAAAGAAAAGAACGCAGCAGAATTGGTAAACAATTACGACTGGATGAAGAATTTTTCTTTTCTTGGTTTTATTCGTGATGTAGGAAAACACATAACTGTAAACTACATGATGGCAAAGGATTCTGTAAAAAAGAGAATTGCAGGAGAGGATAGCGATGGAATGTCTTTTACGGAATTCACTTACCAATTGGTTCAAGGATATGACTTCTTACATTTATACAGAGAAAAAAATTGCACCATCCAAATGGGAGGTAGCGACCAATGGGGAAACATTGTAACAGGGACTGAACTGATAAGAAGAATTGGTGGAGGAAAAGCCTTTGCAGTAACTTGTCCATTGATAACCAAAGCCGATGGAGGAAAATTTGGAAAAACCGAAAGCGGAAACGTATGGTTGGACCCAGAGAAAACTTCGCCATATAAATTTTACCAATTTTGGTTGAATACAAGTGACGAAGATGCCGAAAAATACATAAAGATTTTCACCCTTTTTGGAAAAGAGGAAATAGAAAAACAAACGGCAGAGCACAAAGAAGCACCGCACGAAAGAAAGTTGCAAAAGACATTGGCAGAAGATATTACGATAAGAGTTCACTCCAAAGAAGAATATGAAAATGCTGTAAAGGCATCAGAAATACTTTTCAAAAAAGGACAAGAGGCAGTAGATGGACTAAAGTCATTGCCAGCAAATTTGATTCAAGATATTTTTGAAGGAGTGCCACAAGCCACATTTACAAAAACCGATTTAGCAAATGGTATAGATATTGTATCTGCCTTGGTAGAAAAAGGACAGTTTTTGAAATCGAACGGAGAGGCGAGAAGAGAACTGAAGCAAAATGCAATAAGCGTAAACAAAGAAAAAGTAACGGATACCAAGATTCTTGGAGAAGATGATTTGATAGGAGGAAAGTACATTTTGTTGCAGAAAGGGAAGAAGAATAATTTTTTAGTTACCGTGGAGTAAAATCAGTATATTTAGGTTATAAGAGAAAAAATTAGAATTAAAAATTCACCGCAAAGTCGCAAAGGACGCAAAGAATAAACTTGCAACAAGATTAACACGAGCAACCAACAATGTTAAGACAACACCTATCACAGAAGCTTTCTCAGAAGCTATCGCCACAGCAAATTCAGTTGATGAAATTGCTGCAGGTTCCTACTGTGGAGTTAGAGCAAAGGATAAAAGACGAAATAGAGGAAAATCCTGCACTAGAAGAGGGAGTAGAAAAGGAAGAAGATGAGTTTGGTGAAGACCAATACGAAGAAGATTTAACAGATTCGCGCGATGATTTTGATGTAAGCGATTACTTGGATAATGAATCGCATTATTCTACTAAATCAAACAATTATGCTGATCCAGAGCAAGAAACAAACATTCCTATTTCTGGAGGTAAAACATTTCAGGAGAGGCTCACAAATCAAATTTCGTTGAGGTTGCGCCAGGAGAGAAAGCTTATTATCGCTCAAAATATTATTGGAAACTTAGATGAATCTGGATATTTGAGAAGAGAACTCATTAATATTTCGGATGATTTGGCTTTTATGTACAACATCATGGCCGAGGAAGATGAAATAGAAGAAGTATTGTACGAAGTTCAGGACTTGGACCCAGCAGGAGTGGGCGCAAGAGACCTCAAAGAGTGTATACTTATTCAGTTGGAAAGAAAGCAAATGCTGCACGAGGAAGAGCCAGGATTACTTGCCGATGCTATTAATTTGGTAGAACACCAGTTCGAAGCTTTTACAAAAAAGCATTACGCCAAGATTCTTGAGAGATTGAGTTTTTCGGAAGAAAGATTAAAAGAAACAATAGAGGTGGTAACTAAATTGAACCCAAAACCTGCGGGATCTATCAAAGAAAGTTCGATGCCGGCTCAGCATGTTATCCCTGATTATATCTTGACAGACGAAGACGATGAATTGAACCTAATGTTGAATGCTAGAAATGCCCCTCAACTCAGCGTAAGTAGAACTTACCATAATATGCTGGATACTTACGACAAAAGTAAAAAGACAAAAAAGGATAAAGAGGCAATCATGTTTATCAAGCAAAAACTAGATGCAGCTTCTTGGTTTATTGATGCGATAAAACAGCGTCAGCACACCATGATGAGCACCATGCAAGCTATTTTGAATTACCAAAGAGAATATTTTCTTACTGGAGATGAAACGAAGCTAAAACCGATGATACTGAAAGATATTGCCGAGATTGTAGAGCTCGATATTTCCACAGTTTCTCGTGTTACCAATTCAAAATACATTCAAACTCCTTTTGGTACGTTTTTATTGAAATCATTCTTCTCCGAATCACTTTCTACCGATTCTGGCGAAGATGTTTCTACCCGTGAAGTGAAGAAAATACTTCAGAATATCATTGAAGACGAAAACAAAAAGAAACCCTTTACAGATGGAGTTTTGGCAGAAATGTTGAAAGACAAAGGATACAACATTGCTCGAAGGACAATAGCTAAATACCGAGAGCAATTGGAAATTCCTGTTGCCAGATTAAGAAAAGAATTGTAGAAGTTTGAAACACATAGCCCGAGTACTTTCCATCGTTATCAATCCATTTATAATGCCTCTGCTTGGCGTTATTTTCGTATTCAAAATTCACGCTATTTATCGAATTATTTATCCGAATGATTTTGGCAATCTACTAATTTTACTGGCAAGCATCTTGACTTTAGTGTTTCCATTCGTTTCTATCTATGTGCTTTATCGATCGGGAATGGTGTCGGATTTGTCACTTACTAATCGAAAAGAGAGGTTGTTGCCCTCTGTAATTACAGTTGCATATTATCTTGGATTTTATTATTTCATCCGCAGGATAAACGGACTTGACGAACCAATTTTGGCAGGCTATTTTGGAGGTTGCCTCGCTTTGATAGTAAGTATTGTAATCACTTCTAAGTGGAAAATAAGCCTACACACACAAGGAATAAGTTCGCTAGCAGGAATGATAACGGGAGTAACTCAAGTTACTTTTGTTTCTCACACTGGATTGATAGTTGCCTTGTTGGCTTGTATTGGATTGGTAGGCACAAGTAGGCTTATTCTCAACAAGCACACTCCTTTTCAAGTCTATGCAGGTGCGTTAGTTGGCTTTGCAATTCCTTATTGGTTTGCGGTGAACGAGTGGGCGATATAAATGGAATTAATACACCATATATTTCACTCCAATGTTTAGGAAGAAACCGTTCTTATGAACTAAATCTCCACCATCAGAACTCACAATATTCAAATTGTACTTTCCTGTTCCAAAGAACATTATGTCATCGTTCAGTTGGTAATTTACTTTAGGTCCTATAGCCAAAAATGTACCAAAAGAACTTTCGGCATTGGCTGCCTCCCAAGTAGTTAAATTATAAGGAGAATACAAAAAATTCACCTCTCTGTTAGCTACATTTTTCAATTCAGAATCAAATTGATGAACCGAAAACTGTTGAATAAAAGTAGCGTTGATTAAAACCTGAAGTGGATCATATTGAATCTCTCCAAGTACAGCTACATCTATTCCTAATCCTATTTTGTAACCACTCATTCTTTCCGAAATTTCTTCTTCAAATACAAGTTGTGAAGCCTCGTCCAAAAATTGCCTTTGATGAGTTTTATAATTCCCAGGAGCTAATTCCAACGACCAAACTAACGCTATGCGTTCGCTGATTACGTTTTCAAGAATGAACCCAATTTTTTTTTGAAAGAAAGAAGAAGCCTCACTCTCGGTAGAGGAGTATCCAAAGCGAATGGGATCATTTGGGTCTGATTCCATAAAACTAAAATTGGCTACTTCGAAACCAGTGTAGAGTCCAATATTAAATTGCGAAAGAGCCGAAGTAAAGCTGAATAAACCAGCCGACAGAATAAGAATTTTGATATATTTCATGCTACAAAGTTAGAAAACAAATCTATGTAAACTCAATTGAATTCTCTTTCTGTCATACAGATTTTTCTTTTGCCTTTCAAGGTCAATTTACTAATCAAACCAGATAAATTTGGGTTTAAAAAAACGCCACTCTCAATAGGTAGAGAATGACGTTTTTCTTTTCAATTTTATTTAGAAATTAAAACGGTAAATCATCGTCAGATTTTACGCCTTCTTTTCCATTCGAGGGCTTACTTCCCATAAGCAAAAGTTCGTTCACCAATACTTCGGTGGTGTATCTTTTATTTCCGTCTTTGTCGTCCCAAGTTCTTGAAGTAAGCTTTCCTTCTATCGCAATTTCGCTGCCTTTTTGCACATATTTTTCTATAATCTCGGCCGTTTTCCCCCAAGCAACTAGGTTGTGCCATTCTGTGTTTTCTATCAGCTCACCTTTGGCATTTTTGTATTTTTCATTGGTAGCAAGGCTAAAATTTGCTACCTTTTTCCCAGACTCTAAATGTTTTACTTCTGGCGCTTGTCCTAATCTTCCGATCAATTGTACTTTGTTTCTTAAATTACTCATAATGTAGTGTGTTTTCTTCCGCCCAAAGGCAGGTTCGTTTATGTGCCGTCAAACCTCGTTGTTTGTTTCGACAGTGCAAATATGCGGCAAGCCTTTTCTACAAGTCGGTTGCTAACTACTTGTTTTCGTTTACTTTCGGATGTAATCGTTTGTAGTCGTTTGTAATTGATAAATAATTTTGTATCTTACAGCTGTAAAATTCTGATTAACAACTAGAAATGTTTGAATCAGCAAAAAAGTAATACCATGGAAAAGAAATGTTTAGAATGCGAAGAAATTGTACGCGGAAGAGCGGACAAGAAATTTTGTTCGGATTATTGCCGAAATTCTTACAACAATAAATTACACGTGGAGAACAAGAATTTGGTTCGTAATATCAACAATCGACTTAAGAAAAATTATAAAATATTATCGGACCTCAATCCTGATCAAAAGTCAAAAACACATCGGGATAAATTAATTGCCAAAAACTTTGATTTCAATTACATCACGAGTGTCTACACTACCAAGAAAGGAACAGTGTATTACTTCGTTTATAATCAAGGATATTTGGAGTTGGACAATGGATTTTTCATGCTGGTTAAACGGGAAGAAGGGTATTAAAAAAAATACATAAAGATTAAATTTTGTAGATTATAAATAGTAAATTGTATCCATAACCAAATCAAAATACTATATGAAAACAACAAAATTAACTTTAGGAAAGTACTTAATACTTTCTTTTTTGAGCTTAGGATTAGTCTTTACTAGTTGTAAAAAAGAAGAGGAAACAACAGCAGAAGAACCAACAGAAAAGCCATTTAGTGCACATGCACAGGCTCAAGTTCCTTTTATGCTTAAAGAAACAGGTGAGCTTTGCGGACCATGCGGAAGTTGGGGCTGGACAGCTTGGGAAGGGGTAATCAACAACCTAAAGGGAAAAGCCCTTTTATTCTCACAGTACAGTACATTTTTTGTTTCTAATTCTCATTTTAAAAATCAAGAATTAGACCCAGCAAACTCTGTGATGGAAACTTTTAGAGCCAACTTTCCATTGTCTACAGCCAAGCCATCTTGGTACATGAATGGAGATTTTTATCAGTACAACGATTACAGCGGAGCTCAGGCTGATGCTTTGGTTTCTATTGCCACACCACCTGCCGATGTAAATGTTTCTGCAGCATACAGAATTAAATGGGAAGGAGACAAAATAACAGTAGACGCTCAAGCTAAATTGTATAAAAATTTGAACGGTAACTATTACATGGGGGTATACTTAATTGAGGATAAAGCAAAAGGAACTCAACAGGGTCACGCTCTAGGAAGTAGCGTGGAAGTAGAACATCATGTGGTAATGAGAGGTTCAGTTGAAGGTGGAGTTTGGGGTAAAGAAATTATTTCGAGCTCGGCTGATGCAGGAGCTACAATCAATAAGTCATATTCGGTAACGGTTCCCTCTTTTTACAAAAAAGAAAATATCTCTGTGGGAGTTATTATTTGGAAGAAAAATGGGACAAAGTATTTTTATGAAAATGCTGCAACTAACCAAGAATAATTAGTTTATATAAATGTAAAAAAAGGGTCTGCTAGTGCTAGTAGACCCTTTTTTATGTCATAAATTGAGAGCTCTTTTTTAATTCTTGAGGCAAGAAGAGAACTAAAAACTGGCTTTATTTTAGTTTTATGGAAAAAATAATAAGTAACTTAAGCCCTCATAAAAAATACAAACACATGAAAACATCAACATTATCATTTGGAAAGTACATTGTGCTTTCAGTTTTAGCACTGGGAATGACCATTTCTAGTTGCAAAAAAGAAGAGGAAGAAGTAATTGAACCAAAGACTGGAACAACTGCACCAGAACCAACTTTTAGCGCTCATGCACAAGTTCAGGTACCAATTGTATTGAAAGAAACTGGAGAACTTTGCCCACCTTGTGGAGGTTGGGGATGGACCAATTGGGAAACTTTGATAAACGATTACAGCTCAACGGCTTTTAAATGGGCCAATTATAGCAACTATTTTGTATCAAATTCATTTTTTGTAAACTCGGAATTGGATCCAGCTAATTCGGTTCAAAATGCATTTCAAGCCAACTTCCCTTACGGAGGATCAAAGCCTTTAATTTATGTAAACGGAAGTCAAGCAAGTTCCAATACAGGAACAGCTCAGGTAACAGATTCTAAGGTAAAAATTGATCAATCCATTAATACCCCTGCTACAAACGTAAAAGTATCTGCTGCCTACAAAATTAAGTGGGAAGGAAATAAAATTACTGTAGACGCACAAGCTAAATTTTACCAAAATACAGGCGGTGCTTATTACATGGGTGTTTACCTTGTAGAAGATGAAGTTATGGCGACACAAAGCGGTCAGTCGGGAATAGTAGCTCATCACCTTGCCATGAGAGGCTCTGTAGAAGGAGGAGTTTGGGGAAAAGAAATTGTTTCTGGAACCGTTGCAGCTGACGATGTATTTGACGAAACTTACACAACTACAATCCCATCTACTTACAACAAAGAAAACATTACTGTTGGGGTAATTATTTGGAGAAAGAACGGAACGAAGTATTTTTATGAAAATGCTGCTACCAACCAAGAGTAAGTAAATAAAATTTTAAATAAAAAGGGTCTGCTATTTCTAGCAGACCCTTTTTTTATGCGGTTGATTTATTTTTAAGGTATAATTACAATACTTTTTGTATCCGAGGCATACAAACTAAAATTACCCAATGCACCATTGCTAAAATTGCTAGATGGATTGGCAGGAGGAGCTCCATTTCCAGAGTTAATTAATGCATCTAAACCTTCTAGGTAAGTAAAAGTAGATTTGTCGCAAGAAGACAGTTTCATAGTTACATTATCGTATGCCTGAGCCACATCAATTGCAAAAAGAGGAAACTCGATTCTATTTCCATTAAGAAATCCATCATCCAACAATATTAGACTTGAAATATCTCCATAATAAGTACCTTGTACATCCACTTCTATGCGGTAATAATTATCCTTAGCTCCAGGGTCATTGAACTCAATTTGAGTGATGTATCCGCTATCACTAAAAGTACTTTGCTCTATAAATTGATAAGCAATTGTATCGATTGTAACAATTGCTGGCATAGTTCCTTTTGCCACAAAACTATTTCCGTTTTCATTTACTGTAAGAGTATACTCGGTTCCCGAAATTGCATTGAAACCCACCAATTGGTAATTTCCGTCAGCAAAACTCGCCAGTGTATAATCCGATGTACCGTCATTAAGAACTACGGTTGCATTGGTAATTGGAACAGGAGTATTGTCACCAAAAAAGTTAGAAGATTCCGTAATTCGCACATCAAAATTATTGGTTCCTTCGAGTAATATTGCTTCTATTACGGTTCTTTTGTCTGCATCTTCTTGTTCAATGTCTATTATTTTTTGGCAAGAAACTGTCGAAAGAGCAAGGATTGAAATAGCTAAAAATATTTTTTTCATAACGCTTAAAATTTAAAATTATAAGTAACAGAAGGTATGATTTTGAACAAAGCGGTTTGTTCGGCAACCGTTTGCCCAGGATTGTTTTCATCTTCAATAAAAGCAATTGAAAATGTATTTTCTCTTCCGTAAACATTGTAAATTGAGAAATTCCAGTTGGATTCAAACTTATCTGTTTTTTTATTATACCAAGTTACACCCAAATCCATTCTATGATAATCTGGAAATCTCGATTGGTTTCTTCCTGAATAGTAAGGTACGTTGACTCCTTCTATTTGGTACCCTCCAGCGGGATAGGTTACTGCAAGTCCTGTCGTGTAAACCCAACTGGCAGAAGCTGTCCATTTTTCATTGAATTTGTAAATACCAACTGCTGAAATATCGTGGATCAAATCCTGACGAGCAGGATAGTATTCCCCATTGTTGATGGTTTCAAATTTTCTTAAAGAACGAGAGTAAGTATAACTCAACCATCCGGTGAATTTCCCTTTCTTTTTCTTCAAATAAAACTCAGCTCCGTAGGCTATTCCACTTCCATAAGTAAGTTCTCTTTCCACTTCACCGTTCAAAAACAAGTCTGCTCCGTCTTTGTAATCAATTTGGTTTTGTAGATTTTTGTAATATCCTTCTACAGAAAATTCGTAGGCATTTTTCTTGAAATTTCTAAAATATCCAAGAGCAATTTGGTCAATAATTTGTGGTTTCACATTATTGGAACTAGGTACCCACGAATCGGTTGGTGATGAAGTGGTCGCATTCGACAACAAATGAATATACTGGTAGTTTCTGTTGTAAGATGCTTTTATAGATGACACCTCATTCAGCATGTATTTGGCGGCTAATCTTGGTTCAAATCCTCCGTAGAATTTAGCTGTCTCGTGACGGTTGTAAAATTGAGAACTTGTAGCATTTCCTGCCTCGTTGTAATCGAAAATTGAATCGTTATTTCCTAGGTAATTAAAAAACGAATACCTCAACCCATATTGAATGCTGAACAATTCAGAAACCTTTTGTTCATTTTGGAGATAAACTGCGTTTTCTGTTGCCAATCTGTCGTTTAGGTTTATTGGATTAAAACCGGATATAGAGCTAAACAATTCTCCTGGGTCAAATGTGTGGTAAATCATATTTACACCAAATTTTATGGTGTTTTTATCATTCATAAAATAAGAAAAATCTTGCTTAATGTTGTAATCCAAAATGGATGCTTTGAAACCAAAAGACTCCTCTCCACTTCCTATTTTGAATTCGTAATCGTAATTACTTACAATAAGCGAAGTATTGGAGAATAATTTATCGCTAAAGAGGTGATTCCATCTTAATGTTCCAGTAGCATTTCCCCAATTGAACCCGAAAGTTTCGCCCACTCCCAATACATCTCTTCCAAAGTATCCAGATAAATAAACTCTGTTTTTTTCGTTGATTTTGTAATTCGCTTTTAAGTTCAAATCATAAAAATATAATTTAGAATCTCTTAAGTCTTCATCATTAGATAATTTCAAAAACAAATCAGCATAACTTCTTCTACCAGAAATCACAAAGGAACCTTTGTCTTTTACAATTGGACCCTCCAGAGTAAGTCGAGAGGAAATAACACCCAAACCTCCTGAGGCACCAAATTTTTTGTTGTTTCCGTCTTTCATGGTAATATCCATCACCGAAGAACCTCTTCCTCCATATTCTGCGGGCATTCCACCTTTGTAAAGCGATACATCCTTGATGGCATCTGAATTAAAAACCGAGAAAAAACCGAGAAGGTGAGAGGCGTTGTACACAACAGCTTCGTCCAATAATATGAGGTTTTGATCCACTCCACCTCCTCTTACAAAAAAACCACCATTTCCTTCCCCACCACTTTTTATTCCTGGCATCAAAGTAAATGTTTTTACAATATCTTTTTCTCCTAACAGAACCGGAATCGCTTCTATGGACTTAGGATCTAGTTTTTCTATACTCATTTCTGTGGAGGATACATTGGCATCTTCAATCTCACCAGTTACCTCAAATTCTTTCAGTTTGGTAGATTGTTCTTTTAATTCAATATTGAATCGTTGGTTATCGTTCAACGAGATTTTCTTTTCAATGGGTTCGTATCCTAAAGAAGTAAAAATCAATGTGTAATTCCCTTTGTCGAGCGTAAGCGAGAAAAAACCATATACGTTGGTCACTGCGCCTGTGGTCGGGATTTCTTTTACTTTTACAGTGGCACCAATTAAATCTTCTCCGTTGGAAGCATCTTTCAAAGTTCCGCTTATTGTAAATTGTTGTGCGCTGATTCCTATTGGTACAATAAATAGGAGCAGAATAAGGAGTTTGTTCATTTGTTTGAGTTTAGGCAACAAATTTAAAACAAACTGAAAGATTAAAATGTTAAAATCTTGTAACTGGCTATTTTTAGGGATGGTTGGCAATTAACTCAATAGCTCAACCGTTTCTTCCCACAGCCCTTCTTTTTCCGAAAGAGAATTTTTAAGCTCTTTGTATTCTTCAATTATTTGATTTGCTTTTTCCTCGTCAGAATAATCTAGATTGAGCATTTTGGCATCATATTCTTTGATTTTCTCCTCTAGCTTCTCAATTTCTCTCTCAAGTTTCTGTACTTTGTTTTGAAGTTTTTTCTGTTCTTTTTGTTCTTCGTAACTCAGTTTGGCTTCTTCTTTTTCTTCCTTTTTTTCTTCAATTACTTCAGCCTTTTTCTTTCCAGTATTCTCAAATAAGGCAATGCTTTCTTTTTTCTTTCTCTTAAGAAAACTACTTACATCCTCGTGATGAACGCTTATTTGTTCGTTGTTAATTTCAAACACTCTATTGGTTAGCATATCCAAGAAATCTCTGTCGTGAGATACCACCAAGAGAGTTCCATCAAACTTCATTAGCGCATCTTTCAGTACATTTTTACTCGCAATATCTAAGTGATTGGTTGGCTCATCCAAAATAAGAAAGTTGTGAGGTTCGAGGAGTAGTTTACACAAAGCTAGTCGAGTTTTTTCTCCACCCGATAGCACTTTCACCTTTTTGTCTTGATCTTCTCCACTGAATAAAAATGAACCCAAAATATTTCGAACTTTTGTTCTCATGTCCCCGACAGCAATGTCATCTATCGTTTCAAAAATCGTTTTGTTTCCATTTAGTTTTTCTGCTTCGTCTTGTGCAAAATAACCTACCGAAATGTTGTGCCCAAGCTCTAATTCTCCTCCTTGGTAATTTTCATCCCCTACCAACAATTTGATGATGGTGGTTTTTCCTACTCCATTTTTCCCAATCAATGAAATCCTGTCCTGGGCGTTAATCATCAAATCTGCGTTGTTCAGAATTTTTTTGTCGGGAAATTCTTTGGTAAGTCCCTCAAATTTGGCAGCAAATTTTCCAGATCTTGGCGCAGGCTGAAATCTAAAATTGAGTCCTCCGGAATCTACCTGATCCACTTCTACAATTTCTAGTTTATCCAGTTTTTTTATCAACGACTGAGCAAAAGCAGCTTTGTTCTTTTTTGCTCTAAATTTATTGATGAGCTCCTCCGTTTCTTTGATGTACTTTTCTTGATTTTTGGCAGCAGCCTTTTGCACGATCAATTCCTCTTCTCGAATTACTTTGTATTTGGAGTAAGAAAATTTGTAATCATAAATTTTTCCGGCATTTATCTCAATTGTTCTGTTGGTTACAAAGTCCAGAAATGCTCTGTCGTGCGAAATAAGAATGATAGCTCCGTTATAGTTTTTAAGAAAATCTTCTAACCATTGTATCGATTCTATATCGAGGTGATTGGTTGGCTCATCTAACAAAAGAACATCAGGCTGTTCCAACAAAATTTTACACAACTCCACTCTCATTTTCCACCCTCCAGAAAACTCACTCATTTTTCGTTCAAAATCGGGAGAGTTAAACCCAAGACCAAGTAAAAATTTCTCTATGTTTTCTCTCATGTTAAAACCACCTTGGAGAGAAAACTGTTCATTTAGTTCATTCAACTCTTCAATGAGTTGCATGTAAGAATCACTTTCGTAGTCGGTTCTGGTTTGTAACAAGTGATTGATTTCATCTAGCCTTTGCTCAATGGTGGTTATTTTGGAATTAGCGCTCTCCACTTCGTCAATGATCCGGGCTCCATTGTTGTGCTTCATTTCTTGCGGCAAATACCCAATAGTTACTCCTTTTTGTGAGCTAACAGTTCCGCCAGAGGGAGGAAGCAATCCCATTATTGCCTTGAGCATTGTAGATTTTCCTGCGCCATTTTTACCAACAAGGCCAATTCGGTCCTTTTTGTCAATCATAAATGACACATTATCAAAGAGATCCTTGCCTCCTAAAAACACCGAAAGATTATTTACTGAAACCATGCTGCAAAGGTAGGTAAAGGTTTCTGTTTATTAAAGCACAATAAGTAAATGAACTTTTGACACTTATCTGTGTACAGATTCTCATAAACAAAATCCATTATGAAAAAAACAACGTTTCTATTGATGCTCATCTCTTCCGTCACTTTTGGTCAAACCAAAAAAATATTTCACAAAAGTCACAGTGGTAAACCGGAGACAATTTTCCTTGATGAAAAAAATAATTTTGGACCCGGAATGGCTCCAGTTCGATACAGAACTCCCGAGAGCAACATCAAATTAAATTATATAAAAACAAATTATCACGTTTATCCTAAGGTTATTCTCGACAGAGCAAATAAAACAATGCGTTTTCACGACACCAAAGACTCGCTTATTGGCTGCGATAGAGATTACAGAGAATACCTCAATCATGGTTCGTTAGTTTTTGATGTGGTGACTTCCGAGTTTTGGGTGTATCAATTGTATTTTTTTCGATGGGATAAATCACAAGCGAGAGCTGCCCGGTTTTTGGCAGTTTCAGATTCACTTCTTCATTGGGAAACCAATCCAAGATTCATTCGGAATTCCAACAACTTTATAAGAGATGGCAATAATTATCGCATCTTAATGACATATCCTATTTTGGATTATTCAATAACAAGAAATTTGAAACCAGAGCTAATAAATCCAAAAGAATCGTTTCCGATTATAATTGGAGATAAAATCAAGAAAAAAGAAAAAAAGAAGCGCAAATTAATTCTCGAAGAGAATCAATTAGAAAAAGATAAAATTCAGGAAAACAATGACCAGAAAAAACAGGATGAATTGGTGCTTCTATCAAAGCCAAAAACTCCTCCTTTTGATTTGTGGTTAGTGTGGATGGGGATTTTCTTTTTTGTATTTTCCATCTTTATGTTTTTAGGTGTAAAACAAATTGTGAAAGAAGAGATAAATAACTTAAACCTAAGAAATAAATGAAAGGATTTTTGTGGGTTTTTACATCTGTATTTTGTCTCTTTTTCGTTGTTACTTTCGAGTTTGAATATTCTATTTTACCCGAACTTTATAAATTAGTTAATCCATTTTTTGAGGCCTTAATTCGGTTTTCTGGAACTGTGTTTTTTGGCCTTGATTCTGATTTTAATTCCGAAATTTCGTCAGATTCATTGGGTCTTTTTGTTCATCTTTTCAATCTGTTTTTTATCTCTTTTGGGATGGCGCTCCTTGTAACAGAGGTTTTTATGTTTAATAGCGTAAATTTACGCCAAAAGTTATTGCAAATATTGATATACTACTTATCTTTACAACTGTTAATTTACGGCTTCGACAAGTTGTTTAAGGGTCAGTTTTTTTATCCAGAACCCAATATTTTACATACAAATCTAAAGGATTTATCACCGGATATTTTGTACTGGAGTACAATGGGTATTTCCAGAGGATATTCTATGTTTTTGGGTGGGGCAGAGTTGCTTGTTGCTTTTTTGTTGTGGTTTCGAAACACCCGTTTGATAGGATTGATAATTGGAACAGGAATCATGATCAATGTTGTAGCCGTTAATTTTGGTTTTGATATTTCGGTGAAGGTGTATAGTTGCTTTTTGTTAGCCAGTTTTCTTTTGGTTTTAAGTCCTTATTTTTCATTTTTAATTTCAGTTTTTTCTCTAAAAATTCCTAGCGAATTCATACAAGTTCCGCAGCCAAATCCGAGATTCAATTTCAAACTGAAAAAGGTGATGAAATGGAGTGTAATTTGCTTGCTACTTGCTGAAGGATTCTTTCCTTATTTTTCCACTGGAAATTGGAATGACGATACGGCAAAAAGACCAAAATTTCATGGAGCCTATTCTGTTTTGCCCAATAGATTTGGTATAGAGAAACTCTACATACATCGAGCTGGTTATCTTATTTTGGAGGATGAAAATAAAGTCAAAGAAGATTTTCAGATGGAATTAGACACCATGAATCAAGAAATCGTTTTATGGGATTACCGGAATAAAAAAGAATCGATGTGGCGATATATTTCTCAAGAAGACCGTTTAATATGTCTCTTTTCTAAAAGCGATTCTACTCAATATTTTCAATGCAAATTGATTCATTAAGTTTGAATTTTTGCTCCTTTAAGATTGAAAAAAGAGGGATTGGGTATCGGATTTTCATTAAAAACAAAAAAATATAATATCTTTGAGGGTAGAACTTCGCTTTAAAACGAAAAAAACCAAATTATGAAAAGAATAGCTTTATTAGTAGGACTTACTTTAGTGATTTTTGCATCTTGTAAAAAAGAATATTCTTGTGAATGTACAAGAACAGATTCTTCGAAAACATTACCAACGGATTCTTCTATAGAGACATTGAATGGGAAAAAGGCGGATGTAATTGAGTATTGTGAAAAAGGAGATACAACATATGGTACAATTACAATCAAATGTGAGGCAAAATAACTTTATCGATTAAAACCATTTCAAAAGGAAAGAGCACGCTCTTTCCTTTTTTTTTGAAAGCATTTTTATGAAATTTATCGTCAAATTTTACATAATAATTATCCTTGGAATAACTGGTTTTTCTTTGGTTCAAAATTGTTTTGAGTTTGAACTTAAACTTTACGAAACCTACCTTACCCCTCACTTTTTATCTGGAGTTGTGGCAAGAGTTGTTCTTTCGCTCTATTTTGTAATTGCTTTGTTCTGGATGTTTGGCAAAGTATCTAGAATTATCAAAACCGCTACTCTTTTTCTTGTTTCACTTCCTATTTACTTTTTTGTTTTTGATGTTTTGAAAGATGAAATCATTGTGCTTTCCACACTTTTTAATTTCTCATCAGGATTACAAATTCCGTTCTTTCTTCTTGGCCTCGTTGCAATAATTTTCGCTGGAAAGAATAGTTTTAGCTTTCTGCCAAATCATCTTTGGGTTCCCTTGACAAAATATTTTTTTTCTATAGGAATGATTGTAATTGTTTTTGTAGCAAATCCTTTGTTTTTGGATGAATTCACTGATGAATCGCAACCCTTTGGCTCAGCCGAAATTTTAGAAAGCGAATTAGGCGAAATCTCAACCGATACTGAGCTTAGAGCTTATTTTAGCACTTCCTGTCCGTATTGCGAAATGGCAGGTAAAAGACTCATGCTTTTGAAAAAAAATTACGCAAATTTTCCGAGTGTAAAGCTTTACTTTTTAGGAACGCAAGAAGGTGTAGATTGGTTTTTGGAGGATACAAAAACAGAGTTTGATTTCGAAATAATGGAAACCGAACAATTCTTAAGAATAACAAGTGGATCCTTTCCCAAATTCATTCATATCAAGAATGGAACCCCTAATTTCCTGTACTCTGGAAGAACATTCAATTACCTTTCGCCCAATATTATTTCCCAGAAATAGAATATAACCACAATTTCTTTCCTACTCATTTATCTTCTTTTTCTGCCTATTGTAAAATGAGAATAGTATCTTTATGCAAATTTTTACAGCCTTGGAAAATCCTAAAAAATATACCGTAACAGCAGCACTTCCTTATGCTAACGGACCTTTGCATCTTGGTCATTTGGCCGGAGCTTATTTGCCTGCCGATATCTATGTTCGTTATTTACGATTGAATAACCGCGATGTTGCATTCGTTTGTGGATCGGACGAACATGGTGCTGCCATAACTATAAGGGCCAAAAAAGAGGGAGTAACGCCTCAACAAATTGTTGATAAATACCACGAGATAAACAAAAAAGCTTTTCAAGACATTGGAATTGATTTTTCAATTTATGACCGAACGTCCTCTTCGGAGCACCATAAAATGGCGCAAGATTTTTTCTTGGATTTGAACGAGAAAAATACGTTTACGAAGGAAACAAACGAACAATATTATGACGAGGAAAACAATCAGTTTTTGGCTGATAGATACATCACAGGGGAATGTCCCAAATGTAATAATCCAAGTGCTTACGGAGATCAATGTGAAAAATGCGGAAGTGATTTAAGTCCTTTGGATTTGATAAATCCTGTTTCGGCAATTAGCGGAAACAAGCCTGTGCTGAAAGAAACATCTCACTGGTTTTTACCAATGGAAAGGCACGAAGAATGGCTAACTTCTTGGATACAAGAAGGAACACTTGATGGAAAACAATTACACAATCCTAAAGAATGGAAAAACCAAGTGACTGGGCAAGTGATGAGCTGGATTAATTCCGGACTAAAACCAAGAGCAATGACTCGCGACCTAGACTGGGGAGTGAAAGTACCACTCGAAAATGCCGAAGGAAAAGTTTTGTACGTATGGCTAGATGCCCCAATTGGTTATATCTCGGCAACAAAAAAATGGGCAGATTCTGAGGGAAAGAACTGGGAAGATTATTGGAAATTGAATAATGAAACGGGTGAAGCAGAAACAAAATTGGTTCATTTCATTGGAAAAGATAACATAGTGTTTCACGCTATTATTTTTCCAATCTTGTTGAAACAGCAAGGAGAGTATGTGTTGCCAGACAATGTTCCTGCCAATGAATTTTTGAACTTAGAAGGAGACAAATTATCTACATCAAGAAATTGGGCAGTATGGCTTCATGAATACCTAGAGGGATTTCCCGAAAAAGCGGATGAATTGAGGTATGTTCTTACTTCTATTTTACCCGAAAACAAGGATTCGGAATTTACATGGAAAGATTACCAAGATAGAATAAACAATGAACTAGTTGCTATTTTTGGAAACTTCGTAAACCGAGTAGTTGTTCTTACAAATAAATACTACGATGGAGTAGTTCCAGAATCAGCAGAAATACTAGATTCTGACAAAACAATTATAGAACAAGTAAAGAAAACGGCTATACAAATTGGCGAAAGTATAGAGGCATATCGATTCAGAGAGGCACTTGCT
>JAHEIE010000023.1:32148-40812 GCA_024639505.1 Crocinitomicaceae bacterium
TGCTGGGGCGATGAATATAGCGCGAATTGGAAACAAGTACCTGCAAGACTCCGAACCATGGAAACTTGTAAAAACTGACCCAGAAAGAGTAAAAACAATCATGAAGATTGCCTTGCAGATTTCGGCAAATTTAGCCGTTGCTTTTGAGCCGTTTATGCCCAGCAAATCAAAAAAACTGTCAGACATGTTGGGTCTTGATGGCGAACAAAAATGGAGTGATTTAGGTAGTTTTTCTTTACTTCAAGAGAATAAAAAGATCAATCAACCCGAATTGCTTTTCACCAAAATAGAAGATAAAATGGTAGAAGATCAACTGGCAAAACTTGCAGAGAGCAAGGCTGATAATATTCCAGTCGAACCTATAAAAGAAGAAATTTCTTTTGAGGACTTTACAAAATTGGATGTAAGAATCGGAACTATTTTGGAGGCCGAAAAAGTAAAGAAGACAAAAAAATTGCTTCATTTGAAGGTTGATATAGGATCTGAAATTCGCACGATTGTTTCGGGAATAGCCGAGAGTTATTCTCCCGAAGATGTGATTGGCAAACAAGTAAGTGTACTGGTAAATTTAGCCCCTAGAGCTATAAAAGGAATAGAATCTCAGGGAATGATTTTGATGGCGGAAAACAACGAGGGAAAGCTTTCTTTTGTGAATCCATCAGAAGAATATATTAAGTCTGGGAACGCAGTGAGTTAATAAATCAAGAAAACAAGAGGAGATTAACCTCAAAATCAATCATTTTTCAGGTGTTTTAACGAGGGTTTTTTATAAACTAATCGTATATTCGCCTCTTAAAATTTAAACAAAAGAGAACCAGAATGGCAGCAATTGGAGAAATTAGAAAAAGATCTTGGCTATTAGTTGTAGTGATTGTATTAGGAATGCTAGCGTTTATCCTAGGAGATACATTGTCTCGTGGTGGTGGAGCAATTGAGCAAGCGGCAATCGCAACGGTAAATGGAGAAGAAATTACAAGTTTGGATTACCAACAAATGGTAGAAGCGGAATTTGACAAAACGAATAGAGCTTTTCAAGCTTTGAATGGTCAACCAGCACCTTCATCAATGAAACAACAATTAACGGACAATTACCTAAGTCAATACTTGAACCAAGAAATGTTTCAGGCAGAGTATGACAAACTAGGAATTGAAGTGACAGACGAAGAGTTTAATGATTTGTTGCAAGGGAACAACGTAGACGGTCAATTGTATGAGCCTTATGGTTTTTTTGTTGGTCCTGATAGAAAATTCAACAGAGATTCATTGAACAGATTATTACCTTCTTATTTGCAAAACCCAGGGTTTCAATTCTTTTTTGAAAACATCATTGGTGAGCAAGCAGAAAAATCGCAGTTGCAAAACAAATATTTCAATATGTTAGAAAAAGGTTTGTATGTGACTTCATACGAAGCAAAAAAATCTTTTGAAGCAAACGGAAATACGGTAAACTTCGATTTTGTTCACGCTCCATTTTCATCAGTAACAATAGAAGAGGCTAATGTTACAGAAGCCGATATGAAAGCGTATTACGCTGAACACAAAAACGAAAAGAAATACAAGCAGAAAGATAAAGTGTCTTTTCAGTTCGTAGAATTTGAAATTACTCCATCCGAAGAAGATTTGGCAGGAGCAAGAGATTATTTAGAAGAAAGAGTTGAATTGTTCAAAGAAGCAAAGAATGATACAACATTTGTTATGAACAACAGTGATTCTAAGAACACAAACTTTGGAGAAGGAAACTTCCCGTCAGAAATTGATTCAATTGTGAACAATGCACAAAACGGAGACGTTATTGGACCATACAGAGATGGAGACTTCTTTAAAATCTCAAAAGTATTGAAGAACAGCTTCAAACAAGAAGCTGAGGTACGTCATATTTTACTAGGAAATAATGAATACCCAAATCAAGTAGCTCAGCAAGAAAGAGCAGATAGTTTGGTAAAAGCATTGAAAAGAAACAGAAGAGGATTTGAAGATGCAGTTGAAAAATTCACTACAGATTTAGGATCAAAAGAAAAAGGAGGGAAGTACGAATGGTTTGACGATAAAACTATGGTTCCAGAATTTACTAAAGTAAGTTTTGAAGAGCCGATAGGAACAATTACCCAAACAAGAACTCAGTTTGGAATTCATATTATTGAAGTATTGGGAAGGAGACAATCAGAAGATAAGGAATTGGTTGTGGCTACTGTAGATAGCGAAATCAGAAGATCAAGAGAAACTATTAACTCAGTGAGAGATAGAGCTCTTGAGTTTATCACTTCTTTTGACAAGAACAATGTGTCGGATTCGGCATTTAGATCTGCGGCTACAAAAGCTGGTTTGTCTATTACTCCAGCAGATGATATTCTAATTACTCAGAAAGATATGCCTGAGTTTGGAAGTAACTTTGATCAAGTAAAGAAATGGGCATTTAACAAAAACACAGATAACGGAGATATCTCAGATGAATTGGTATTTGATAGAATGGTGGCAGTAGCTCATTTATTGAGCAGAAGCCAAGCGGGAATTCCTACATGGGAAAACTTGAGCCAGAACATGAAGAACTCTATCGAGTATGAAGTGATGAATGACAAAAAAGCCAAAATTTTGAAAGAAAGAATGGCTGGGACAAACCTAGAAGAAATTGCTGGAAAAGTGAATGCTTCTGTTATGTCTGCTGAAAATGTAACTTTATCTAGTTCTAATGTAACAAACATTGGAAATGAACCAGCGGTAGTTGGAACAGCATTTGGAATGGAAGTAAATGCAACATCTAAGCCAGTAGCAGGAAACTCAGGAGTATTTGTGGTAAGACTTAAAGCAAATAACCCAGTAGCAATTCCAGATAACTTTGATCAACAAAAATCTGCGGGTACAACTCAGTTGAGATCAAATGCCAAGAACAGAGCTTTTGAAGCATTGAAAGACCTGTCTGGAATGGAAGACAACAGAGAAAGAGTAAATGTAATAGGGAACTAAGTTTAGTTTTCTGAATAAACTTAAGCCGATAATTCTTTTTGAATTATCGGTTTTTTTGTGCTTCAATTTTTAGAGTACTACTTTTCGATACGCTTTTGTTGAAATACCAAAAACATTCGAATTGACAAGACAATTACGATTTACTTCCTGAGTAAAATATATGTAACTCTTATTCTATATGACAAGTCAGTTCGAGTGGTTTATTTTCCTGAGGAAAAATTAAAATGTATCAAGAATAAATAGACAAACTGAGAATTATTTAACAGTATGCTCTCACATTTTTTCCTTCGTAATAATTGATGAAAGCTTGATTTACAGCTTTGTTTCCACCTGGCGTAGGATAATCTCCAGAGAAGTACCAATCTCCCGAGTTTTGTGGGCAAGAAGCATGCAAACCTTCTAAAGTTTGATAAATAATTTCAACTTCTACATCGTCCATCCCTTCTGGCTTTAGGATCTGTGCAATTTTTGCCGAAATTTCATCTGGTGAGAAAGGAGCATAAATATCCTTCACGAAATTTCTCATTTCTTCTTTTGGTAAATCAGCTTGTGCCACACTTTGCGCGTACACATCGTCAATCACACTTTGTCTTCCACTTTCTTTGAGCAAAGCAACGGCTGCCTGAAATGCAATGAAATCTCCCATTTTACTCATGTCAATTCCGTAGCAATCTGGGTATCGAATTTGAGGAGCAGAAGAAACAACCACAATTTTCTTTGGTTTCATTCTTCCTAGCATTCTCAATATAGAAGTTCTAAGTGTAGTTCCTCTCACAATAGAATCATCCACTACAACCAAGTTGTCTGTGCCTTCGTTTACGGTACCGTAAGTCAAATCGTATACGTGAGCAACAAAATCGTCTCTGTCGTCATCTTGAGTTATAAAAGTACGTAGTTTAGCATCTTTTATAGCAATTTTTTCAGCTCGGTATGTAAACTCTAAAATCTCCCTCAAAGCTTCGGGAGTTTTATTTTCACCCAATGCCTGAATTTCATTTATTTTTACTTGATTCAAGTGAGCATCTACTCCTTTTATCATTCCATAAAAGGCAGTTTCTGCAGTGTTTGGAATGAATGAAAAAACCGAGTTTCTCAAGTCTTGATTGATCGAAGTAAGAATTTGTGGAACTAGTTTTTTACCCAATTCAATTCTTTCTCTGTAAATATCTTTATCACTTCCTCTCGAAAAATAGATTCTTTCAAAAGAGCATGCTTTTCTTTCTTTTGGTGCTATGATTTCTTTTTCTGAAACTTCACCATTTTTCTTGATAATAAGAGCACAACCAGGTGTCACTTCTTTTATTTCTTCCAAAGGAACATTGAACACAGTTTGTATAACTGGTCGCTCAGAAGTTGCTACCGCAATTTCATCATCTTCGTACCAATAGGCGGGTCTTATTCCGTTTGGATCTCTGAAAACAAAAGCATCTCCATGACCCAAAATTCCTGCCATTGCGTAACCACCATCCCAATCTACTGAGGAGTTTTTAAGAATTTGTTGAATATCAATATTCTCCATAATTAGCTCAGTAATTTGCTGGTAACTGTAGCCGAGAGCTTTGTATTTGTCAAATAAAACTTGGTTTTCTTCATCCAAGAAATGACCAATTTTTTCTAAAATAGTAACTGTATCGGACTTCTCTTTCGGGTGCTGCCCGATATTAACTAAAACATCAAATAATTCATCTACGTTTGTTAAGTTAAAGTTACCTGCAAGAATCAAATTCTTAGTCATCCAATTGTTTGCTCTGTGAAATGGATGTGTGTTTTCTACGCTGTTTTTTCCGTAAGTTCCATACCGTAAATGTCCCAAGAAAACTTCTCCGGTAAAGGCTTCGTTCTGTTTCAGCCATTCTGGGTTGTTCAATTGCTCATCTGTCATGTTATCGAACCTACGATTGATGTGGTTGAAAACCTGTTGGATGTTATTGTTTCCTGTAAAACGGGACCTACTCACATACCTAGTTCCAGGTTCCATGTTCAATTTAATGTTGGCAAGTCCCGAACCATCTTGCCCACGGTTATGCTGTTTCTCCATTAAGAGATACATTTTTCTTAAACCGTAAAAAGAAGTTCCATATTTTTCAAGATAAAAATCCAAAGGTTTTTTTAATCTTAAAAGGGCTATTCCGCACTCGTGTTTGATTGAATCACTCATGAACTGGTACTATTTTTTGTGTGAGCACAAAGTTAATATAAATTGTGAGATGAATAACGCTTTATGAACAACGAACTTACTATTGGTCATTCATAAAAAAACCGTCCTCGATTTCTCGGGACGGTTTTAAACTTTATTAATGACTATTTGTTTTTTTATTCCACTGTATTAACTTCCATTGCAGCTGGTTGTGCTGCAATCTCATCCTGAAGTCTATGGTGTCTGTCATCAGAAATCATTCCCTTAGTAGAAACCCCTTCCATCTCCATAGATTTTAAGGTCTCATCAGTCAATTCTTCGAGAACTGTAGCGTGTTCATCTTGTGTTATTTGCATTCCAGGAACATCACTTGCCATTTCAATCGTGTGTGAAGTATCCATATCGTGATTATTTTCAGCTGTATGTCCTCCCAAAATTGGCGCAATAACTAATCCAATCAAACAAGTTAATTTAATCAAGATATTCATGGATGGTCCAGAAGTGTCTTTAAATGGATCTCCAACTGTATCTCCAGTTACAGCAGCCTTGTGAGCTTCAGAACCTTTGTATGTCATTTCTCCGTTGATTTCAACACCTGCTTCAAAAGATTTTTTAGCGTTGTCCCAAGCACCTCCTGCATTGTTTTGGAAAATTGCCCAAAGCACACCCGAAACAGTTACACCTGCCATATATCCACCAAGCATTTCTGCTACCAATTGGTTGTCGCTTGCATATACTAATTTTCCAATCAGTACAATTGCGATTGGGAATCCAATAGTTAGGATTCCAGGTAACAACATTTGTTTTAGTGATGCTTTTGTAGAAATATCTACACATTTGTCGTATTCTGGTTTTCCAGTTCCTTCCATAATTCCAGTAATATCTCTGAATTGTCTTCTTACTTCCTCTACCATTTCCATAGCAGCTTTTCCTACAGCATTCATTGCTAATGCGGAAAATACAACAGGAACCATTCCTCCAACAAATAACATAGCAAGAACTGGTGCTTTGAAAATATTGATTCCATCAATTCCAGTAAATGTTACGTATGCAGCAAATAATGCCAAAGCCGTAAGAGCAGCCGAAGCAATAGCAAATCCTTTTCCAGTAGCAGCAGTAGTATTTCCTACGGCATCCAAAATATCTGTTCTTTCTCTTACAATTGGTTCTTGCTCACTCATTTCTGCAATTCCACCTGCGTTATCAGCGATAGGTCCAAAAGCATCAATTGCCAATTGCATTGCAGTGGTTGCCATCATAGCTGAGGCAGCCATTGCTACACCGTAGAACCCAGCGAATGCATAAGAAGCCCAAATGGCTCCAGCAAATAACAACACAGATGAGAATGTTGAAATCATCCCTGTTGCTAGTCCTGCAATGATGTTTGTTCCTGCTCCTGTGCTAGACTGACGTACGATATTCAAAATTGGTTTTTTACCTAATCCTGTGTAATACTCAGTAAATGATGAAATAGCAGCACCTACAATTAATCCAACTAAAGTTGCATAAAATACCATGATAGAAGCAACTTCTTTTGTTCCTTCTCCAAAGAAATTCATTTGCATAGTTTCTGGAAGCATCCAAGTTACTAATCCGTAACAAGCAAGAGCAACTAAAATGATAGAAGTCCAGTTTCCGATATTCAGTGCGTTTTGCACTTGTCCTTCTTTGGCATCGTTACTCGATATTTTCACAAAGAAAGTTCCAATGATAGAAATAATGATTCCTACACCAGCGATTGCCATTGGCAATAAGATAGGTCCAATTCCTCCGAAAGCATCGTCAATCGATCCTCCCATATCCTTAATTATATAATTTCCTAATACCATTGCAGCCAATACCGTAGCAACATAAGAACCAAATAAATCGGCTCCCATTCCTGCAACATCACCTACGTTATCTCCAACATTATCAGCAATAGTTGCTGGATTTCTTGGGTCATCTTCAGGAATTCCTGCTTCTACTTTTCCTACTAAATCAGCTCCTACATCAGCAGCTTTGGTGTAGATTCCTCCACCCACTCTTGCAAACAAAGCAATGGATTCAGCTCCCAGTGAAAATCCAGCTAAGGTTTCCAAAACTATAGTCATATCAGCGGTTGTAGTCCATTCTCCTCCCATGTACAATTGGAAGAAAAGAATAAAGAATGCAGTTAATCCTAGAACGGCTAGTCCTGCTACTCCTAATCCCATTACGGTTCCGCCACCAAAAGATACTTTTAATGCATTTGGCAAACTAGTTTTGGCAGCTTGTGTTGTTCTTACATTTGTTTTAGTCGCAATTCTCATCCCCATATTTCCGGCAACTGCCGAGAAAATGGCACCAATAATAAATGCTAAAATAATTAAGTATTCTGTGGTAGGAACGAAGTAAGCAACTCCTGCCAACACAATACTTGCACCAATAACAAAAAAGGTAAGCAGTTTGTATTCGGCTTTTAAGAAGGCTAGTGCACCTTCGTAAATGTGATCTGAAATTTCTTTCATTTTACCATCTCCAGCATCTTGTTTCAATACCCATCCTCTTTTTACGAGCATGTAAAGCAATCCTATTACTGCCAAAATAATTGGCACGTAAATCATCATTTTTTCCATAAGTGTTTTGTTTTGTTTTTTTAACTTATAAAAATAAGTTTTTCATTAGAATTATCCAAGAAAGATTGTTTTCGGTTTTGGGTTAAAGAAGGGTTAAGGTAATCATTCAATTTTTTTTTTCATCTGTCATTCCTGTGCAGGCAGGAATCTATGTGATGAGTAAAATTCTTGTAAGAGTTCTCGTTACAATCCCGATTGAAAAAATTGGTAGCAATCTAGCCGATAGGATGAATTTGTCAGTTCGAGTGGTTTTACAAATGATTTCCGACAGCATATTATTTGTAAAATTATATCGAGAACTCGTTTTAAGATTCCCTTTTTCAAGGGAATGACAATGAGAGTGGATTACTAACTTTATAAAATCCAACAAAAAAAATGGATACCACAAATTATACAGAATTGAGATTGAGTAAGGGATGCAGAAAATTCATGAACAACGAGTTACAACTCATCCACAAATAAACTCTTCAGAGCCTTTTCGGCTAGGTGAAGTTCAGCTTCTTTTTTTGAGTCTTTGGCCGTGGAGCTTATTTTCTTCGAATTGATGTACAAAGTGCTTTTGTATTTGTTCGATTCTGGAAGTTTCTTACCCTTAAAAATTACTTGATTGTTGGTCTTTTGCCCCCAAACAATAAGTACGCTTTTAAAGTTGGTTTTGGCTTTGTCTAGTTCCTCCAAATTTATGTGCCGAATAAGAGATTTTGTGACGCTTTTTGTAGTTTTTTCAAATCCTTGTTCTAAGAAAATCGCTCCAATAATGGCTTCAAAAGCATTTCCCACGATGTTCTTGTACCCTCTTTGAAATTCCACCGCGATAATGTGTTCGTTGAGTCCTATGAGAGTTCCTATCTCATTCAGTTTGTCTCGGGTTACAATCTTGGAGGTAAGTACAGTTAATCCTCCTTCGTCTTTTTCGGGAAATTTGCGGTACAAATAAGAAGACACGATACCAGAAAGTATCGTGTCTCCTAA
>JAHEIE010000044.1 GCA_024639505.1 Crocinitomicaceae bacterium
TTTTAAAATCCTCGCTTTCCCAAATAATGCTTTACCTAATCTTTGTGTATGATTTACATCAACATAATTTTCTCTACCCGACCCCGAAACATAGAATAGATCGGTAAATGTGGGAGAATTGGAAGAATCTGGAAACAAATCCATGAAATCATGATTATTGGACTGAAAAGGAGAAATTAAATGGTATTTAGCTTGCCCTAAATTGGACAAATAAACCTCTTGGTAGTTTCTGTAAACAGAAGAATTTTCGAAAATAGACCGAGATGTATCTGTCACCTGTCCAAAAAGCACAGAAGACGAAAAAATCAAAACGAGTGTAATTATCCTTTTCATATCGGTGATAAAAGTAGGGATAAACGAAGAATTTGCCAATGGATTCTATTTTAGTTGTTGAAAAGTTCGGCAAATTGTGTTTTTTCAATCGGATACTTATTGAAAGTTCCTATTGCTTTCGCTATCAATTCTCGCTTTCCATTGCTTGTTCTGAATATTTCGCCAGTGGAAGAAATTAATTTCTTTCCTTCAAAATCTACTTTTCCAATTCCCTCTAATTCATCGGATAAAAATACGGGCAAAAAATAATTGATTTTGAACTCCACAGTGGAAACCAAAGCTCCCGAAGAAAAAGAAATTGACAAAGCTGCAGAACCCAATACAGAATCCATGAAACCTGCTACTACTCCACCGTGGCAAACATTTGGAGAACTAAGATGTTTGTCCAAAACGGTCATGTTATAAGTAGATTCTCCTGGAGTTTTTACATCCAAAGTCATTCCATTATCTTGAGCAAATCGATTGATACTTTTATAAATTTCTATTGGGTTATTAAACATTGTTAATATTTTGTGTGTAATCAAAGATAGAAATACTTTGGTTTAAGTTTTAGATAAAAGAAAGTATTATTACCTTTATCGCTTACGTTTATTGACTTGATATTTCAAGAAACATAAAACAGAACAAAATGACTTGCAAAACTGTACAAGAATCAGTAAAAGAGATATTTACAAAGTATTTGGAGCAAAACGGACACCGTAAAACTCCTGAGCGTTTTGCTATACTCAGCGAAATTTTTGATCATCCAGAACATTTTGACGTAGAGGAACTTTATTCTTTGATGAAGGAGAAAAATTACCGTGTGAGCAAGGCAACCATTTACAATACCATAGATTTGCTTTTGGCGTGTAACTTAATTAGAAAACATCAGTTTGGGAAAAATTTAGCTCAGTACGAAAAGTCATACCAATATAAAAAACACGATCACATAATTATTACAGATACCGAAGAAGTCATTGAGTTTTCTAATCCATTGATAAACGATATCAAGGAGATGGTTGAGGAAAAATACGGAATTAAAGTTCTTCACCACTCTCTTTATTTATACGCACAAAAAAACGATTAACAAATACTTTAAAACACTTCGGTTAATAAACTGATTTAAAACTATTAAAACAAAATATTTCATGGCATTAGATGTATTATTAGGACTCCAATGGGGAGATGAAGGAAAGGGAAAAATTGTAGATGTACTAACCCCTAAATATGACATTATCGCAAGATTTCAGGGAGGACCAAACGCTGGACACACTCTTGAGTTTAATGGCATTAAACATGTTTTGCATACAATTCCTTCAGGAATCTTTAGAGATAATGTTTTAAACGTAGTTGGTAACGGAGTAGTTATTGATCCTATTATTTTTCAGAAAGAAATTGATGCTTTAACGAAAATGGATGTAATTGTCAATGATAAATTATTCATTTCAAAAAAGGCTCACTTGATTCTTCCTACTCACAGATTGTTAGATGCTGCTTCAGAAAAAGCCAAAGGAAAAGAAAAAATTGGTTCTACGCTTAAAGGGATTGGACCAACTTACATGGACAAAACGGGAAGAAATGGGTTGAGAGTTGGAGATATACTAAGCTCTAATTTTCAAGAAAAATATGAGCAATTGAAATCAAAACATTGTAAAATGTTAGATTTTCAAGAATTTGATTACGATTTGACTGAAATGGAAACTGAATGGTTTAAGAGCATTGAGTTTTTAAGGACATTAAACATTATAGATAGCGAACATTTTCTGAACGCCCAAATGAAAGAAGGATTGTCAATTCTTGCTGAAGGAGCTCAGGGAACATTACTTGACATCGATTTCGGTACATATCCATTTGTTACTTCTTCAAACACAGTCACTGCTGGAACGGCAACTGGTCTGGGAATTGCTCCAAACAAAATTGAAGGAGTAAATGGAATTTTCAAGGCTTATGTAACGCGTGTGGGTGGTGGCCCATTTCCTACAGAATTATTGGACAAAACTGGCGCTGATATGCAAAAGGCAGGACATGAATTTGGAGCTACGACAGGAAGACCTCGAAGATGTGGTTGGTTGGATTTACCTGCATTGAAGTATGCAATTATGATTAATGGAGTTACGGAATTGAGTATGATGAAGGCCGATGTTTTATCTGGTTTTGATCCGATTAAAGTTTGTACACATTATAAAATTGGAGATGAATTGTATGATTATTTCCCTTACGACATTTGTGACGAAGAAATTGAACCAGTGTATATGGAATTAAAAGGATGGAAAGAAGATTTGACAAAGCTTGAATCTATCGACCAAATTCCTTCCCAACTAAGCGATTATATTGAGTTCTTGGAAAGTGAACTGGAGACTCCAATTACTATCGTTTCGGTAGGTCCAAATAGAAACCAAACGTTACTAAGAAACTAAAATATCCTTGTTTTTTTATCGTTACCCTTTCATAAACTAAAAGATTACGTTGAAAAAAACAAACTTTAATAGAACAAAAACAATTGCGAGATTAATTCTTGTAGTTGTTTTTTTTGTTTTAAACCCAACCCTTAATTTTTCACAAATTACTGGTGATCCATTGCTTGAAGATACTTCCAATAATGTTATTCATTTTTTAGGTGCCGATTCCATCATTCCTTTGAATGGAAATATAAACGTGGCAAAAATCGTTGGAAACGCAAGGTTTATGCAAGATAGCGTGTTTATGCGTAGCGATTTTGCTTTACTCGACTCTAAGTTGCAATTCTTGAAAGCGATTGGAAATGTAAGGATCAAACAAGGAGATTCTCTTTTTTTATATGGAGATTCTCTAGATTATAATGGCGAAACTAAAATCGCAATTGTACGGGGAAACGTAAGATTGATAGAAAACGATTTGACTTTGACAGCCCCATCCATTCGCTACGACCTTAATACAAGCACAGCTTATTATATAGAAGGTGGAACTGTGGTAAGTAAGAAGAACCAAAATACACTTACTAGCGATTTGGGATATTATTTTTCAGGTTCAAAAACACTTTCTTTCAAAGGAAATGTAACCTTAAACAACCCTGAATACAGGATGAATTCGGACACATTAGATTACAATGAAATATCCGAAATTGCTTATTTTTCTGGAAACACTTTTATCAAAGGAGAAGGGAATCTCATTTTTTGTAAAAATGGATATTATGATACTCGAAATGACATTTCAGAGTTCAACAAAGATGCCTATCTCATTTCGGATGGTCACACCATTTTGGGAGACAAACTTTATTACGATAGAAAAACAGGACTAGGAATTGCAAAAGGTAATATTAGACTTGAGGATTCTGTGAATCAAATCATTGTAACCGGAGATTACGGAACTAGGAACGAAAAAAACAATCTTTCTTTTGTAACTGGAAATACGCTGGTGAGCAAATGGTTTGAAGACAATGACACACTTTTTCTTTCGGCTGATACAATTAAAGTTTTTAAAATTGATTCTACTAAAATGAACCAACTTTTCTGTTTCAACGATGTGAGAATTTTCAAAAACGACCTTCAAGGAATTTGCGATTCAATGGTTTACTTACAATCCGACTCTTTGATTCAGCTTTTTGTTTCGCCTTATATTTGGTCAGAGAATAGTCAAATGAACGGAGATACAATCATAATACAACTTTCTTCCAAGCGAATCAAAGAGCTATTATTGAGGAACAATTCCTTCATAGCTGATGCGGTATCGATTTTGGACACAGCAGCTAACGACACAATACCAAGCGGAGAGTACAACCAAATAAAAGGTAAAAATGTGAAAGCTATCTTTACTCAAGATACAATTCGAACAGTTTATGTTACAGGGAATGGCCAAAGTATTTATTTCACCCAAGAAGACTTGCAGCCATCACAAGGATTGAATAAAATTGATTGCAGCGAGATGAACATTAAATTTGAGAATGGAAAAATCAGGAAAATTGCCTTTGTGAACAGTCCAGATGGAATTTTACTTCCTATTCAAGACGCAAGAGAGGAAGACAAAGAATTGAAAGGATTTAGTTGGAAACTGGATCTTCGTCCGCTTTCTAAAAATAGTCTAATAAAATAAAGGCAGATGATAAAAAATCAAAGTGTTTTTTCTGACAAAAAGATCTATTGGGCAATTATAGCGTTATTCTCTGTGTTTTATATCAGAGGTTTGTTCACAATTATTTATGGTACAGATGCCACTATTTACGCATCTTTGAGCGCAGAAATGATTGAAACAAACAACTGGCTTCAGATTTTTCACAAAGGGAATGATTATTTGGACAAACCCCCTTTGCATTTTTGGTTATCTGGAGGTTCCTTTCTCCTATTTGGAGTAAATAGTTTTGCCTATAAATTACCTTCATTTTTATTTACCATTCTGGGTTCCTATTCTACATTTAGATTAGGAAAAACTTTGTACAACAAAGAAATAGGAAAGCTCGCTTCCCTCCTTTTTTACTGCTCATTTGCTGTAATACTAATCAATCAAGACGTAAGAACAGATACGATTTTGGTAGGAATTGTAGTTTTTTCTTTGTGGCAACTTATAGATTATGTTCAAACCAATAAATGGATTCATTTAATTGCTGGGTTCGTTGGAATTGGGTTAGCAATGTTGGCCAAAGGTCCTATCGGATTAATGGTTCCTGTTTTAGCATTAGGTATTCATTTTTTGATAAAACGCGAATGGAAAAACATATTTAAATGGCAATGGCTAGTGGGAATAGCCGTTACTTGCGCTGTCATTTCTCCTATGGTTTGGGGATTGTATACTCAGTTTGATTTACAACCCACAAAAGAATTCAACCTGGCATCAGGTATGGAGGGAAAAGGAACTTCTGGACTCAAGTTTTACTTTTGGGATCAGTCTTTTGGAAGAATTACAGGAAGTAACAAAGAATGGAAAAATGACTCTTCTATTTTCTTTTTCGTTCATACTTTCATTTGGTCATTCCTTCCTTGGTCTATATTGGGATTGTTGGGATTATTCAAAAAAATGAAAGACACTGTATTGTCTATCAGGAAGCATGAATTTTATATGTTGGGCGCTATTGTAATTCCTTTTTTGGCCATGTCCAAATCTCAGTTTCAATTGCCACATTACATTTATGTGTTTTTTCCCATGTGGTTTATTTTGGCGGGTTGGTATCTGGTCAAACTATCAGAAAACTCTATTTGGTACAGCATATTAAGATGGGTTCACATCGTTCTTAATTTTGCTCTTATACTTATTTCTGGGCTTACCCTTGTGTTTCTATTCCCAAGCAAATCACTATTTATTTGGATACCCATCTTGATTGGAATCATAAGCCTTTCCTATTTGTATAAAAAAACAAAAGGAAAACAACAACTTATAATCACCACATCCGTTGCCTTTGGGGTTCTCATGTTTGTTTTTAGTTTTCATTTCCTACCTAGTGTGTTGAAATATGATGCACCTTATCAAGCAGCAATCAAAAGCAAGGAGTTACAGATTAATAAAATTTTCTCCAACAATGTTCAGAGTTTGGCCTTTGACGTATATTCTGATGTTAAGGTTGAATACAAAAACATATATACTCTTCAGGATTTAGCCGATCAAGGAACGTACATTTTTGTTAAAGAAAGTGAACTAAAGGGTATACTTGAAACCTACGAAGAAAAAACTTTACTTGAATTTAAACATCATTCTGCTACGAATCTTTCACTAAAATTTTTATTAAAAGATTCCAGGGAACAGACATTAGAAAAATTTTATTTAGTAGAAATATAAATTAGTACTGCTATAATTGTCTAGAGATTTCCTCGAAAGCCGATTCAAAATCTCTTCCTATTATTTTGTCATAAAAACCTAGACTTGCCATAGGTTTCGTCCAGAAAGATAATTCGCCTGATGTTTTCCAAACAACCAAAGTTCCCGTGGATGTTTCGGTTAATTTGATATTTCCAACTGTTTTGGAATCCCAATCCGACAATTGAATTGTGTAGGTTAATTCCTGGAAAGGAATAATTTCCGAAACAGTCATACTTCCTTTCCCTATTTTATTTCCAGTCCAATTTACCTTAGCCCCTTTTCTCCCTTGTTTTCCAGAATAAGAATAGCTAATAGTTTGGTCTTGATTATTCCAAGGCGACCAACTTTCCCAGTTTTTAAAACGAGAAAACTTGTGCCAAACCTCTTGTTTTGACTGTTGAAAAATCTGTTGCCTCGACACTTCAAAAGACGAAGCCGAAAATATAGCTAAAAACAAATACAGCATGAAAAATGAGGCAAGGGATACAACTATTCCTAGAATTAATTTCATGCTGTTAGATTTTATTCAATTAGTCTTGAACCACACCCATTGAGGTGAATTTTTCAATTCTAGCATCAATTAATTCTTGTGGTTTCAATTCGCTCAATGCTTTGATGTGCTTTTTGATTTCAGATTTGACTTTCTTAAAAGTAGCTTCTCTGTCAGAGTGAGCTCCACCAATTGGCTCTTTGATAATTCCATCAATCAGCTTGTTCTTTTTCATGTCTTTGGCAGTCAATTTAAGTGCCGAAGCAGCTTCTTCTTTATGCTCCCAGTTTCTCCACAAAATCGAAGAACAAGACTCTGGAGAAATTACAGAATACCAAGTGTTTTCTAACATCAATACTTTATCTCCAATTCCAATTCCCAATGCTCCTCCCGATGCACCTTCACCAATTACGATGTTGATTACCGGAACAGTCAAATTCATCATTTCGTACAAGTTTCTTGCAATTGCTTCTCCTTGTCCTCTTTCTTCAGCTTCCAATCCTGGGAATGCTCCAGGAGTATCAATCAAACAAACTATTGGTTTATTAAACTTCTCTGCCATTTTCATCAATCTCAAAGCTTTTCTGTAGCCTTCGGGATTCGGCATTCCGAAATTTCTGTATTGTCTTTGCTTTGTGTTAATTCCTTTTTGCTGACCAATGAACATTACCGATTGTCCATCCAACAATCCAAAACCACCCACCATTGCTTTGTCATCTTTTACTCCTCTATCGCCATGAAGTTCAATAAAGTTTCCATCTGTGATGGAATCAATGTAAGCCAATGTATAAGGTCTTTCTGGGTGACGAGAAACCTGAACTCTTTGCCAAGGCGTAAGGTTGTCGTAAATCTCTTTTTTGGTGTCAATAATCTTTTGCTCAAGTTCTAGTACTGTTGCAGATGCATCTACTTCACCTTTATTCTCTATCTCTTTTAGCTTTGCCAATTGCTCGTCAAGCTCTTCAATTTTTTTCTCGAAATCTAAATAAATAGCCATAATTCATAAATTTTATCGAAGATACACAACCCTCAGAAAATTCTAGGAGGATTTCTTTATTTTTTCATTCACAATCAATAGTTCAAAGTTTATTTTTAACCAAACTAAAATACACGGAATAACCTTTACTGTGTAGGGAATAAAATACATTTTTCTGATAAATTCAGGGTAAATATCCGAAGGAGATAGTAACGTAAACAGAACTGTTAGTATCATCAAAAATTTATCCAAGAGTGTAACTTCTTTTTTGGTAAAATACCAAACTGAAATCCCTGTAATGGCAAGAATAAATGTAGCCGATTCTGCCATGTGATTGAATAATACTACCCACAATAAAACACTTGCCAAATAAAGCTGCTTGTAGCGCAATACCTTGTATGATTTAATTTTTATTAACGGAATCACGAACATAAAAACTCCCAATAACAAAATGTAGTTTTTAAATTCTGCTGACACACCAAACCACGAATTTAGAAAACCCATTACACTAAACTTTAATTCGTTGGAATGATCATTTCCTAATAAGTTTAGCCAACTTACGTACTGGTAATAAAGAGATTGGGTATCAATGAAAAGTAAAGGGATTGCAGAAAGTACAACGACCCAAAAAATCACCAAGAGCCCAGATTTTATTTTTTTTGGATAAAATAGATACAAGACAAAGGCTACCAAGCCAAATAACTTTATAAAAACAGTTGCAATTAGCATCCAAGCGCTTTTACTTACTTTTGAATTTTCGAGTGCGTCAAAAGCCAATAGAATAAGTCCTGCAATCAATGCATTGCTCTGGGAATTTTGAGTGGTTGTAATGAGTTCTATCAAAACAAAAAGGGAGGCAAACACAAATCCATTGTTTCGCGTGAATTTCAGTTTTTTAAGT
>JAHEIE010000056.1:0-2772 GCA_024639505.1 Crocinitomicaceae bacterium
TATTTGACATCGAAGTAGACACCGAAAATGTAGACGAATTTGTAGAAACTGTAAAAAGAATTGCTCCAACTTTTGGAGGAATTAACCTAGAAGATATTAAAGCTCCAGAAGCTTTTGAAATAGAAAGAAGATTGGTAGAGGAACTAGACATCCCAGTGATGCATGACGACCAACACGGAACTGCAATAATATCGACCGCTGCACTTAAAAATGCACTCGAAATAGCTAAAAAAGATATCGCAAAAGTAAAAATTGTGGTAAACGGTGCAGGAGCAGCTGCGATTTCTTGTACTAGACTATACATCTCATTAGGAGCAAAGAAAGAGAATATAATCATGTGTGATAGCAAAGGTGTTATCAAGAAAAGCCGAGGAAATTTAACCTCTCAGAAATCAGAGTTTGCAACAGAAAGAGAAGATCTTGAATCGTTGGAAGATGCTATGAAGAATGCAGATGTTTTTGTAGGATTATCCAAAGGAAATATTGTATCGCCAGAAATGCTAAAAACGATGGCAAAAACTCCTATCGTATTTGCGATGGCAAACCCTGAGCCAGAAATTGAATATGACCTAGCTGTAAAAACTAGAGACGATATTATTATGGCAACCGGAAGATCTGATTATCCAAACCAAGTGAACAACGTGCTTGGGTTCCCATTCATTTTTAGAGGAGCATTGGATGTGAGAGCTACCAAAATAAACGAAGCTATGAAAATGGCTGCAGTGCATGCACTTGCCGATTTAGCCAAAGAATCTGTGCCAGAACAAGTAAATATTACATACAACGAGGTGAATATTTCATTTGGTAAAGATTATATTATTCCTAAACCATTTGACCAAAGATTAATTTCTGAAATACCACCTGCTGTAGCCAAAGCGGCAATGGAAAGTGGTGTTGCGCTACAACCCATTACAAATTGGGAAAAATACAAACACGAACTTGAAGACAGATTAGGAACAGGAAATAAGATTGTAAGATTACTTCACAACAGAGCTAAAGCTCAGCCGAAAAGGGTTGTGTTTGCCGAGGCAGACCACTTGGATGTATTGAAAGCCGCTCAAGTTGTTTACGAAGAAGGAATTGCAATTCCTATTTTGTTGGGAGATAAAGAAACTATTGAGGAATTGATGGACGAAATTGGGTTTGAAAGTAAAATCGAAATCATTGACCCAAAATCATACAAAGAGAGAAAGAGAAAAAGAATTTTTGCTGAAAAATACTGGGAATTACGCCAAAGAAAAGGTGTAACCATGTTTGACGCAGATAAAATAATGAGAGAAAGAAATTATTTTGCCGCAATGATGCTCAATGAAGGAGATGCAGATGCATTTATTTCAGGTTACGCAAGAAAGTATTCAACTGTGCTGAAACCTTTGATAGAAATTATTCCAAAAGTAGATGGCATAGATAAAATCTCATCGACTAATGTTATGCTAACCAAAAGAGGCCCAATGTTCCTTTCGGACACAGCAATCACTCCTAACCCAACAGGAAAAGACTTAGCACTGATTGCAGAAATGACTGCTACAGTTGTGAAAATGTTTGGAATGACTCCTGCTCTAGCAATGTTGTCTTATTCGAATTTTGGATCTGCGGATAATCATACTTCTCGAAAGGTGAAAGAAGCTATTGCAATACTCCATGAGTGTTGCCCAGATTTGATAATCGATGGTGAGATTCAAGCCGATTTTGCACTTAATCCGGAGATGCTGAAGGAGAAATTTCCATTTTCGAAATTGGTAGGAAAAAATGTGAATGGATTAATTTTCCCTAACCTAGATTCAGCTAACATAAATTACAAACTGTTAAAAGAATTGAACGGAATAGATTCAATAGGACCTGTAATTATGGGATTAACAAAACCCGCACATATTCTTCAACTAGGTGCAAGTGTAGACGAAATTGTAAACATGGTTGCTTTGGCTGTTGTGGATGCTCAAAATAAAGAAAAGTTAGATAAATAAGATAGAATGGCAATAGACAAAACAAACCCCTGGCATAAAGTTTCAATAGGAAAGGAAACTCCGGCCGTGGTAAATGGAATTATAGAAATTCCTAAGAATACAAGAGCAAAATACGAATTGGACAAAGAGTCTGGAATGCTATTAATGGATAGAGTTATTTTCTCTTCGATGCATTACCCAGCTAATTACGGGTTTATCCCGCAAACTTATTGTGACGATAAGGATCCTTTGGACATCATGGTGTTAAGTCAGATTGATGTAGTGCCAATGTGTATTGTTTCTGCTAAAGTAATTGGAGTAATGAGAATGATTGATGGTGGTGAAATGGATGACAAAATTATTGCAGTAGCAGAGCACGACATGAGTGTAAATCACATGAATGACATTGATGATTTACCTGCTCACTGGATAAAAGAATTGCGAAACTTTTTTGAAGATTACAAGAAACTCGAAAACAAAAAGGTAGAGGTTGAAGAGTTTCAAAATAAAGAAACTGCAATGACTATAATCAAACAAAGCATGGAGGATTACAAAACTTATGTAGCCAACAACTAATTGATTTTAATACTCAAAAAAATCTCCTTGACTCTAATCAAGGAGATTTTTTTTGCCCTATTTGGTAGGTTTTCTGTTCTTCCGATATTTCAACATTCTGAAATTCTGATTGAACTTCATTCAGAAATTGCGGATAATCTTCCTCATTGTATCGAGCCGAAAAGTGCCCAATTAATAATGAGCCAACCTTAGCTTGATTTGCAATCATTCCTGCTTGTTTAGCTGTGGAATGAAACGTCTTTTTTGCTAAAGC
>JAHEIE010000056.1:2782-8274 GCA_024639505.1 Crocinitomicaceae bacterium
CAATTTCCCTTTCCAGAAAAGTGGTTTCGTGGTACAATACATCCACTCCATTTACCAGAGGAATGATTTTTTCTCTGTAAGCCGTATCAGAGCAAAATGCATAGCTTCTCTCTTGCTCTGGAGGAAAAGTAAAGGTTTTATTTGGAATAATTTCACCCTGTACAGTTTCAAAATCATCACCCATTTTGATGCCATTAATCTTGTAGTGTGGCACTTTATAAAACTTCAGTTTTTCTGATTTCGCTTTGCGTGGTCTAGGTTTTTCTTTGATTATAAATCCGTTTGTTAAAATTTTATGTTTGAGAGGAATCGTGTGTACTTCTATATTCTTGTCTTCGTATATTTTTTCGCTCTCCTTGCTTGTTAACTCATGAAAAACAAGTTTGTATCGCAATTGAGTATACGAAGCTCTTAGCTGAATATGAATAATTTCTTGCAACTCTTTAGGAGCATAAACATTCAAATCGGCCACTCTTCCTAATAAATGCATAGAAGAAATCAAACCAACTAATCCAAAATAATGATCGCCATGCAAATGAGAAATAAATACCCCACTAATTTTTAAAAAACTCACTTTTGCTTTTCGCAATTGCACCTGTGTTCCTTCACCGCAATCTATTAAAAAGTACTTATTAGAATATTGAACCAATTGTGATGTTGGCCTTTTTTTTAACGTGGGCAATGCACTTCCACTTCCTAATATTGTAACTTCAAATGTGTTCAATGTTTTTGTTTTATATAATAATTACTGTTATTCCTGCGAAGTCCGGAATCTGAAACAAGAGTATATTTTAACACAAAGATTCATGCTTTCTCAGGAATGACGCTGTTATAAAAAAGATATTACCGTTCAATTTCCCTGATTTGCTCATACCTAAAACAATTTGTAAAATGGTCGTTAACCATTCCTACCGCTTGCATAAAAGCATAGCATATTGTGGAACCTACAAACTTAAATCCTTTCTTTTTCAAATCTTTGCTCATAGCGTCCGATTCGGGTGAAGTAACCCGTACTTCCATTTTGTTTTTCAAATTAGAAGTGATTACTTCATTTCCCACAAAATTCCATAAATAGTCGGAAAAACTACCCTTTTCTTTTTGAATTATGAGGAATGCTTGTGCATTTGTTACGGCTGCTCTGATTTTCAATTTGTTTCGTACAATACCAGTATCTCCGATCAGTTTTTGTATCTTTTCTTCCTTATAATTGGACATGATTTCTGGTACTAGTCCATCAAAAGCTCTGTAATAACCTACTTGCTTTTTAAGAATTGTTATCCAACTCAATCCGGCTTGAGCTCCCTCTAAAATAAGTTTGGCAAATAATTCTTGGTCGTCATAAACTGGGACTCCCCATTGATCATCGTGATATTTCACATAAATAGGATCTTCTCCACACCAAGAGCAACGATTCATGGTTAATTATTTTCTTTTGGAAGCTAACAATGTGTTTTTCAACAAAGAAGCAATAGTCATTGGTCCTACACCTCCAGGAACCGGAGTAATAAACGAGCACTTTTCAGCAACTTCATCAAACTTTACATCACCTTTTAGGCAATACCCCGATTTTTTTGTTTTATCGGCAATCCTTGTAATTCCCACATCAATCACCACGGCATTTTCCTTTACCATATCAGCTGTAACAAACTCGGGTTTACCCAATGCTACAATCAATATATCTGCCATTAATGTCAATTCTTTCAAATTCACAGTTCGGCTATGGGTAAGAGTTACCGTACTATTTCCGGGATAAGAATTTCTTCCCATCATAATACTGATAGGAGCTCCTACAATATTACTTCTTCCTACAACCACACAATGTTTTCCAGCGGTCTCGATGTTGTAACGCTCCAATAGTTGTAAAATTCCAAATGGAGTTGCAGGTAAAAAAGCTGGTAAATTAAGAGCTGTTCTTCCTATATTTTCTGGATGAAATCCATCTACATCTTTCTTAGGATTGATGGCTTGTGTTACTTTTTTCTCACTGATGTGATCAGGCAATGGCAATTGAACTATAAATCCATCAATCTCTTCATTGTTGTTTAATTTATCAATCTTGTGAAGCAATTCAGCTTCCGAGATCGTATCGGGAAGTCTAATCAAAGAACTTTCGAAACCAACTCGCTCGCAGGCTACAACTTTTGCATTCACGTAAGTTTTACTCGCTCCATTATTTCCAACTAAAACAGCTGCCAAATGAGGGATTTTCTTTCCCTTCGATTTCAAATAATTTACTTCTTCTTTTATCTCGTCTTGTATTTCGAGCGAAGTTTTTTTACCGTCTATTAGAATCATTTTTTTAATGCTTAGTGATGAGTATTTAGTTATTAATTGTTTTTCCTACAAATCTTTCTGGCCGATGTATATTCGATGCAACGTTTGCAAGGTTTTTCTATCTTCTATATTTTATAATCTGTATCTTTCAAAATTTCAATTGCTCGCTTAAAACTTACATTCTTCCTTTTTGCATCTGTTTCATTTGCTTCATCATCCCCATCATTCCCTTCTTATTATTCATCATTTGCATCATTTTGCTCGTCTCCTTAAACTGTTTTAAAAGTTTGTTCACTTCCTGAATACTCTGCCCACTTCCTTTTGCCAATCTTTGTTTCCTTGTACCATTCAGTACAGTTGGGTTTTCTCTTTCATGAGGTGTCATAGATAAGATTATTGCTTCTATTCCTTTGAAAGCATTTTCATCTAAGTCAGCGTCTTTTATTTCTTTCCCTACTCCAGGAATCATTCCCATTAAATCTTTTACGTTCCCCATTTTTTTGATTTGCTGAAGCTGACCTAAAAAATCGTTGAAATCAAATTTGTTTTTCGCAATTTTTGCTTGAAGTTTTTTAGCTTCCTCTTCATCAAACTGCTGCTGAACCTTTTCTACTAAGGAAACAACATCACCCATTCCCAAAATTCTGTCGGCCATTCTGCTCGGGTGAAATACATCCAGAGCATCCATTTTTTCTCCTGTACCAATAAACTTAATCGGTTTATTTACCACAGATTTTATCGAAATTGCCGCACCACCTCTTGTATCACCATCTAATTTAGTAAGGATAACTCCTGTAAAATCAAGTCTTTCGTTGAATGTTTTGGCCGTGTTTACAGCATCTTGACCAGTCATTGAATCTACAACGAAAAGGATTTCTTGAGGATTGATTGCCTTTTTGATTTCCTCTATTTCAGCCATCATTTTTTCATCCACTGCCAAACGTCCAGCTGTATCCACAATAATTGTGTTGAAACCAGCAGTTTTTGCATGTTCAATTGCAGCCTCTGCAATTTTTACAGGATTTTTCTCTTCTTTGTTTGAATAAACTTCAATTCCTAATTGGTCTCCCAACACATGCAATTGGTCTATTGCGGCAGGACGATAAACATCACAAGCTACCAATAATACTTTTTTATTCTTCTTTTCGGTTAGGTATTTCGCCAACTTCCCAGTATGGGTCGTCTTACCAGACCCCTGCAAACCAGCCATTAAAATAACAGCAGGCTTTCCAGTTACATCCAACTCCACGTTTTCACTTCCCATTAATTTGGTAAGCTCTTCGTTAGTGATTTTTATCATCAACTGCCCCGGAGAAATTGCACTCAGCACATTTTGTCCCAGAGCTTTTTCTTTAATAGTTGTCGTAAATTCTTTTGCTGTTTTGTAGTTTACATCCGCATCAACCAACGCTCTACGAATTTCTTTTACAGTCTCTGCAACGTTTATTTCCGTTATCTGCCCCTGCCCTTTTAATACTTTAAAGGCTCTTTCTAACTTATCGGATAAATTATCAAACATATCTTTTCTTTTTTAATTCTTTATTATTCTATTCTTTCTGGAACAAAACTCTTACAAAATAAACGTGTAAAAGTATTATTTTACAAATATACCTACATTTTTGAAGGCACTTCAATTCCCATTAAACTCATTGTAAACCGTACAGTTTTGGCAACTTTTTCTGTCAATAAAAGTCTTACGTTCTGTTTGCTTTGATCTTCTTCTTTAAAAATTGAAACTGACTGATAAAACGAATTGTACAATTTTACTAAATCGTAAGTATAATTAGCAACCAATGCAGGGCTATACGATTTTCCTGCTTCTTGGATCATTTCTGGCAAATCCAATAAATGTTTTATGATATCAACTTCGCTTTTTTCTACTTCAGTATTAAGGTTCAATTGAGAAACCTCACCTCTTTGCTTATTCACAATAGATTGTGTTCTGGCAAATGTATATTGAATAAAAGGACCCGTATTCCCGTTCAAGTCAATTGACTCTGCGGGATTGAACATCATAGATTTTTTTGGATCTACTTTCAGCAAATAATACTTTAATCCTCCTAAACCAATTTGAGCAAAAAGTTCTTCTAATTGATCTGGGTTTAAACTTTCAATTTGTCCTCTTTCTTCTGTTATATTTTTGGCATCTTGAATCACCTCTGCCATCAAATCATCAGCATCTACAACTGTTCCTTCTCTAGATTTCATCTTACCTGTAGGCAAATTCACCATTCCGTATGACAAATGGAAACATTCATCTGCAAAAGAATATCCCAATTTTTTCAATATTGTGAACAACACCTTGAAGTGGTGCTCTTGTTCATTACCCACTGTGTAAATCATTCCAACAGTTTTTGGATAATCTTCAAACCTTTTTACTGCAGTCCCCACATCTTGAGTCATATAAACTGAGGTTCCGTCTCCACGAAGCAATAATTTATCATCCATTTTTTCGGAAGACAAATCACACCAAACAGAGCCATCTTCTTTTTTGTACAAAACTCCTTTTTCTAGTCCTGACTCTACAATATCTTTTCCTAAAATGTATGTATCACTTTCGTAATACAAAGAGTCAAAATCTACACCCATTGTGTCGTAGGTGACGTCAAATCCTTTGTAAACCCAAGAATTCATCATGCCCCACAATTTCACAACTTCTTCTTCACCTTCTTCCCATTTTTTGAGCATTTCCTGTGCTTTCAATAAGATTGGAGCTTCTTTTTCTGCTTTTTCCTTTTCTTCTCCAGCTTCAATAAGTTGTTTTATTTCTTCTTTGTATTTCTGATCGAAAATCACGTAATACTTTCCTACGAGCTTATCTCCTTTCAATCCAGAACTCTCTGGAGTTTCATTGTTACTAAATAACTGCCAAGCCAACATGGATTTACAAATATGAATCCCTCTATCATTGATGATTTGCGTCTTAACAACATCATGACCATTTGCTTTTAAAATATTCGCTACCGAATACCCTAGAAAAATATTTCTCAAGTGTCCTAAATGCAAAGGCTTATTTGTGTTTGGTGAAGAAAATTCTACAATGTAAGTTTTGTCCGTTTTTTCTGCAACTCCATAATTCTCAATATTCAAAATATCCTGAAACTTATTCAGCCAATGGTCCGAACTTATTTCTAGGTTCAAAAATCCCTTTACTACATTAAAACCAGTTACAAAAGATATTTCCTTTTTCAAAAATTCACCAATTACTTTCCCTGACT
>JAHEIE010000059.1 GCA_024639505.1 Crocinitomicaceae bacterium
CTACACTGATGATGTCTCCATTTTCTAAAGGTTTAGCATTTGGTATTCCGTGAACTACGCATTCATTTACTGAAATACAAAGTGATCCAGGAAAACCATTATAACCTAAAAAGGTTGGAACTCCTCCATTATCACGAATAAACTCTTCTGCAACTTTATCTAATTCAAGTGAACTAACACCTGGCTTAATTAACTTTGCAACTTCTGCTAAGGTTTTACCAACAAGTAAAGAACTGTGTCTTATTAATTCTATCTCCTCTTTCGTTTTATAGTGAACTCCCATTTAGTTATTCACTTATATCGAACTCGTGTTGTTTCCAGCACTTTGGAATGCAGTAGCACCTCCTTTTCCTTTCAATCTATTGTTCTTCATTAAACCATCATAGTGACGACTCAATAAATGACTTTCTATTTGTTGCAAAGTATCTAGCATTACTCCAACTAAAATTAATAGTGAGGTACCACCATAAAACAATGCAAATTCTTGCTTGATTCCTGCTTGATAAGCGAAAACAGGCAAAATTGCAATCAAAGCCAAAAACACAGATCCTGGGAACGTAATTCTTGACAATAAAGTATCAATAAAATCAGAAGTTTTCTCTCCTGGTTTTACTCCGGGTATAAAGCTACCACTTCTATTTAAATCTTCAGCTATTTTTTTAGGATTAACTGTAATTGCAGTATAAAAATATGTGAAAATAATAATCATTAATGCAAACAAAAAGTTATACCAAAATCCATTAATATTACTAAATGTTGTTGATTCAGGCGATAACAATGCTGGTATAAACATCAAAGCCTGTGCAAATATAATTGGCATTACACCTGCTGCATTAACTTTCAAAGGGATGTAAGATCTAGATCCACCCTCTACCATCTGGCTATTTCCTCTAGCTCCAACAACTCTTTTGGTTGATTGAATTGGAATTCTTCTCGTTCCCTGCACAAGCAATATTGAAAATATTGTTACTACAACTAAGAACACAATTTCTAATAATAGGATAACAAAACCTCCGTTTCCAAGTTTTCCAAAAACTTCTGTTACAAAAGCTCCAGGTAAACCTGCAATAATTCCAATCATAATAAGAATAGAAATACCATTTCCAATTCCCTTATCTGTAATCTTTTCTCCTAACCACATTGCAAATACACAACCTGCTATCAGTAATATTACAGAAGTTAACCACCAAATGAATGTCGCTCCTTGACCTCCCATGATCGCTTCAGAAGGAACATAAGAAGTCAAATATCCTGGTGCTTGTAATGCACAAATTGCAATCGTTAAAATTCTAGTAAACTGATTAATCTTTTTTCTTCCACTTTCTCCTTCACTCTGCATTTTTTGAATGGCAGGAATAGCGATACCAGCTAATTGCATAATAATAGATGCAGAAATATAGGGCATAATCCCAAGTGCCATAATTGACGCTCTTGAAAAAGCTCCTCCCGCAAAAATATTAATTAAGTTAAAAATCCCATCAGCATCTTGAATTTTGTCAGGATCTACTCCTGGCAAAACAATAAATGAACCTATACGGTAAACCAATACTAAAGATAAGGTAAGAATTATTCTATTCCTTAATTCTTCAATACTCCAGATTTGTTTTATTTTATCAATTAATGCTTTCATGAAATCTATTAAAGGGTAATTATCGAGATTATGCTAATTCTACTGCAGTTCCTCCGTTCGCTTCAATTCCTTCCTTTGCTGTTCTAGTAAATTTGTGAACTGTAACATCTAATTTAGCAGTGAATTCACCTCTTCCCAAAATTTTGATTCTATCATTTTTGTGAGCGTATCCATTTTCTACTAAGTAAGCCAAATCAATTACTTTAGCACTTTTATCTGCTTCAGCAATTGCTTGCAAAACATCTAAGTTAATTCCTAAATATTCAACTCTATTTATGTTCTTAAAACCAAACTTAGGTACACGTCTTTGAAGTGGCATTTGTCCACCCTCAAATCCAATTTTTCTTGAATAACCAGATCTTGATTTAGCTCCTTTATGTCCTCTTGCAGCAGTCCCTCCTTTACCAGATCCTTGTCCTCTACCGATTCTTACCTTCTTGTTCTTGTTTGAACCTTCTGCAGGTGTTAAATTATGTAATTCCATTTTTTAAAAATTCTTTCTAAGTAATTAATCTACTACTTGAACCAAATGATTCACTTTTCTAATCATTCCCAAAATTTGAGGAGTTGCCTCTTTCTCAATAACTTGGTTTAACTTTTTGAAACCCAAAGCTTTTATAGTTCTTTTTTGTCTCAAAGGTTTTTTGATTGTACTTCTAACTTGTTTTATTTTAATAGTTGCCATCTTCGACTTAATTTTTATCCGTTAAATACTACATCTAAGCTCACACCTCTTTGTTTAGCAACATCCTTTGCAGATCTCATTCCTGCTAAAGCATTGATTGTAGCTTTTACTAAGTTGTGTGGGTTTGACGAACCTTGTGACTTTGCAAGTACATCATGTACTCCAACACTTTCCAATACAGCACGCATTGCACCTCCTGCAATAACTCCTGTACCATTAGATGCTGGCTTTAGCAAAACTCTTGCTCCACCAAACTTCTCGAATTGAGAATGAGGGATTGTACCATTGATAATTGGAACTTTAATTAAGTTCTTTTTAGCATTGTCAATTGCTTTAGTTATCGCTTCTGTTACTTCATTAGCTTTTCCTAAACCATGACCAACGATTCCATTCTCATCTCCTACAACTACAATAGCTGAAAAACTGAAGTGACGTCCACCTTTGGTTACTTTTGTTACTCTGTTGATAGCAACAACTTTATCTTTTAATTCTAAATCTCCCGATCTTAATAACTTAGACATATAATCTGTTTTAAAATTTTAATCCGTTTTCTCTCGCTCCATCAGCTAAAGCTTTTACTCTTCCATGGTATACGTAACCGTTACGGTCAAATACAACAGTTTCGATTCCTGCTTCCTTTGCTTTGTTAGCTATTTGTGCACCAACCTCTTTTGCTTGTTCAGTTTTAGTACCTTTTGCAAATCCTTTGATGTAAGAAGTTGCAGAAGCTAAAGTAACATTGTTTTCGTCATCAATAATTTGAGCGTAAATTTCTTTGTTACTTCTGAATACAGATAGTCTTGGTTTTGTAGGAGTTCCAGAAAACTTTTTTCTGATTCTTCTCTTAATTTTGGTTCTTCTTTGGTCTTTTGTTAATGGCATCTTTTGTTGACTTTAACTAATATCTATTATTTAGCTGCTGACTTTCCAGCTTTTCTTCTTAATTGTTCTCCCACAAATTTAACTCCTTTTCCTTTGTATGGTTCAGGTTTTCTGAAAGATCTAATTTTTGCTGCTACTTGACCAACTAATTGTTTGTCATGAGACTCTAAAGTAATAACCGGTGGCTTTCCTTTTACCGTCTCAGCAGATACTTTTACCTCCTTTGGAATCTCCATTATAATTGGATGGGAAAAACCAAGTGCCAATTCTAATAATTGTCCATTTGTTGTTGCTCTAAATCCAACCCCTACTAATTCCAATTGTTTTTTGTAACCTTCAGTTACACCAGTAATCATATTGTTTACCAAAGATCTGTATAAACCGTGAGCGGCTCTAACATCTTTCTGATCAGAACTTCTTTCAAAAGAAAGAATTCCTTCTTCGTTTTTGATTGAAATTTCTGGGTGAACCAATTGTGATAATTCTCCGTTTTTTCCTTTTACAGTAACAACGTTTGAGTTATCTACTGAAATCGTAACACCTTCTGGTATCGTTATGATTGCGTTTCCTATTCTTGACATACTTTTATATTAATAAACGTGACACAATACTTCTCCTCCAACATTCAAATCTGCAGCTTCCTTATTAGTGATAACACCTTTTGAAGTTGACAAAATTGCGATACCTAAACCATTCAATACTCTTGGCATATTTTCTGCCGCTGTGTATTTTCTTAGTCCTGGCTTACTGATTCTTATCAATTTAGAAATTGAATTCAAATTAGTTCTTGGATCGTATTTCAACGCTATTTTAATTATTCCTTGTTTGTTATCTTCAACTACTTTGTAGTTCAAGATGTACCCTTTTTCTAACAATATTTTAGAAATAGCCACTTTCATGTTCGAAGCAGGTACTTCTACCACTCTGTGCTTCGCCATTATTCCGTTTCTAACTCTTGTTAAGTAATCTGCTATTGGATCTGTTACCATTTTATTTTTTCTTAAAAATATTTATTAATTACCAACTTGCTTTCTTAACACCTGGTATCTTTCCTTCCAAAGCCATTTCTCTGAAAGTTACACGAGAAATACCGAACTGTCTCATGTATCCTCTTGGTCTTCCAGTTAATTGACATCTATTGTGTAGTCTAACTGGATTAGCATTTCTTGGTAGTTTTTGTAAACCATCAAAATCTCCTGCTTCAATTAATTCTTTTCTTTTTTGAGCATATTTAGCGACCATAGCCTCTCTTTTGCGCTCTCTAGCTTTCATTGATTCTTTTGCCATCTTTACTTATTTTTTAAAAGGAAATCCTAATTGGGTTAACAATTCTCTAGCTTCTTCATCAGTTTTTGCTGTTGTAACAAAAGTGATGTCCATTCCTGTAATGTTTTTGATCTTATCTATATCAATTTCAGGAAAAATGATTTGTTCTTTGATACCTAATGTATAGTTACCTCTTCCGTCAAATCCTTTAGCTTCAATTCCTCTAAAATCTCTTGTTCTTGGTAGAGAAATTGCAACGAATCTATCTGTAAATTCCCACATTTTTGCTCCTCTCAAAGTTACTTTTGCTCCAATCGGCATTCCCTTTCTTAATTTGAAGTTAGAGATATCCTTTTTAGAGAAAGTTGCCATTGCTTTCTGACCAGAAATAATAGTCATTTCTTCTACAGCTGAGTCTACTAATTTCTTATCAGAAACTGCTTTTCCAATTCCTTGGCTCAAACAAACCTTAGTTAGTTTTGGCACTTCCATTACATTCTTATAACCAAATTTTTCAGTTAAAGCTGCAACTACTCTGTCCGAGTATTCTTGTCTTAATCTTGGTGTATATTCCATTACTTGCTAATTTCTTCTTGTGATTTTTTAGAAAATCTAACAGAAACTGTTTTCTTTTTTCCTTTGATCTCTACTTCTTTTCTCTTTCTTCCAATTTTCGTAGCTTCTCCAGACTTAGGGTCCAACAACATCAAATTAGAGATATGAATGGTAGGATCTTTCTCTATAATTCCACCTTCTGGGAAGTTCTTGTCAGCGTTAGGCTTTACGTGCTTCTTTATTGGGTGAAGAGTATCTCCTTCAATTCCTCTTATTGTAACTCTAGATGTTTTTCTATTAATGGAAATAACTTCTGCCTTTTTTCCTTTAGAAACACCTGTAGAAACAAATACTGAATCTCCTACTTGGATATGTAATTTCTTGTTTGTCATAATTCTATTCAATTAAAGCACTTCTGGTGCCAATGAAACAATCTTCATGAATTGCTTATCTCTTAACTCTCTTGCAACTGGGCCAAAAATCCTTGTACCTCTCATTTCTCCACCTTCGTTAAGCATAACAGCTGCGTTATCATCAAATCTGATGTATGAACCATCCGGTCTTCTGATTTCCTTTTTTGTTCTCACCACTACTGCTTTTGAAACAGATCCTTTCTTGATGTTTCCATTAGGAGCGGCAGATTTAACTGCTACTACTATTTTATCTCCGATTGAAGCATATCTCTTACCAGATCCTCCTAAAACTCTAATTACTAGAACTTCTTTGGCTCCGCTATTATCTGCAACTTTTAATCTTGATTCTTGTTGTACCATTTTCTAAAAATATTATTTTGCTCTTTCAATGATTTCTGCCAATCTCCATCTTTTTCTTTTACTAAGAGGTCTAGTTTCAGCAATTCTCACGATATCACCTTCTTTACACTCATTATTTTCGTCATGAGCTAAAAATTTGTTTGACTTCTTAAGAAACTTTCCATACATGGCATGTTTCTCTCTTCTTTCTACAAGAACCGTGATAGACTTATCCATCTTTTGGCTTGTTACAATTCCGATTCTTTCTTTTCTTAAATTTCTTTCCATTGAAAAATTTATTTAGCTGAGTTTTTTCTTCTAACTGTCAACTCTGTTTTAATCCTTGCTACAGTTCTTCTATTAGATCTGATTAGCATTGGATTTTCAATATCAGATACCTTGTGGTTTAGTTTCATTTTGTTCAATAGAGTTCTTCTCTCTTTCAATTCCTGAACTAATTCCTTATCTGTCAATTCAACTATTTGTTTATTATCCATCTTTACAAGTTGTTTTTTATTCAGCAAAGTCTCTTCTCAAGACAAACTTTGTTTTTACTGGTAATTTTTGAGCTGCAAGTCTCATAGCTTCTTTTGCTACTTCCAATGGCACTCCATCTGCTTCGAACATCACTCTTCCTGGCTTAATAGCTGCAACGTAATGACTCAAAGAACCTTTTCCTTTCCCTTGTCTTACCTCTGCTGGTTTACTTGTTACCGGCTTGTCTGGAAAAATTCTAATCCAAACTTTACCTTCTCTCTTCATGTATCTTGTTACAGCTATTCTGGCTGCTTCAATTTGTCTTGAAGTAATCCATCCCTCTTCCATAGTTTTAAGTCCGTAAGAACCAAAAGCTACGTGGTTTCCTCTATAAGCTAAACCTTTTAGTTTACCTTTTTGTGTGTTTCTAAATTTTACTCTCTTAGGTTGTAACATTATTACAGAGTTTTACTAATTATTAATTATCTTATCTTCTTCTTGGCTTTCTAGCTCCTCCTTTATTATCTCTTGGTCCTTTAGCACCACCTTTTACAAAGTTAGGGGATAAATCTCTCTTTCCAAATACTTCTCCTTTACAGATCCATACTTTTACACCAATCCTTCCGTATTGTGTGTGAGCTTCAGAAATTGCATAATCAATATCTGCTCTAAATGTATGAAGTGGAGTTCTTCCTTCTTTGTAAAGTTCACTTCTTGCCATCTCTGCTCCGTTCAATCTTCCACTGATTTTGACTTTGATTCCTTCAGCACCCATTCTCATTGTAGAAGCAATTGACATTTTGATTGCTCTTCTGTAAGAAATTCTAGCTTCTATTTGTCTAGCGATTCCCTCACCTACCAGTACAGCGTCTAATTCTGGTCTTTTAACTTCAAAAATGTTGATTTGAATTTCATTACCAGTTAATTTCTTTAACTCTTCTTTCAATTTATCAACTTCAGCACCTCCTTTTCCAATGATAACACCTGGTCTTGCTGTGTGAATGGTCACTGTTACAAACTTTAATGTTCTTTCTATAACAACCTTAGCTACACTTGCTTTTCTTAATCTTGCATTGATGTAGGTTCTGATTTTATTATCTTGAACGATTTTGTCTTTGTAATCATTCCCACCATACCAGTTGGAATCCCAACCTTTGATGTAACCTAATCTGTTTCCTATTGGATTTGTCTTTTGTCCCATATTATAAAGTGTCTACTAAAATAGTTACGTGATTTGATCTCTTTCTAATTCTATGCGCTCTTCCTTGTGGTGCTGGCTTAATTCTTTTTAGAGTTGGTCCAGGTCCCACAGTGATTTCTTTCACGTATAAATTATCCGGTTGTTCACCTTCGTTTTTTGCTTGCCAGTTAGCTACTGCTGATAACAACAATTTTTCTAGATATCCTGATGCATCCTTTGGATTGTGTCTCAAGATAATCAATGATTTTGCAACCTCTTCACCTCTAATAAGGTCAGCTACTAATCTCATTTTTCTAGCTGGTATAGGACATTTATTCAATTTAGCAATCGCTAAACTCTTTCTTTCCTCTTTTATGTTTTCGGCCATTAGCCTTTTTCTAGCTCCCATTTCTTAAAATAATTTACTTATTTACTTTTTTCCTTTCTTACCTCCGTGTCCTCTAAAGTTTCTTGTTGGTGAGAATTCACCTAATTTATGTCCTACCATGTTTTCTGTAACATACACAGGAATAAATTTATTTCCATTGTGAACAGCAAATGTATGTCCAACAAAATCTGGTGTAATCGTTGAAGCTCTTGACCAAGTTTTTATTACAGTCTTTTTACCCGACTCATTTACTTTGTCTAACGTCTTGTATAACTTATAGAATACAAATGGCGGTTTTTTTAAG